>NZ_JBHSED010000040.1:0-482015 GCF_042651945.1 Cohnella boryungensis | reverse complement strand
CGCGCCGCCCTGAGCCGGCGGCGCTGGCGTGCCCGGCGCTGCCGGGGCTTGCGGCTGGGCAGCGGCCGCGCTCCTGGCCGCGCCGTCGCCACGGGCTTGCGCGGCGTCTGCGGCGGCTTTGCCCGGCTCGCCGCCGGCTCGCGGCGCTGCCGCCTCCTGCTGCTGCGGAAGCGCCGCATCGGGCTTCGCGGTCTGCGCGCCCGCTTGCCGCTCCCCGGCAAGCAGCGCTTCTCCCTCGGAGAGGATCGAAGCGCCCTGCGCCAGCAAGCTCTGCAGCCGCTGCCCCAGAGCCGCAGCCTCCGGGGAAGGCGGCTTCGCTCCGGACAGCCAGCCGTCCAGCGCCGTCCGCAGATCGGCCAGCCCCTCATGGATCGGCTGGCCGAACAACGCCTGCCGGAGCGACGACAGCGTCGTCTCCGTCGGCTTCAGCCCCCTGCGAAACGCGACGTCAGCCGCGTTCAGCCACGTCTCCGCATCGACTCCGGGCGGCTTAAGCGCGGCTGCGGCATTGAAGTGCGCCGCAGCCTCCCTGCCGATCGGATAGCCGTCTCGCTTCAATCCGCGAAGCAGCTCCATCGCCCATTTCTGCTCCGGCATGCCGAAGGTTTTCAGAACATCCTTCAGCCCTTCTTCGGGCAGAGCCTCCGTCGTGTCCGCCAGCGGCTTCAAGGTCACCAGACCCCCGGCCCCGCCGGGCTGAACCTGCAGCAGCGCGCTGCGGCCCAGCGGCATCTCCGCATCCAGCTTGGCTTTTACGTGCACGCCGTTAATATTGACGAGCGCCTCCTGATTTTCAAGCAGCTCCAGCAGGACGCCTCTGACGATTTGACCGATTTTCAGTTCCAGCGAGCGGCTGTCCGTCGGCACCGCGTCGCCCATCAGCGCCCGCAGCATCGGACCGATATTCATGCTCATGCCGATTCCTCCTTACAAGCTCCCTATCCTATGTATCGGCATTCCGCCGTCCCGCCATGAATGGATGGGACGCTCGTCCGCCCTTAGAACAGCGCCTGCTGCTCCGCTTCCTGTCCTTTCATGAAGCTGCGGCGATGCATCGGCGTCGGCCCGAGCCTCTGCAACGCTTCGCGATGGACCTTCGTCGCATAGCCTTTATGTACCGCGATTCCGTATCCGGGATACAGCGCCTCCCACACCTCCGCGCATAGCCGGTCTCTCGTCACCTTGGCCAGGATGGAAGCCGCCGCGATCGATTGGCTCAAGCTGTCGCCTTTAATGATCGCCGTCTGCCCGATGGGCAGGCTTACCGTCTCCGCGTCGACTAGCAAGTGCTCCGGCGCGACTCCCAGACCTAGCACCGCCTGCTTCATCGCCAGTCTGGACGCCTGACGGATATTGATCGAATCGATCACCGCCGGCTCGATTCTCGCCACCGACCATGCCGTCGCTTCTTGAATGATTTGCTCGTAGAGCCTGTTCCGCTTTTTCTCGCTGATCTGCTTCGAATCATTTACCTCTTCCAGCACAAGCCCGACCGGCAGCACGACCGCGGCGGCCACCACGTCTCCGAACAGACAGCCCCGTCCGACCTCGTCGACGCCCGCCACCGCCGTCATGCCCTGCGCCCACAATTCGGTTTCATAAGTCAATCTATTGATCTCTTCCATGTATCGTTCTTCCTCCTAATCCGCTCCTTTCATTGTCCGATATCGGCACGGGATTGCCAAGCATTATTTCTGTCGCGGTTCACCAAGTTCTAAGGTCCATTCCATCGCGAAAGGGACCGCTCGCTGCCTTCCATCAGCTTATTCAAGTTAATATGGTGCCGAACTACCCTTGAACACGGATTAGTAATTGATCAATTACAAATGTGCAATCTTCAGCTTTCTTTGCAATTCCCGTATCGTCTGCGCAATTCCTTCTTCGAAGGGCGTCTCCGGAATCGGACCGATGCGGCTCTCGTATTTGTCCCGGCTGAGCACAAGCGGCTCTTCGGTCAAATACAGCATCTCGACCACTTCCTTCATTACCGGCGCAGCCAGGCCGAGCAGCGAGAGCCCGATTCTTCCGAGCGGAACGATCGGCCTGGAGCGCCCGCTCGCCCTCCTGGCCAGTCGCACGATCTCCTTGCCGGAAATCAGACCCGCCCCGGGAATGTTCCAGTTTTGCCGATAAGCTTCTTCCCGTCCGGCCAGCTCCACCACCATCGATGCCGCATCCGGCAAGTACACGTATTCGCGGGGAACCTGCATATTCCCGACGAAGATGCCAGGCTTCCCCGCCGCGATCGCTTCGAGCGTGGCGCCCAGATAGGAGGCCTCGTTCGCCGTCGGTCCATAATAATCCGGCAGACGGACGATCATGGTCCGGACGCGCTTCCATCTGGCATCGAACAGCATGTTTTCGTATGCGAGCCGCGTCTTGCCCTTCCTCGTGTGCGGCTCCTTCGGATGCTCCTCCGTCACTCGCTCCATTTGCTTGCGTCCATAAGGATAGATGCCATCGATGACGACCAGCTTCATGCCAAGGAGATTCGCCGCCTCCATGACCGATTCGCCCAGCGGGATCAGTTTCTTCTCCATCTCGTGATAAGGAACGTTGGCGCAATGAAACAGAACGTCAGTCCCGCGCGCCGCGGCGGCAATCTCGTCGGAACGGAAGGCATCGCCGACGACGATCTCCAGATGCTCCGGATTACCCAGGCGGTTCGCCAGCCGTTCCAGCTTGCCGGACGAACGGCCGAACGCAAGCGTAGGAATCCCCCTCTTCACCAGCTCCTCTGTAATTGCCGCTCCTGTTCCGCCCGTTGCTCCGACTACGATGGCCTTTTCCATTTGCCTCATCCTCTTCTCTTGTTTGTAATTGATTAATCACTAACTATTGCACACTTTATCATCAAGTTATTGATTGGTCAATAAATAAATTTCGTAAAGCTATTATTTCCGTCCTCCCCCTTCCATAAGCTCGGGCAATTGCAACGATGTCGCAATGTTGCACAGCATCCCTCTGGCAAGGAATAGCAGCGTCCGCTCCTCGGCGTTTTCCATGTTCGCTGCCCGGAAGGCTTCCAGCACCATCCCGCGCACTTCCCTGAAGCCGTCCTGCATCGCTTGGCGAATCGGCGCTTCCTGAATCGTCTGGGCTTGCATCTGCAGCAATATTTCCTTCTCGTGAGCAGCGAGAATTTCCACATAGGCCTCGATCAGCCGCCTCTCCAGCTGGTCCGGCGAAGCCAAGTCCACGGCTCTGCGGAAAGCCTCGACGACTCTTGTCCAGGAAACCTCCAGCGCGGCCAGGAGCAAAGCTTCCTTCGTAGCAAAAAAACGAAAAATATAAGGCTGGGAAATTTTCGCCCGCTCCGCGACCTGCGCTGTCGTGGCGCGATAGTAACCGATTTCCGCAAAAATCTCGATCGCCGCCGATACAATATCGGATTTGCGATTGACCGATGCCGCTTCCGCTCTAGCCATAGCGCTTCCCGTCTCCTTCAACTGTGAGTGATTAGTCAATAATTGCGTAAGTATAGCTTATCCGCCGGAACGAAGCAACCTGCATGCCGCGTTACCGCCAAAGAGGCCAGACTCGCCCGTGACGAATCCGTTCTTGACATTAGGACAGACCTAAGGTTTATCGTTAAGACATTCACTCTGCATCCGGAAGGGGCTCTCCCATGAACGACTACATCACCATCAGCGAGCTGGCCAAGCTTATGAACGTATCCGTGCACCAGCTTCGCTACTTCGAAGATAAGCGGATTTTGCCTCCGGCCTTCACCGGCGACAATCACTATCGCATGTACGGCATCGACGAGGTTTATCGGCTGGCCCATATTTTGCTGCTCCGCGAGCTGGACATTCCCGTCGGCACGATCGAGCAATGCCTGAATGGCTATTCTCCCGAGAATTACAGGCTGCTCCTGGACGAATCGCTAGGCAAGGTTCGGACGGAAATCGATCGGCTGACGAAGCTGCAGCGGCAAATGGAAAGCTTGCTGGACAAGCAGCGGGAATGGAGCGAACAGCCTCGCGGCTACCAGCGTCGATGGCTGCCGGAGCGCCGCTTGAAGCAATGGCTCGTTCTGGCGGACGGCGCCTCGCTTACCGCCCGCAGCCTGTACGAACGGGAGCCTGCGCCAAGCGGCTTGTACAAGAACGATCTTTATTACGTCTGCGAGGCGCAGCGCACGCTTCTGTGCATGGAAAGCGCGGAGAAAAGCGACAGCGTATTGGAGGAAGGAGAGTATCTTTGCAAGCCGTTCGCGCTGACCGACGAGCAGGACCTTGAACGCGAAGCGGAGCGGCTGGCGCATGAGCTGCGCCAACGTCATGCCTCCGCCGCAGGGCCTTTTATTTTCGTAGAACATGCCTATCTGTCTATGTTCGAGCAGGAGCGGCTTCAGTATGAAATTCAGGTCAGGCTCGATCCTGACCGCTGCGGAGAACTCCGATGACGACCCGTCCGGACATCCCGATCGTCCCTTACCGCATGCAGCACGAGGAAGCCGTCAGACAGCTTCTTCTGCAGGCTTTTCGCGGCAAGTTCCAAGCCCTCGCTCCTCTGGACGACGAACGGCTTGCCCGTCTGGCACGAATCGCGTGGCCCTCTCTCACCGCTCAGGCGGTGGCCGTAGAAGGGAATGAAGTCGTCGGCGCCCTCTCTCTGAAATCGCGAACGGCCCCGAGCGCGCAACGCGCGGAGCGACCGATCCGCTTGAGCAGCCTCTTTAAGCAGTATGGATTTTTCAACGTATGCCGTTTGCTGGGAGGGCTCAGCTATCTCGACTACGAGCCGCTTCCAAGGGAGTGCTATATCGACTACGTCGCCGTCAGCGCCAGCCGCCGCAATCTGGGAATCGGCTTCCGGCTGCTGTCGCAGGCGCGGCTGCTGGTTGAAGAACGTCCCGAATTCGATCGCTTGACGCTCCATGTCGCGGGCCGGAACGTCCGGGCCGTTCAATTATACGAGCGAATGGGCTTCCGTCTCGTCCGATCCAGATACAGCATCGTTGGACAATTGTTATTTAAGGAGCCTCTCTGGCATTACATGGCCTGGTATCCCAATTCGCAGCCAAGGAGCCGCATCGATGAGAAAAAAAGTTAAAATCGCCGTTATCGCGCTGATCGGCGCTCTGCTCGCGCTTGTCCTCTATGTGCTTGACCAGCATTCTTATCGCATGATCGAACGAGCCGTCGTCATCGATACCCCGCAGGGCAGACTCGCCGGAACGCTGGCGCTGCCCGAGAACGGCTCCGGCAAATTCGGGCTCGTCGTGTTCGTGCATGGCGACGGACCGATAGACGATTCCTACAATGACGGCTACAAGCCGCTGTGGGAAAAATTCGCCTCCGTCGGCTACGCTTCCTTGTCGCTGGACAAGCCGGGAATCGGCGGCTCCTCCGGCCATTGGCTGGAGCAAAGCATGGAGGATCGCGCTCAAGAGATCGTTCATGCGATCGAGTGGGCGCGATCCTTGCCCGAGATCGACGAACGCTTCATCGGCTTATGGGGAGCAAGCCAGGCGGGATGGGTCATTCCCAAGATCGTGGAGAAGGAGCCGACGCTCGCCTTCAGCATTCTCGTATCGCCCGCCGTCAACTGGATTTCCCAAGGCCAGTACAACACCCGCGCCGAGATGCTGCGGGACGGACGCACCGAAGACGAGATCGAGGAGCGCGAAGCCTACAATGCGCGAATCGTGCAGTTGCTTGAGCGCGGCTCCTCCTATGAGGAGTATCTCAAGCTCGCGGCGCCGGATCGCCTTCTCTCCAGGGACAGATGGGCCTTCATCGCAAGAAATTTCCGATCCGACGCCAGCGACGAGCTGACGCGATTCACGTCCCCCATCCTTCTGGTGCTAGGAGGGCAAGACATTAACGTAGACGTGGAGGAAACCGAAAGCGTCTATCGCGAGAAGCTGCCTCCCGGCCTGCTCTCGCTCTCGTATTTTCCCGACGCGGACCACTCCATGCTGCGCAAGCGCTATGCCTCATCCGAGTTCAGCGCTTATTGGGCGGCGATTTTCTCTCCCCGCAAGCTGGTCGTGGACGGATACGCGGAGGAGCTGGCGCAATTCGTCTCTCGGTTCCATCCGCTGCTTCCTTCCGCTCGATTGCAGCCCTAGCATGCTTTGCCCGGCCACGTGACGATAACCTCGCTGTTGCCCGGGTCCAAAGAGGCTCGTTCTTCTCCCGATTGCCGGGACTTTCCATTTCGGGTTCGGCTGCTTGATTAGCGATAGAATTGCCAGAACGCCAACAAGCCGATAAGCGCAGCGAGCAGGACGACGGGGAGCAGCGTCGCCCATTTTTGCCGCAGGGTCAACTTCGGTCTCCTCGCCATCCAATAGAGCGCAAGCCATACCGCAAGCGCAACGGCTAATCCCGTCAGAATACGATTGGCAACGAGCTGCGGCCAAACCTCCGAATAGGCGCGCTCGTTGCGGCTAAGCATTCTGGCCGCCAGCAGCAGATTGTTCGCGACGAGCCCGGTGCCGGTCAGGCTCAGTCCGGCGACGAGCCTGCGCATCGCCGACTGCGCCGGGGAGCGCTCTGTCTTTTTCCTTCTGCGCCATAAAGCCCTCGCCAGCATCACCAAGGGCGATAAGATAAAGAAAGCGACCGAGACTGCAGCCAGAACGGCATTCAAGAGCAATAGGGGACGCGACTTCCCGGCAGGCAGCGGCAAATAGTCGGTCGTGTACATGGAGATTTTGTCCACCTTGCCTCCGGTCACCTTAAAATGCAGCATCGGAAAAGCGTCCAATGCGTCGTCGCCGCTCCCCTTCTCGTACAGGAAAGGCTTGACCTGCCTGTACTCCGCCGTTAATCCGGCCAGAGAGACGCGAATATCCTTCGCTCCAAGAGGCTCGATGTTAAGCAGGGTGAGATACGGATATAGGCTCATGAAGCCGTAAGCGGGGCGGCGCGCGGCAATGAAGCTCCCCTGAAGCTGCGCGGAATCGGGCAGCCCCTCTTGAAGCGTGCCCAGGTCTCGCATGCCCGTCAACGCTCTGGACAGCCCGTGGACGATGTCGGACTCGGCCGCTTGGTTCGTCATGACGATGACCGCAAAGCGTTCCTCCGGAACGAATTGGAGCTGGCTGGAGAACGCGATCGTGTTCCCGCCGTGCCCCAGCGTCCTGCGTGCGCCCGGATATTCCCAGAAACCATGCGCGATCCCCGGCATATTCGCATCCGCCGAATAGCTCCGGGCAAGCATTTCCGCTAACGTGTCCGGCCGGGCGAACAGGGGCGAGCTTTCTCCCTCGGCCGGCATCAGCGCGACGGCCAGCTTGGCGAGATCCTCCGCCGTCCCGTTGTTCCCGCCGTTTGGGTACATGGACATATAGTTCCACGAGCCGGGCGCGAAATCGTCTTCGCCCGCCAGCAGGTAACCCGACGCCTTCTCCGCGATCAGCTCCGGACGGTTCTCCAGCGTGGGATGGGCCGTTGTCTCA
Organism: Cohnella boryungensis; assembly: GCF_042651945.1. Classification (NCBI taxonomy): domain Bacteria; kingdom Bacillati; phylum Bacillota; class Bacilli; order Caryophanales; family Paenibacillaceae; genus Cohnella; species Cohnella boryungensis. The sequence goes on along the minus strand of NZ_JBHSED010000040.1, from coordinate 474,601 downwards.
TTCATGCCCAGCTTTGAGAACACCTGCTCCTCCGCATAGGCGTGAAACTGCCGGCCGCTGATTCTTTCGACGATATAAGCTGCGAGCGTAGTGGAATAGTTGGAATAAGCGACAACCTCGCCCGGCTTGTATATCTGCGCGGGCCGGGCAAGCTTTAGTCCCTCCTCCAGCGAGCGCACCTTCTCGGGAGAGGTGTAGGCCATATCGAACATATATTCCTCGAAGCCCGCGTTATGGTTCATCAGATTCAGCATCGTGATCGGCTCGCGATAGGTTAAGCCCGACAGAATATCGTCGGGCAAATAGGCTCGAATATCCGCGTTCAGATCCAGCTTCCCCTGCTCGGCCAATTGCATGACGCCGATCCAAACGACCAGCTTGCTGATGGAGCCCCACTCGAATACCGTACTCCGCGTGACCGGCGCTTGTTTCTCCCGATCCGCGTAGCCGTAGCCTTTCGACAATACGGTTTGTCCGTCCTTTACGATCACGATGGACGCGCCGGCCAAGGTTTTCCCCACTCTGCTCTCGACGTATTCATCTACAAATTCCTCCAGCTTTTCGAGTTCGATGCCCGAAGGCGTCGTCCTGCCGTGCCCGGCCGCGGGAGCGGCTTCCGCGAATGCGGTCGCCGCTCCCGATAGGCCGATCGCAAGCAGGACGAGAAGCGCAATTGTTTGTTTGATCATGCCGTTTCTCCCGTCTCTGTGTCTTCGGCGCCGATGTCCATTTTTTCGCAAGCTTGCAGCCTGTCCGTCCTCCCCCTCGCGCATGGCTTCAGGCGAAGGCGGACGTGCGCATTAAAACGCAAGTCCCCACCCGGCTTCGGATGAGGACTTGCAGACGGACGCCCCGTTTGGCGCCATAGGACGCCGTTATTCGTCGATCATGCCGAGCGCGACGAGCGTCCGCACAAGCACAGCGGCCGCCTGGGCTCGGGTTGCCGTCCGCTGCGGCTCATATACGTTCGCTGCGGTTCCCGTCATCACGTTCAGCTTGGCCATCGTCCTGACGGCTGCGATGTAATCCGGGTGCACGGTCCCGATGTCCCGGTAGCCGTCCAACGCGACGCCTTGCCCTGCGCTTGCGGGCGTCTGCGGCCCGATCGCTCCGGCCAGCATGCCAGCCATCCGCTCTCTTGTCAGCGGCCGGCCGGACGTTGCATCCGGCGTGAGCGATTCTCGGCCCAGCGCCCGCCGCAGCATCGTCTCGAATTCGGCTCCCGTGACCAAGCGGTCCGGGGCGAAGAGGCCCCCTCCTACGCCGTTTACCAGCCCCTTGGCTGCGGCCGTATGAGCAGCCTTCCGCCCCCAATGCCCGCTCATATCGCTGAACGCTATTTCGTTCTCCAGCACCGCATAGATGCTGTTGGAATCGGAACGGATCGCTGCGAACCACGCTTCGCCGATTTTCAGCTTGCGCGCCGGAACGAACTCCGGCTTACCAGTCGATTCGCGATAACGGAATGCCCCCCACTGCTCCGGCATGTCCGTCCTACTCCCTGGCATCGGGATCAACCTCGTCAACGCTTCGGCGAACTTGTCCGCCGTTCCGATCGCGGCTCCTGTCTTCGCCTGAACCAGTTCTATCCGATAGTCGACGATTGCGCCCATCACCTTGCCGGATGGCAGTTCTCGGGCAAGCGCCGTTCGGATGGCCGGATCGCCGGACTTATCCGTCAGCGTGATCCTGAAGCTGAGCTCCTCGGCTTTAAGCCCGTTCGAAGCCAACAGCTTGTCCAATCCGGGAATAAGCTCGGCCAGTCGAACAGGAATGCGGTAGCTGCCGTAAGGCGTCTTGATCTCGATGAAGAACGAGGCATTGCGCTCCTTAAGACCGGCAAGTACGGACAACGGAATCGCCGCATAGACGGAATCTCCCTTCGGCTCGGTCTCCAGAATGACGGACGGCTTCTCCGGGTCGAAGGCGGCCGGGTCGATCTCCTTGCCGTTCAGATCAATGACGCTTCTCGGCGGTACAGGCGCGGAGCCTCCGCCGCTGCCGCCGGAAGCCGCAGCCGGCGCAGCTCTCTCGACCGTTACCGTATACGTCTTCGTCGCTCCGCTGGGCGCCGTGGCGATGATTGTAATCGTATTGCTTCCCACGTTCAAGGAAATCGGACCGAACGCCGCGCCGTCGGTCGCCGCCGCTCCGTTGATCGTCAGCGTGCCGTCTCCGTCGGATAAGGTTGCCGTGATCGACAAGCTTCCGACCTCGTTGCCTACATTCGCCGTGTATGCATCCGTGCCGTGCGCGAACGCCGGATTCAGCGTTCCCGCGGACAACGACAAAGCGCCCAGATCCGCATTGTCCGATAACGGCGTCGCGCTCATAACGTTAGAGGCGATGCTTTCATCTCCCGGGAACAGGGCCGTTACCTTGAAATAGTAGGGCGTTCCATTCGTCAGACCCGTCACCGTGTGGCTGTACACCGCTCCGCTTACGGTCGTAGCTTCCGTATAGCCGGAAGCCGCCGTCGGACTCTGCAGCACCCGATAGCCCGAAGCTCCGTTGACCGGCGACCACGACAGCGTCGCAGTCTCGGAGCCCCCGACGGCGGAAACCATCGCCGGAACGCTGGAAAGTCGAAGAACCTCGCTGGCGCTCGAGGGAACCAGCCATAGATTCAATCCGTCGAATATCCCTTTTCTAAAGCTTCCAATATAATCGCCGGCGGGGGCATAATGCCCCGAGATTTCTCCAGTCACCGTATCGATTTGCAGAAATCTGCCGTCGCCGCTAGGCTTCACCCAGATGCTTCGGCCGTCGAATGCCGGACCCGTCAGCAAACTGCCGCTTTTATCGAACCCGCTCGGCCAATCGCTGTACCCGGTCATCTCTCCGTCGCTCGTATTCAGCTTGACGATCTGATTGGCGCTGTACGGAATCAGCCAGACGTTGCCGTTTCCGTCGAATATTCCCCCAGAGAAAGCGTAGCCGGCGCGATTTAGGCCGTTCGGCCATGCATTATAGCCTTCCATCGCTCCTGTTGCCGGATCGAACCTGATAACGCGATCGGCTCTGGACGGGATCAGCCAAATAAATTGTCCGTCGAACACCCCGCCTGCGAAGTCGTACCCCTGCAGGGAAAATCCGCTCGGCCATGCTGCATATCCTGTCATTGTCCCGGACGACTTGTCTAGCCGGACAATCTGGTTCGCGTTCGAAGGAATCAGCCATAACGCCCCATCGTGAAAGACCCCTCCGCTGAAGCGCGGAGCGGAGCCCGACAAGCCGCTCGGCCAATTCTGATATCCCGTCATCGCTCCGTTGGTCGAGTCGATCTGAATGACTCTGTCCGCGAGACTGGGAATCAACCATACGGAATCGCCGTCGAACACGGCGTCTCCGAAAGCGCCGTTTCCTTTGACAAATCCGGTCGGCCAGCTGTCATAGCTGGTCATCAGTCCTGTCTCGGTGTCCAACTTGACGACCCTTGAAGTTTCGGCAGGGGCCATCCAAATATAACGACCGTCGTACGCTCCCCCGCCGAATAGGGAATAATTGAAAGCAAACCCGCTCGGCCAGTCCGCATTGCTCCGGAACTCGATCTCCGGCCCCAGCGGCCCCGCCGGGCCGTTCGCCCCCGCCGGCGCCGGCCACAGACTGCCCAGCAGCAGCAGCAGGGCGGCAAGCCAAGCCGCCGTCGCTCGTTTTATTGCCCGTCTCATAATTGGTCCCTCCTTGCTCTATTCTTCTATTTTCCATTCTAGCTTTCCATTTCCCTCCTGTCGATAGACGCCAAAAAATCCCCGTTTACGGGGAAAGCTGTCGGGAGCTCCTGTATGGAAGCCCCCGGTTAGTGCCCGCGCGCTCTATTACTCTCTCCGTTCCTCCCGCAGCGGCTTGATATCCAGCGGGAAAGCGGCGGCGTCCAGGCGTTCGAACCGCGCCTGAAACCGCCCATGATAGCGAAATACCGGGCCGATCAGAGGGTTCGTCACGTTCACCGAAATTTTGAAGGTTTGCTCCCTGTCGTCATACCATTCGCAGACATTGGCGATGCCGGTCAAGGAGGGCGGAAAACGGAAGCCTAACGGGCCTTCATAGAAGCGCTGTTCGCCTGAACGAATCTGAATGCCGCCGTCGTCCCGAACCGTCATCTCCAAATCTACCGCAAGATGCTGCTTCGTTCCGAGATAATCCACGATTTTTTGCCGGTCCTCGCTATAGATCATCGTGGCGTCGAAGCTTCGGATCGCCTCGGGAAATTTGAACTTCCGGCACCAGGTCACCGTCTCCCGGCCATAGGCATCCCGGTAAGCATAGTTGTCAATGCTGAAGGGGATGGCCGTTCCGCCCCGAGGGAACATAATGTGCCGAGTCTGGCCCAGCCGCAGCGGAAGGGCCGCCCATTTGGCATACCAGATGCGCTCCATGACGCCGTGTCCGATGGATGCAATGCCGTCCTTGCTGCTGAATCCGAAGCGCTCTTGCACTTTCGGGTGCAGCTTGCGAAATTCCGAACCTAGCGCTTGCTCATAGATTGAGATCATGTCGGCCGCAGCCTCCTTGCCTTTTCGTTAGGTTTGACAGGTCTTCTGCGGCAGTTCGCCGCATTCGGAAGCCCCTCCGCCGTTCTCGAAGCCGCCAGTCCGACTCCCGCCATCGCGAGACTGAGCGTAAGCGGATTAAAGGGATCGCGCAGCAGCTCGGGAATTCCCGTTACGGCAGCCATGCCGAGTGCCAGCAGCAGCCCTGCCTGCAGCTTGTACACCCACCGCTTGCGATGCATGAACCCGATGAGGAAAGCAAGCGCCGCCTCCGCCGCTCCGAGCAGCGGCAGCGCGACTTCCTCCCATCCGTTCAGCCACCCCGTCTGCCGAAGCAGGTCCAGCTCCCCGTACCCCGGGTAGAGCAGCTTGGGCACGACTCCCTGGTACAGCCACAACAGAACAAGCAGCGCGACGGCCGAATAATGAAGAATGGCCTTCTCCGCGCTGACAGCCGGAGAAATTCCCTTCTCGAGCCATAGCCTGAGTCTGTCAAAGCTCCAGGCCGTCGCGTATCCGAACAGAGGCCGGAACAGCAGGATATCCGCCCACTTGCCGAGAGCTCCGAACCTCGTCTCGTAATCGAAGCGAGTTGCAAACAAAAGCTCGCCGTTCTCGCAGGCCTCGTATTTCCAATAGCCGCCGCCGCGGCGAATGAGCGAGAGTCGCTGCTCCGATCCGAAGGCAAGCGTCGACAGACGCCTTCCCTTATCCCCTTCGAACGTCGCCTTCGTTTCCCCCGTCCCCGCGATGCTCAGACCGAATCCGATGCGCGTGCGGTACAGAAACCTCTGGCTTTCTTCCCCGGCCCGGCGAGGCAAGTAGTCGATATCGGAAAATCGCAAATCCCACTGCCGATGAAGATCCGGCTGCTGGGTATGCTCCCATAGCGCTTGCATGTCGGCCTTCATCCTGATCGCTACGTAGATCGGTCTAGCCTTCATGCGGCTCCCCCTCCTTTGCGTCATTCGACGCGCCTTCCAGAAATCTCGCGCTAACGTCCGGCGTCGGAACGAGGCAGCGGTCGGGACGGCCGAACCAACGGTAGCGGCGCTTGGCGATAAAATCGTATACCCGATCCCTCAGCAGGCGCGGAGCAAGCAATCCCGCCCAAGCCAGCGACCATGGCAAGCCCAGCTTTCCGCAGGTTCGCAGCGCCGCGGTCGACTTCGTATAATAACGGCCGTTATCGACCATCACGAACGTATCCAGATCCTCTCTGTTCAGACCGCCCTCCGCCAGCAAGCGCTGTCCCGGATCCGACTGAAGCGATGCGAACCGGAATCGGGCGCGCGAATCGCGCCGGATGACAAACCGCGCAATGCCGCTGCAGAGATTGCACTGACCGTCGATCAGCAGCACGATCGGCGCGGACACCTTGTCTATCCCGTAGTCCTCCATCTTCAGCCCCCCTTTCTGTTTCTATTGTACCTCCGAAGTCAGACCCCTGCGCAGTTCCATCTTTATAGGAACGTCCCGATCCGAAGGTACTACGTTTTCTAGTACCTTGCGCTTTCGAGCAAAATAAACGAGAAGATCGCCCTTCTCGCCGGGACAGGCAAGAGAGCGATCTTCTATCGGCTGCGGCTTGATTCGTCTATCTCTGCTTGGCCCCTCTCGTGCCAAATTCCTGAATGGCCGCTACGACGCGGATTTCGACCGGCATCCGGCTGAATCTCTATCGGTGCTTTTCAGATTTCCGACGGAAAGAATCGAAGATTGAATGGTTTCCTTGATTCTCTCTGCCTTCGCTTCCGAGCGAACTCGCCCACGGACGGCGGCCCTGCGTGCATCAGCGGCTTCATTACTTGTTCGTTAATCGTTTTTTTGTCTACGAGACCGTCGATATATACAATCATAGCTTGCCAGGACATGCCTCCGACATGGAAGGGGCGAAATTGGACATCCGGGCTGTGCCCGATCGTCTCCTTCATCGCCTCCGCATTGTCCTGCAGCGTCCCGGACAGTTTTCGCTCATCCTTAGGCATGCATAAGCTCCTCGCTCATCCGGAATTCTAACGTTCATGCTCCCCCAACGCAGGCAATTCGATTCATGTATGGAACATCCTTCCTCGTCCATTTCGTCAAAAAAAAAGCATCCCTTGGCGGGATGCGCGGGATAAAGCTATCGGTCGATTACCCGTTGAAGGACGCTTGAATGAGTACGATTTCGGCGCGGGAGCCGATGCGGATCGGCGGCCCCCAGAAGCCGTAGCCGGAAGAGACGATCGTATGCAATTGCTCCTTGCGGAGATACCCCCAATCGTTCTCGTAGATTTGCTTCGTGATGAGATTCGCGGGCGCTATCTGTCCGCGATGAGTATGACCGGATACCACGAGGTCAATGCCGAGCTCTTGGGCGATCTCGAATTCTCTGGGCTGATGATCCAGCAGGATGATCGGCTTGTCCTGATCGACGTCTGCCGTCAGGCTCGCCAGATCCGTCCGCGATTTGTCGCTGTAATCCTTGCGGCCGACAAGCGTCAACCCTTCCGCCGCTTCCACGGTTTCATCATACAGCACCTGCATTCCGCTTTCTTCGAGCAGCTCGATCAGCTCCTGCATTTCTCCGTTGAACTTGTCGTGGTTGCCCAGCGAAGCGTATACGCCGTAAGGAGCTTCGATCTGCGCCAATATTTCTCCGATCCCCTTCTCCTTATACGGCACGATATCGTCGTCGATGATGTCGCCGGGAAACAGGACGATGTCCGGCTTCAGCGCATTGATCTCCTCAACCATGCGTTGCGCATGCCTTTTGCCCGACAAGTAGCCGAAGTGCATGTCCGAAGCCATGACGATATTCAGCTTTCCGCTCTCGGGTCCCTTCTTGTCCAGTTCAATTTCATATGTGCGTACTACCGGACTATAGGCGTTATAGCTTCCATACCCGATAAGAGTCGCGAGCAAAACAAGCGTAACCGCTCCCGCGATCTTCTGCACAGCATGCCGAGGCAACGAGGTAAGTCTGGTCAGCCACAGGATAAGATGCACGATGGGAAGAAGCAGCAAGAGCAAGCTGAACATAGCCAGCCAGTACGAACCGATGACGTTCAGAATGGCGGAGCCCGGGAATACCCTTGCAAGGATAAAGGAGCTGGCCAGAAAAGCTACAATCGCAATGTAAAACCAACGGAACCTGCGCGATACGGACGGCCTCATCCAAGACCAGCCGCTCCAGCCGATATAGAACACGATCAAGGCATAAATGATGACGAATGCAATACCTACAGCTATAAACATAACGCTCTCCTTATCTCCATAATTCCCATGATGAGTGAGGGCCAAGCTCTAGCCCTCGGCCCTGTTTTATCGTAACACGGCCGCCATCCCGATGCCAGTCCGCCTTGCGGCCATCGCAAAGCCGATGGCCGGCAGCCGACTCGTCCAGCCTTCGAAACAAAGGGCCGCCCCGAGCGTCATTCGACGACGGGGCGACCCTGCCTGACGCTGCAGAGAAGAGGTCGCGCAGCGCCCTTGCCCTGCGTGACGAAGCCTATTGCGCAGCTGCGGCACAATCGTTCTTTCATCGTATCGCCGTCTGCCGCCCGATATCGATACGAGCGTATGGAAGAAAGATAGATAGAGTTGCCCGATCGGGCGCGCGGTTTTAGTTCCATTCATGTCGTCTTGTTCCCCCGCCTTTCCTGCCAACGTTGCTTCGCACGCTAGCGCAGTCCCTTCCGCCGTACTTTCTCTATAGCCTCCTTGCTGCTCCTGACCCCCAGCTTCTTCAATATTTTGTTCACCTGATTTTTGAGCGTGCTCTCGGCCTTGAACAGCTTGCGCTCGATTTGCGGCTGCGAATACCCTTCCTCCAGCAGCTCGTACACTTCCCGCTCCGCGGGCGTCAGCTCCTTGAGCTGCTCCTCGCGCTTGAGTCTGGCGAATTCCTTAAGCAAGGCCTCCATCGCGGCAGGATGATGATGGGCGCTGCGAATCGCCTGCGGAATCTCTTTGTAGCGGGACTTCTCCACATAATTAATCGCCCCGGCCGTGAAGGCCTGGGTCATCGCGCTTTCTTCGCCGATCGAGGTCAGCATGATGATCTTGGCGGCATGCCGCTCATGAATATCCGCCGCGACGCGAATGCCTTCCATTCCGCCTTCGGTCAGCTGAATATCGACGAGCGCCACGTCGAACGCCAGCGTCTCGGCCAGACGAGCCGCTTCATCGGCACTCATCGCCGCCCCGACGACCAGCATATCCGACTCGTAATTCAGGAACGCCGTCATCGCCTTGATCCAGTCCGGATCGTCTTCCACGAGCAGCACCCGGATCTGTTCGTTATTCGTCATCCCTTCTCCCCCTTGCTTGCTCCCAGCGGAAAATGTAACTCGACGCTCGTACCTTCTCCGACGCGGCTCTTTACCGATATCGTCCCGCCGCTTTTGCGCATCACCTGATAGACGTAGGACAGGCCTAGACCGAAGTTGCGGCTGCTTCCCTTCGTGCTGAAGAAAGGGTCGTAGATGCGGGGGAGCGCCTCCTTGGGAATGCCTGTCCCTGTATCCATAACGGAAAGAATCGCGTTTGCCCCCTTCTTTCCTGCCGCGAGCGTCACTCGAATCTCTCCTCCGTCCCTCATCGCCTCCGCCGCATTCGTCAGCAGGTTGCCGATCGCTTCCGCCAGATGCACCGGATCGCACAGCAGCGTCGGCCTGATGCGATACTCCGTGCGGACCTGTATCGCGCCGCGTTCCAGAAGCTCCCGATGTCTTCGGACACATTCGTCCACGATCAGATCCAGTCGGCAGACTTGCATATTAAGTACGATATCCTTCGTACGGCTATGAATCCGGTCCACCATCTCCAGCATGTGGTCGGCCGAATCGGAGATGATGCGAAGGCTTTGCCCGGATAGCTCGTCCTCCCGCGGAAGCGCCCTGCGCAAATTATCGGCGCTGACGGCAATTTTGCCGAGCTCGTTTTTGAGCGTATGATTCAACAATCGGGTCCCCTGGGTGACTGCTTTCATCGTATCGTCAAGCGGGTCGCGCTCAATCCGCAGCCGAAACCCCAGAACCCCGTAGACGAAAACGCTCAGCACACCGACCACGAACGAATAAATCAGAAAGTAGGACACATATTCGAAAAATTCGAACTCCGGGTACCAGGCTTTTGCAATATAGATGAAAATCAGCACGCTTAATAAAGTCGGAACGAAAATAGCGGTTGTAATCAGCCTGTTTTTGCGCTTGCCCGGACTTCTCTCCCGAAGAAGGGAGACGATTAACAGCACGCAGCTCCCTGAGTAATAGGGCAGCGCCCAAGCCAGCAGCCAGCCGTAATGCAGCTCCAGCTCTGGAGAGAACGGCGTAAACGCCGCAGTCGCAACAATCGGAAGCAGCAGAATTCCCTTCAGCGCGGCCAAGAGCCTCCTCTTAACCGGAAGACCTGAGTAAACCATGCAAAATACGACCACCGCATACGGGGTAATCGTCAAATTCATGAATTCCACGGCGTTCGCCCATCCCGAGTGCCCGGAAGCCCGCAGCTCGTCGACCAGCCCCCCGATGGACGAGAATACGAGGAAGATGGCCGCCCATCGATTTACCGGGCTTCGCGGCTGGCTCAGAAACAAAATCAACGCCGCCGTCAGCAGCGCTGCGAAATAATAGAGCATATCGTGACCTTCCTGCTGTAGGATATACACGTAATTTAACACATTTACAGGCTAAGGAACACGAGCTTTCGTTTTCTCCGGCGTTCCTCGCCGCCCGATAGGAAAGAGACCTTTCCACAGGCGCCCAGTACGGCCGCTGCGGAAAGGTCTCTTTCAAGGGGGGGGCGCACCGGGGCTGGCGCTACGCCAGCTCCCCTGTCGCGTCCGGACGCTCCAGCGTCATTCGTCCAAGCTTGCCGGATCTCAGGTCTCTCAGCAGAACCGTCGCCGCCTTCTCGTAATCGACATGGCCTCCGCTGACGATACAGCCTCTGCGCTTGCCGATGCTCTCCAGCACCTCGACCGCCGTCTGCATATCCGGCAGCTCCGAAGGCAATTCCGTCAAGCCGTAGCGCTCGCCCAGCACCGTCCCATACTCCTCGACCAGCACCTTCAGCACGAAGCAGGCAACCTCGTCGAGATGGAGAACGTCCTCTTTGATCGCGCCGGTCGCAGCCAAGCGAAACCCGACGATCGGATCATCGAACTTGGGCCAGAGAATACCCGGAGTGTCTAGCAGCTCCAGCTCGCCTCCGAAGCGAATCCATTGCTGTCCTTTCGTTACGCCCGGGCGATCGCCTGTCTGCGCAATATTGCGGCCTGCCAGACGGTTAATCAACGTCGACTTCCCTACGTTAGGAATCCCGACGATCAACGCGCGAATGGGCCGGGGCTTCATTCCCTTGGCGAGCTGCCGGTCAATCTTCTCCTTCAGCAGCTCCTTCGACTTGCCGGCCAATTCTTTGACGCCCGAGCCGGCATTCGCATCGATGGCATGTACGGCCAAGCCCTTGTCGCGAAAATATCGGCTCCATTCCGCCGTCTGCTCCGGGTCCGCCAGATCCGCTTTGTTCAACAGCACAAGCCGGGGCTTCGATCCGGTAATTTCATCCACCATCGGATTGCGGCTCGAAGCCGGAATACGCGCGTCCAGCAGCTCGAACACGACGTCAATCAGCTTCAGCTTCTCTTCGATTTGTCGTCTCGCCCGGGTCATATGACCGGGAAACCATTGAATCGTCACGTCTCGTTGCCTCCTTTGCATATAGAAATGCGAGGGGCTTCCCCCTCGCCGGCGTTAATGATTTACGAATTTGAAATCCTTGATCGGCCAGAAGATCAGATCCGCCCGACCGACGATTCGATCCGTGGAGATGTAGCCGATCATTCTGCTGTCCTCGCTGTTCGGACGATTGTCTCCCATGACGAACACCGTACCCTCGGGAACAACTCCCTCCGGGAATTTGGTATTCGGGAAGTTGGAACGATCGCCGTCATAACGGTTGTACAGAGTGCCTTGCGCATGCGCTTGATCGTATGCATCCCTTAAGTAAGTCTCATCCAACGGTTCCCCGTTTATGTATACCTGGTCTCCTTCAACCTTTACCGTCTCGCCCGGCAGCGCGATAACCCGTTTGATGAAATCGCGTCCTTCCTCCGGAACGTGGAACACGATAACCTCGCCCCGCTTGGGCGCGCGTATGTCATAGATGATTTTGTTCACGATGATTCGCTCGCGGTCCCAGAAGTTAGGCTCCATCGACGGACCGTCCACGATAAAGGGACTGACGAGAAACCAGCGAATAACAAGGACGAGAACGCCCGCGATCGCCAGCGCCTTAATCCATTCGACAAGCTCGTTGCCCTTGGGCTTTTTTCGTTTGTTTCTCCGGCTCAGCACGGAATCTCCGGCTTCAGAGGAAGCACGGAAAGGATTGCCCGTCCCGTCTTCGCGGTTTGTTCTTTCAGCCGAATCCGACCTTGCCTCCAGCTCGGTCGATTCGTCTGGTTTGGAATTGGAATTGTTGTCCATTCGTAATCGCCTCTAGCTTTCTGGTATAAAATGCAAAAAGGAGGACTTGAACGTCGCCAAGCCCTCCTCTGTGTCCATTATCGAATTTCTTTAATACGGGCTGCCTTACCGCGCAGATTGCGAAGGTAGTACAGTTTCGCGCGGCGAACTTTACCGCGGCGAGCGACTTCGATTTTCTCAAGACGCGGGGAATGCACCGGGAAGGCACGTTCTACGCCAACGCCATACGAGATTTTACGGACCGTGAATGTTTCGCTGATTCCGCCGCCGCGGCGCTTGATAACGACGCCTTCGAACAGCTGAACGCGCTCACGGGAACCCTCGACGACTTTTACGTACACTTTAAGCGTGTCGCCAGGACGGAAGCTAGGGATGTCCTTGCGCAGCTGCTCTTGCGTGATCGCTTGAATAAGATTGCTCATTGCGTGTTCACTCCTTCCATAACAGACGTTCGTACCCCGCTCCCCGGCGCCTTGTCGGCCGGATCTTGGCGTGCAGAGGACCGTCCTACTCGAACTGCGTTTCATCTGATCGCATAAGCAATCAAAGACAAAACAACATTTGAAATTCTATCATATTCGCGAGAAAAATACAACTATCTCAACGATTTTTTGCCGTATTCTCCCTTTCCGCCTGCAAAGCCCTCAGCCAATTGCGCTCCTCTGCCGTCAGCTCCGCCTGCTCCAGCAGCTCCGGGCGTCGTTCCAGCGTCCGCTCCAGCGACTGTCTCCGACGCCACTTGTCAATCTCGGCATGGTGGCCCGATAGCAGCGCGTCAGGCACCTTCCAGCCTCTGAACTCCGCCGGACGGGTATAATGCGGATATTCCAGCAGCCCGTCGCTGAACGAGTCGGTAATCGCCGATTGCTCGTTGCCCAATACTCCCGGCAGCAGTCGGACGACCGCATCCACGACAACCATAGCCGGCAGTTCGCCGCCCGTAAGCACATAGTCCCCGACAGAGAGTTCGTCCGTAACCAGATGCTCTCTGATGCGCTCGTCGTACCCCTCGTAATGACCGCAGATGAAGATCAGATGCTTCTCCGAGGACAGCTCCCGAGCGAGCGACTGGGAGAATGGCTTTCCCTGCGGACACATCAATATAATTCGCGGCTTGACGGCCTCCGTCTCCCTAGCTTCGGCGCTCCCCTCAAGCAGATGCTCTACCGCGCCGAAGATCGGTTCCGCCTTCAGCACCATTCCGCCGCCGCCGCCGTAAGGCATATCGTCGACCGTATTATGCTTATTGTTCGCAAAATCGCGAAAATTAAGCGTATTCAGCGATACGATTCCTTTGTCGTTCGCTTTCCCCAATATGCTTGACCCGAAGACGCCCGTGAACATCTCCGGAAACAGCGTAAGTACGTCTATTCGCATGCTAGAGCAATCCTTCCATGAGATGCACCTTGACTTTGCGAGCCGCGATGTCGACGTCCAATACGACGTCATCGATGACCGGCAGCAGCAGCTCTTTGCCCTTCGGCAGGCCGACTACCCAAATATCGTTCGCACCGGGGGACAGTACATCCGTAATCCGGCCAAGAGCTTCGCCCTCCTCTGTCACGACCTCGCACCCGACAATATCCCGGAGATAGTATTCCCCTTCCTCCAGCGGCACCCGTTCGTCATCCGCAACCTTCAGCTCCCAGCCTTTGTACTGCTCCACCTGGTTAATGCTGTCGAAGCCCCGAACTCGAACGATATACATCTTCTTCTGCTCGCGGGCAGCGACGATCTCGATCGTGATCGGCTCTCCGGCTTCCGGAGGCACCATCAACAGCTTACTGCCCGGCTTGAAGCGGATTTCCGGGAAATCCGTCTGCGGCCATATCTTAAGCTCTCCCTTGATCCCGTGCGTATTAACAACCTTTCCAACGTTGAGCAGACGTTCTTCCGACATGGAACAAACTCCCTTCGCTTGTGCGTATCGCATAAGTACCTATAATATAGCATCGAATGCGACATTCGCAAATGTCGAGCGCCGGCGACAGGCTTCCGGGACACCGACCATGTCCGGCGGCCGAGTAAAATTCGCCTCCCCACGGTCGGCGACAGACGTTTTGTATTGCGCGATCAGATGAGGTTAAAGGAATGTTATCTTACCTTTCTGACCGTTCATGCAAAAGGCCGCAACGCGCCTGCGCACGTTACGGCCCCTAAGCCTATTATTCCGAGACAATATCCACAATGACGCGCCTCCGCTCCTTAACCGCAGCGGAAGAGACTACCGTACGTACCGCTTTAGCAATACGTCCCTGTTTGCCGATCACTTTGCCGACATCGTCGGGATGAACGGAAAGCTCGTACACCAGGCCTCTCGCGTCTTCCTTGACCTGAATCTGCACGTCTTCCGGATGATCCACAAGCGCTCGGGCAATGACCCGAATCAATTGTTCCATGGCTCAGCCCTCCGGTTAGATGGCGATTACTTCTGGAGCTTGGATTCGTGGAATTTCTTCAAAACGCCGGCTTTGCTCAGAAGGTTGCGAACGGTATCGGACGCTTGCGCGCCGTTTTGCAGCCATTTCAAAGCTTTTTCCTCGTCGATCTGTACTTGAGCCGGTTGAGCAACCGGGTTGTACAGGCCGATCTCTTCAATAAAACGGCCATCGCGCGGGGAACGGGAATCCGATACGACTACGCGATAGAATGGAGCCTTGTGGGCGCCGATCCGTTTCAAACGAATGCGAACTGACATGAACTTTCACCTCCTTGACAGAAATAAGAGCGTTCTTCGGCCGTCAAGGCTTCTAGAACGGGAATTTCATGTTATTCTTGCCCTTGCCGCCGAACATGCCTTTCAGCGCCTTCATGCCGCCTTTGGGACCCTTCGGTCCCATCATGCCCGAGAATTGCTTCATCATCTTCTTCATGTCCTCGAACTGCCTGAGCAGCCGATTGACATCGGCCAGCGTCGTTCCGCTGCCAGCCGCGATCCGCTTGCGGCGACTGTAGTTGATGATGTCGGGCTTCTTCTTCTCCGCCTTCGTCATCGACTTGGCGATCGCTTCGGTACGCGCGATCTGCTTCTCGTCGATCTTGAAATTCGGATTGCCCTTAAGCTTGTTCATGCCCGGCAGCATGTCGAGCAGCTGCTCCAGCGGCCCCATGTTGCGAACCTGCTCCATCTGCTCGAGGAAATCGTCGAAGGTAAAGTCCGCGGTGCGCATCTTGCGCTCCATCTCCGCCGCTTTCTCGGCATCTATGTTGGTCTGGGCCTTCTCGATCAACGAAAGCATATCGCCCATGCCGAGAATTCGGGAAGCCATCCGATCGGGATGGAACGCTTCAAGCTGGTCGATCTTCTCGCCTGTCGAGGCGAACTTGATCGGACAGCCCGTCACGGCTTTAACCGACAGGGCTGCACCGCCGCGCGTATCCCCGTCTAGCTTGGTGAGCACCACACCCGTCAGCGCAAGCTGCTCGTGGAAGCTCTTCGCCACATTCACCGCTTCCTGCCCCGTCATGGCATCGACCACAAGCAGCACTTCGTCGGGCTTGACTGCAGTATGGATATCCTTGATCTCCTGCATCAATTCCTCGTCGATCTGCAGGCGGCCTGCCGTATCGATCAGCACGTAATCGTTGCCTTGCTCCTTCGCGAGCTGCAAGCCCTGCTTCGCGATCTCGACGGGACTGACCTGATCGCCGAGCGAGAATACCTGCGCGCCGATCTGATCGCCCAGCACCTGCAATTGCTTGATCGCCGCAGGACGATAGATATCGCCCGCCACAAGCAACGGCTTGTGATTCTGCGACTGAAGCAGCTTGGCAAGCTTGCCGGTCAGCGTCGTCTTACCTGCGCCTTGCAAGCCGGCCATGAGAATAACGGTCGGCGGCTTGTTCGCCTTCGCCAGCTTCTCCTGCGTGCCGCCCATCAGCTCGGTCAATTCCTTGTTGACGATGTCGATGATCACCATCGCGGGCGTAAAGCTCTTCTGCACTTCCTGTCCCAGCGCGCGCTCTTTCACCTTCGCAATGAAATCCTTGACGACCTTGAAGTTAACGTCCGCTTCCAGCAGGGCCAGACGAACCTCGCGCATCGCTTCGTTAACGTCGTCCTCCGAAACCTTGCCCCGGCCCTTCAGCTTGCCGAACACGTTCTGCAGCCGGGTAGTTAATCCTTCGAATGCCATCTTCCCATCCCTCCTTCGGAACGGTAATCTCTTAAGCTCGATTCTCTATTTAAGAGGCCTCTGCGTCCGGGCTACTCCGCGCCCCGCAGCACCGCGACCGTGCCGCTCAGCGGCTCGCGCCACTCGGCCGGCAATCCGGCGATCTGTGCTTCCAGCAGATCGATGCCCGCTTGCAGGCGGCTATGCCGATCCGCCAAGCCCAGCTTGGCTTCGTAATCCTCCAGCACCTGCCCGGCCCTCTTCAAATGCTCGTAAACCGCCTGCCTGCTGATCTGAAAATCGGCCGCGATTTCTCCCAGCGTATAGTCGTCTTGAAAGTAGCATTTCAGGAACGTCTGCTGCTTGTCGGTTAGCAAAGGTCCGTAAAAATCAAACAGCACATTGATTCGGTTCGTCTTCTCCAAAGCGTTCTCCCCGTGCACAATGGCTGCTCCCTTCACTCCTCTGCCGTTTCACATTGCCTATCTTACCGAAAACAGAAAAGGATGTCAAGGGAAATACCTTAACACAAGTAAACCGGCTTCGTCATCCTTGAGTTGCGGCAGCACACGTGTTGTACTGTTGCTGTTTCTTCCTGATCGTACGAAATGCAATTGCCTTGTATACAAAGCAATTGCATTTCGCTATCCCCGCCGACTCTAGTTTTCCTTCCTTAACGAATCGACGATATTGGCTTTGTTCAGCCTGTTCATCGGCCATATCGTTGCGACGAGCGCGGTAAGAAGCGCGCCCGCAAAAGCAATGCCGACACTGCCCCAGGGAATCGCCCACTCCGTATACACCGCATCCGCGAGCAGACGGTGGGTTCCGTAGCTCAGAGCCGTCCCGATCAGAATTCCGTACGTTGCGGCGAATAAACCGTAGAAGATCCCTTCTAATATAATCATTTTGCCGATTTCCTTCTGCGTCATGCCGATAGCCTTCAGAACGGCAAACTCCTTGTTTCGCAGAATCAGATTCGTGCTCACCGTATTCAGAATGTTCAGGAAGGCGATCAAGACAATGACGCCGATAAAGCCGTAAAAAAAGAGGCTTGCGGTCGTCGCGTCGTTTTTGGCTTGCGCCAACTCCGTCACTCTGTCTCTGTAGCTGTAACCGCCGTCTTCTTTGGTTAAAGCCTGCAGATAATCCGCGATGGGCTCGTTCGGAAGATCGGAGTTGGCGAGTATGAATATTCTGGAGTAACGATCGTCTCCCGTAATCTTCGCAAATACCTCCGGCGTAGTAATGAACCCCAGAGTGGCGCTTTCATGATATCCTTTCGACAACAAATCCTGATCGGCAATGCCGACTACTGTTACCGCCTGATATTGAGCCTGGCTTCCTTCGACAGCGCGTATTTTGATTTGATCCCCGACCTTGAAGTCGGTTTGATCGATAATGAGTTTTTGGCCTTGCTCCGTTGTCATGCTTATTTTTTGAACCACGACAACCCCGTTGTCCCGGTTCATTTGCTCCTTGTCGATCGTCCCGGCCGTTAGCTTGGCTTGCAGGGCATCTAAGCCGTTATCCCCGTAGGATTGGAGGAAATTGTTGTCCGTACGATATCCATCTCCTGCTTCGACCACGTAGCGTTCTTTCCTAAGCTCGTAATATTTGGGATTAATCTTGCGCTTCGGAATGATAGCCATGGCCTGCTGATTATAGAACTTGTAGGCTTGCTGCACCGCGTCAAGGCGGAGAAGATCATCGTAGACAGAATCATGGATTCGCTTCGAGGGTCCTTCGTAGGCAATCGAATAGGAATATTGAATGCCTGATGGCGTCGTCTGCTTCAAGAAGTCGACCAGGCCGTTAAATACGATAAACAAGGTGATGCTGATTATCATAGAGAAAGCCGTAATGCGAAAACGCTTCTTGTTCCGCTGCAGGTTCCGTCTGGCAAACTGCCCCTCGAAGCCAAACAGCTTCTTAATCAGCAGGGACTTCTTGATCGAGGTGATATTCTCCGCCGGCGTGCTGCCCGAGCTTCTAATGGCCTCCATAGGGGATACCTGCGCTGCCTGTCTTGCGGGGCCGATCGCGGAGAGATAGACGGTCACAACCCCCAATAAACCGGCGATGGCCAAGATCGGCAAAGAAACAACCATTCTCATGTCATTTAGAAACCCCAATGTCAAAAAGCTGATGCCATAGAACAATATCTTCATGAAAACAGTACCCGTCAACAGACCGATGGGAATGCCGATCAAGCTCAGCAATGCCGCTTCTTTAAATACGATTTTGCGAATTTGCGCCGGCGTAGCTCCAATGCATCGAAGAATTCCAAATTGGGACACGCGCTCCAGCACGGAAATATGAAACGTATTATAAATAACCGCAACGGTGCACATCATAACAATCGCGATGATCGCGGCATAGGCCAGTATCGCACTTCTATTCACGCCTGCATAGGTGCTCTTGCCATACAGCTTTAGCAGCTCGTTGTTGTATTCCACTCTCGAATTTTGAATGCTATTATCCCGACTCAGCTCTATGGCAGAGCCTTCGTCGGAGCTGCCGATTTGCAGCGAAGATACGATTTCTTCCGTCTTCTTTTTCATTTGATCCAACGACTTCATCTTGGTGTAGACGAAGTACTTCTTCTTGGGATCGATCGACTGATTGCCATTGAAAGTGATGCCCGGGAAGATGAAGGCGGACGACCAGGTGCTGTGGCTGCTTGGCTTCATTAAGCCAACGACGGTGAACTCGCTTTGCGTCTGAGCTTGAAACGCTTCATCCAGATCCCAGCCGAAGTCGCCCATGCCGTTTATCTTTTTTTCTTTACCGGTCGATGCTGCCTTCCGGACTCCGAGATCCAGCCTGATGCGATCTCCAAGCGCCGGTTTTTTCTGAAAATGATCCAGGCTCCATGTAGACAGCATAATTTCATTCGGATTTTCCGGCAGCCTGCCCGAGTCCAGTTGCACCCGGAGCATGTTCATCGCATTCGCATCGTATCCTTTTACATTCAAGTAACGATAGGGCGCGGCGAACGGATTTTCCTGCTTTTCTTTCTCGTCGGTCGAACGGATTACCGCATATCCCTCTCGACTGATCACTCCGGCGGTTGCTATCGTCGCATTGTTGACGACTTTCGGCACAGCCTCTCCTGGAATGCTATTGAAGGAAACGTGATAGTCTCCGTAGTTGTCTATCGTCTGTCTAACCAGCTTGTCCCTGTAGCTCATGCCGATCGTGCCGATCGACGTAAGCAGCGTAACCGACAGTACAATGCCGAGTATCGTCAGCAGCGATCTTTTTTTCTGACCCCTTAAATATTTCTCTGTAAGCTCGGTATACTTGTTCAATGTCCGTCCGCCTCCTTCTGCTGCAGGAGGAGACCGTCTTCTATCTTCACGACCCGATCCGCTCTCTGGGCGACGTTAATATCGTGCGTGATCATCACAAGCGTTTGGTTGTATTTTCTGACGGAGAAGGTCAGAAGATCGACAATTTCCTTGCTGCTCTTACTATCCAGGTTTCCCGTTGGCTCATCAGCCAGTATAATAGAGGGCTTATTGATCAGGGCTCTGCCGATTGCGGTTCTTTGCTGTTGTCCGCCGGAGAGCTCAGAGGGGAGATGTCTCCTTCGCTCGGTCAGACCTAATATGCCCATTAATTCCTCAACATAATTTTCATCCGCTTTTTTGTTCTCAAGCAGCATCGGCAGCTTGATATTTTCCTCTGCGGTCAGGACCGGAATCAGATTATACGATTGAAAGATAAAGCCGATTTCGCGCCTTCTGAACAGAGCGAGCTCTTCTTCGCTTTTGGTGTAAAGCTCAACGCCATTAATGATGACTTGGCCGCCTGTCGGCCGATCCACTCCCCCGAGCAGATGCAGCAAGGAGCTTTTTCCAGAGCCGCTGGCGCCCACGATGGCCACGAATTCTCCTTTATTGACGGATAGATTGGCATTCTTCAATGCCTCAATCCTGGCTTCGGCGCTTCCATAAGCTTTGCACAAGTTAACGGTTTTCAGAATTTCCATTGGTCTTACCTCCAGGCTTTTGATTAACGATGCTTGAGGGCTATTATAAGCTTGGAAGCTTACGATAAAGTGAAGAGGAAGCTTACGTTTTCGCAAGCTTCCTCTTCACTTGTTCCCTTTCGAGAAGGAGATTCCGAATTCAGTTCCCTCTCCACGCCTGCTCGCAACGGTGATCATGCCGCCCTGGCCTTCAATGATGGACTTGGATAAAGACAAACCGATACCTATGCTGTGAGGCTTTGCTGTGTCCCTGCCTCTGTAAAATCGCTTGAAAATATGAGGCAGATCCTCTGGGGAGATCCCCTCGCCACGATCTCGAATGCTGACCGTATAAAATAATGAATTTTCCTCCAAATCAATCCGGATCTCCCCTTCTTTCGGGGTATGCTCCAGCGCATTCTTAATTAAATTAAGGAATGCCTCTGTCAGCCATTCCTCGTCCGCCTGCACGAGCATATCTTCTCCGCCGCGGACAACAATCCTCTGAGCGCCTTGCTCAGTCAACAATCGCAATGAATGTACGGCATTATCGACAATTTCTCTTAATTGTATCTCTTCCTTGCGATACAGAATCGAACCCGCTTCGACTCGAGCCAGCTTCAGCAGACTGACAATAAGCCACTCCATTCGGTCGAGCTGCTGCCGGCTTCGTTCCAGAAATGCAACCTTCATGTCCTCCTTCATCGCGGGATCGTTCAGCAGATTTTCATTGAACACAATCAACGAAGCCAGCGGAGTTTTGAGCTGATGGGAGATGTCGGAAAGCAGGTTGCGCAGAAAGGTTTTTTCTTGCTTGAGCTGTTCAAGACTATTGCTTAGTCTATCTGCCATGGCGTTGAAGCTTCGCCCTAAATAGCCAAAGTCGCCTTCATCGGATTCCGGCAACGGATTGTGATATTGACGCTCTACGACCTGCTCCGCGGCAAAGGAAATGATTCTGATCTTGCTGAATAATTTTCGATATTCCCATAGCAACAGCAGCAGCAACGGAATGGCGAAAAGCAAAATCAGGCTACCCGTTTGCATGGGCAACGCCATTCCTGCAAGCGCTGGCTGATCCTCTGCCGACATCCCCTCCTTGTAGCCGTACTGCGCCAAAATCCGTTTGCCCTCTGCGACGTCTGTTTCTTGCGCCCCCTGGGTGATATAGCGAACAATTTCATTTTCGGCTTGCGGCTGCTGCTTCAGCATATATCCGATCAGAGCCGCGTTCTGGTCAATGATCGTCTTGTTTATGCTTCCGACCTGATGATTCATATAAAGGAACATGAAGATTGACAATATCAGCTGAAAGGCAAGCATTTTGACCGCGATGGACTTCCACTCCGGATTCCGGATAACCTCAATCATGATTCATCTCCCCGATACTTCCGCGTTCCATTTGTATCCGACTCCTCGAACGGTAATGATGTATTGGGGCGCCGCGGGAACATCCTCGATCTTCTCTCTCAATCTTCTTATGTGAACCGAGAGCGTGTTGTCATCGATGAATTCTCCCGACATGTCCCACAGATTGCCGAGGATAGCGGTTCTGCTGCAGATCTGCTTGGGGTGGGTGATCAGCATCAACAACAGCCGATATTCCAGCGCCGTCAATATCAGCTCCTTATTGTTTTTGAAGACGGTTCCTTCAAGCACCCGTACCTGAATATCATCGGATTTCCATACATTCGCTTCTTCCATATTCACAGGATTGCGCCTTAATACGGCTTTCATTCTGGAGAGAAGCTCTTTGGTGCGGATCGGCTTGGTCATATAATCATCCGCCCCGAGGTCTAGTCCGGCAACCACGTTAGCCTCCTCATCCAAAGCCGTCAGGAAGATAATCGGAACCTGAGACGCTCTCCGGATTTCCTTGCATAATTCATAGCCCGAGCCATCCGGCAAATTGACGTCTAGCAAAACAAGATCGACGTCACCTGCCTCCAGCGCCTTTCTGGCCTCTTCTAGGCTAGCGGCAAGAATAACAGTATACCCTTCGCCGGATAAGGTGTATTCAATGCCGAATACCAGATTCGCATCATCTTCAACCAGCAATATTCGTTTCATCGCGCACCTCATCCTACGAAATTACTTTGCAGTATAGCTTTATTATACCTCAGCGGAGCATAAAAAAAGACGACCCCTAGCGAGTATAGGGGTCATCCAACAACGTCGTTCCTCTGAAGCCATCCGCATTCAATGGCGAGTCCCCGGGGGGACCCGCTCTTGCGTTCGCGCTTAGTTCGACTCTGTCTCTTCCTTCTCATCGGATGCGGCCATGCCCGCAAACAGGGCATGCACGAATTGATCCGGGTCGAACTGCTGCAGGTCGTCCATTTTCTCGCCGAGACCGACGAACTTCACCGGAAGCGACAGCTCGTTGCGAATCGCAACGACGATCCCGCCCTTGGCCGTACCGTCCAGCTTGGTCAGAACGAGTCCGCTCACGCCGCTCTTCTCGCCGAATAGCTTCGCCTGCTGAAGCGCGTTCTGGCCTGTCGTGGCATCGAGCACAAGCAGCGTCTCATGAGGCGCTGTAGGAATCTCCCGTTGGATGACTCGATGAATTTTGGCCAGCTCCTCCATGAGATTGTGCTTGTTCTGCAATCGCCCTGCCGTATCGCAGATCAGCACGTCGACATTCCGCCGCTTGGCCTCTTGCACGGCGTCGAACATAACGGCCGCCGGATCGGAGCCCGAATCCTGCTTGACGACATCCACGCCGACGCGTCCGCCCCATACTTCAAGCTGCTCGATCGCGCCTGCGCGGAACGTATCTCCGGCCGCCAGAAGCACGTTCTTGCCCTTCTGCTTATAATGCCAGGCCAGCTTGCCGATCGTCGTCGTCTTGCCGACTCCGTTCACTCCGACGAACAGAATAACGGTGATGCCGTTCGGATTCTCTTTGATGCCGATTTCGTCGTCCGAGCCCCGAAGCATCTCGACGAGCTTCTCCGACAGGATGGGCTGCAGCTCGGACGGCTGCTCGATCTTGCGCTTCTTCACTTCGTCTCGAAGCTCGTCGATCAACGCCATAACCGTATTCACGCCGACGTCCGCGCCGATCAGAATTTCTTCGAGCTCCTCGAAGAACTCCTCGTCGATCTTCTTGCGGCGGCTGAACAGCTCGCCAACTTTGCCCACCAGCGCGTCGCGCGTCTTCGCCAGCCCGTCGCGGAACTTGCTCGTAACCGCCTCCGTCTTGGAAGCGATGCTTTCCTTAAGTCGCTTAAAAAAGCTCATCCTTGTTCCTCCAACCTGATTCTTTGCCTGATTGCTGCTGTTCCGCCTTATTCGCTACGCTATGCGGTCGCCGTCATCTCTTCCGAATCCTCCAGACGGACCGATACGAGCTTCGAGACGCCGCCTTCCTCCATCGTAACCCCGTACAGCACGTCGGCTTCCTCCATCGTGCCTTTGCGGTGCGTGACGACGATAAACTGCGTCGAATCGGAAAACTCGCGCATGTACTGAGCATAACGCGCTACGTTCGCTTCGTCCAAAGCCGCCTCGACTTCATCCAGCACGCAGAACGGCACCGGCTTGACGTGCAGAATGGCGAACAGCAAAGCGATGGCCGTTAATGCCCGTTCTCCCCCGGACAGCAGCTGCAGATTCGTCAGCTTCTTGCCCGGCGGCTGAGCCACGATGTCGATCCCCGTTTCAAGCGGCTTATCCGGCTCGACGAGGACGAGGTCCGCCCGGCCTCCGCCGAACATGCGGGAGAACACCACGACGAAATGCTTGCGAATCTCGTCGAACGTCGAACGGAAGCGCTTGGACATCTCCTCGTCCATCTCGCGAATAATCCCGTGCAGCTTCGTCTTCGCTTCGATCAAGTCGCTCTCCTGCTCCGACAGGAAGCCGAATCGCTCCGATACGCGCTTGTACTCCTCGATGGCGCCGAGATTGACATCCCCTAGCAGGGTGATCTTGCGCTTCATCTCCCGAACCTCGGCTTGGGTCGCGGCGACATCCTCCGGCACCGGATAGCGCTCCTTCGCCAGCTCGAAGCCGATCTCGTATTCCTCCGTCAGCTTGCGAAGCAGGTTGTCCAGCTCCACATCCATCCGGTTGACGGCGATCTCCGCCTGACGCAGGCTCTCATCCACGCTTCTCAGCTTCGTCCGCTGATCCTTCGTCTCGCCTTCCTTGCGTTCGAGCTCGCGTTGCTTCTCCGCGCGGTCCGCGCGTTTGAATTCAATGTTCTCCGTCAATTGCTTTTTCTGAATTCGCAGCTCGTTTAAGCGCTCGCGCTGGACGACGGACTCCTGGAGAGTCCGCTCCGCTTCCACTTCATTGTGCTCCAGCGATTCCTTAAGCTGCTTGCGCTCGGCCGTCAGCCGAGCCAGCTCCGAACGATGGCGGGCCAATTGCTCGTGCAGCGCCGAACGATCCTGCTCCATCCGCGCGATGGCGACCTTCAGCTCGGTCAACGCCGCCTGCAGCTCTTCCTTTGCGGACGCGCTTTGACGGCGAAGCTCCTCCGCCTCGCGAATGCGGTCCTGAATGCGCGCCTCCTCTTCCGTCAGACGAGCCAGGCGAGCCTCCGCCTCCTCCTTGCTGGCGTTAAGTCCACCCGCCTCCGTATCGAAGGCCGCTTTCTCTCCCTGCATGGCCGCACGCTGCTCCTCCAGCAGTCTTTCCTCCTGCTCCAATTGCGCGCCTTCTCCCGAAACCTGCTGCTCCTTCAGCCGCTCCTGCTCGCCTTGATGGCGGAGTTGCTCGATGTTTTGCGCCGTCTGGGCCAATTGCTTCTTCAGCTCGTCGGCTTCAGCACGGGCGCGTTCGCGGGCCTTCTCGGCCTCCGCGATCTCTCTGTCCAGCTCCTCCAGCTGCCGCTGCCGGCCGAGCAGGCTGGACGACTTTTTCTGCAGGCTTCCGCCCGTCATGGACCCGCCTGCATTAACGATATCCCCGTCCTTGGTCACGACGCGGAACCGGTACTGAAGCCTGGAGGCGATTCGATTCGCCTGCTCCAGCGTCTCCGAGATCAAGACGTTGCCGAGCATGCTGCTGACGATGGCGGAATACTTCGCATCGCAGCCGACCAGCTCGGAGGCCACGCCGACAAAGCCTTCGGCTTCGCCCAACGCCCGGCGATCGCTGTCGGAAATGTGCCTCGGCCGAATGACGTCCAGCGGCAAGAAGGTCGCTCTTCCCGACTGCCTCTGCTTCAGATAGGCAATCGCGGTGCGCGCGCTCTTCTCGTCTTCCATCACGATATGCTGAAGCGCCGCGCCCAATGCGGTCTCGATCGCCACCTCCAGATGGCCCGGCACGCTGACGAGCTCGGCGACCGCGCCGTGAACCCCTAGCATCGTCCCCCGCTTCGAGGCTCTGAGCACCTCGCGGACGCCGTGCTGGAAGCCGTCGTAATCGTTCTGCAGCTCTTTAATCGTGTCCCGCCGGGATACGAGCGCTTCCTTCTTCTGCTCGTGGCGGCGCACGAACGCCTGGCTCTCCTCCAGCTTGCGCTGAAGCTCCGAGGAGCGCGCGCCTTCCGCAACGTAGCGATCGCGCACTTCGTTCAGCGACTGCGTAACTTCGGCGATTCTTTCCTCCAGACGGTCGCGCTTGTCTGTCAGCGCGTTCATCTGCTCTCGCCACTTCTTCTCTTCTTCGGCAATGCGCGTCATTCGGCGCTCCAGAACTTCGCGTTGGCCTTCGCCATAGCGAATGTCATTGCGCGCCTGCGCCATGGCGTTCAACGTGTCGAAGAGCTCCGCCTTAAGACGCTCCTCCGCTTCCGTGCTGCCGTCGGCCAACGCCAGCCGTTCCTCTTCATCCTTCAGCTTCGCCAGAGACGTCTCCAGCTCGGCTTCAAGCTGGACGCGCTTGGCCTGAAGCGCCTGCTCCTCCTCCGAGGCGAGCGCGAACCGCTCCTCTGCGGACGCCAGAGATTGGCGGTACCCGTCGCGGGTGCGCTCCAGATGGCCGCGCCGCTCGTTCAGCAGTTCAACGTAGCCTTCCGACTTCTCCGTTTCCTCGCTGCAGCGAAGCAGCTCGTCCTGCAGCGTCTCCAGCAGCTCCTCCAGCTGCGCCAGCGCATGCCGCTCTTCCTCCAGAATCGCGTCATGCTTGCTCACGAAGGTCGACAGGTCCAGCTGTTCTTTCCGCAGCGCATCCAGCCGCTCGTTCGTCTGCGACCAGGACGTATGCACGCCTTCGATCTGGTGAACGTAAAGCGCGATTTCTTTATGCTTCAATTGCTCCTTGAGCGTCTTGTAGCTTTCCGCCTTCTCGGCCTGTTCCTTCAAGGGCTCGATCTGTCCCTTGAGCTCGCTGACGAGGTCGTGAATCCGAAGCAAATTGTTCTCCGTGTCCTCAAGCTTCTTCTGCGCTTCCTTCTTCCGGCTCTTGTACTTGACAATTCCCGAAGCTTCTTCGAATATTCCCCGACGATCCTCGGAACGGGTGCTCAAAATTTCTTCAATGCGGCCTTGACCGATAATCGAATAAGCTTCTCTGCCGATCCCGGTGTCCATGAACAGCTCCGTAATATCCTTAAGCCTGCATGCTTGCTTGTTGATCAGATACTCGCTTTCTCCGTTCCGGTGCACCCTCCGGGTCACGGTCACCTCGGTAAAGTCCAGCGGGAGCGCCTTGTCCGCGTTATCCAGCGTAAGCGACACCTCGCCGAAGTTAACCGCTTTGCGGGAATCGCTGCCCGCGAAAATAATGTCCTGCATATTTCCGCCGCGCAGCGATTTCGCGCTCTGCTCCCCCAGCACCCAGCGAATGCCGTCCGAGATATTGCTCTTGCCGCTGCCGTTAGGCCCGACGACTGCGGTAATGCCGCGAACGAATTCGAGTTCGGTCCGGTCCGCGAACGACTTAAACCCCGCCAGCTCGATTCTTTTCAAAAACATAAGGACAGTTTCTCCTCTCGGCGTGTCGGTAAGTTATTAGCTTGAATAATGCTTCGCAAATACGGTCAACGCCTCGGAAGCCGCCTGCTGCTCCGCTTCCTTCTTCGAGCGTCCGACTCCCTGACCGAGCTGCTGCTTGCCGATTCCGACGACGGCGACGAATTCCCTGTCATGGGCCGGTCCCCGCTCCTCTACGATGCGGTAATCGAGCGCGCCCATCGACATCTGCTGCACCTTCTCCTGCAGCTCCGTCTTGTAATCCTTCAGCGGCGCTTGGCCGTCTCTCGGAAGCTGCGAGAACATATGCCTTTCAAGAAAATCCCGTGCGGCCTCCAGGCCCTGGTCCAAATAAAGCGCGCCCAAGAAAGCCTCGAACGCGTCGGCAAGCAACGATGGCCGCGTGCGGCCGCCAGTCTGCTCCTCCCCTTTGCCGAGCAGCACGACCTGCCCGAATTCGAGCGCCTCGGCAAAACGGACAAGCGAAGGTTCGCAGACGATACTGGCCCGCAAACGAGTTAGCTCCCCTTCCGGAGAATCCGGGTAGAGACGATACAAATATTCCGATACGGTCAATTGCAGCACCGCGTCGCCCAGAAACTCCAGACGCTCGTTATGCGGGATTCGCGCGCCCCGCTGCTCGTTGACGTAGGAGGTGTGCGTGAATGCTTGCTTTAACAGCGCGGGATTGCGAAAAGTCAGATTGATCCGTTGCTGCAGCTGTTGAAATTGTTCCTTCATCGTCCCTCACCTCGACTGCGCCTGATACACAACCGACGCAGACAGCTACTGCCGCCTGCGTCGACGTTCACGCGCTTATTAGGTTTCGTATGCCGTTGTCGGCTTAGCCTTCGTATTTCCGCATGATGATCGTTGCGTTGTGTCCTCCGAAGCCGAAGGAATTCGACAATGCAATTTGAACGTCTGCCGGACGAGCCTTGTTCGGCACGTAATCCAGATCGCACTCCGGATCCTGTTGATCCAGATTGATCGTCGGAGGAACGATGCCGTTCTGCAGCGTCAAGCCGAGAATAACCGCTTCCACGCCGCCGGCCGCTCCAAGCAGATGACCGGTCATGGACTTGGTAGAGCTGACGGCCAGCTTGTACGCATGCTCTCCGAAGGTTTTCTTGATCGCCGTCGTTTCGGACTTGTCGCCGGCACCCGTAGAGGTCCCGTGCGCGTTAATGTATTGAATGGACTCAGGCTCGATGCCAGCGTCCTTAATCGCTTTCTTCATGCAACGCGCGGCTCCGTCCGGATCAGGGTCCGTCATATGGTAAGCGTCGCCGCTCATCCCGTACCCGATAACCTCCGCATAGATATGCGCGCCTCTGGCTTGCGCATGCTCAAGCGATTCGAGAATCAGGACGCCGGCGCCTTCGCCCATGACGAATCCGTCGCGATCTACGTCGAACGGACGGCTGGCTTTCTCCGGCTCGTCATTGCGCGTGCTCATTGCTCTCATCGCGCAGAAGCCGGCCATCCCGATCGGGCGAATCGTCGCTTCCGCGCCGCCGCAGATCATGACGTCGGCATCGCCGCGTTGAATCATTTTGAAGCTGTCGCCGATGGAGTGCGTTCCGGTCGCGCATGCCGACACAGCCGCCGTATTAGGCCCTTTGGCTCCCGTGCTCATCGAGATTTGACCGCTGGCCATGTTCGCGATCATCATCGGGATGAAGAAAGGACTGACTCTGCGCGGGCCCTTCTCCATCAGCGTCGTATGCTGCTCTTCCCAGGTGCCCAAGCCGCCGATTCCGGAGCCCACGACAACGCCTACGCGCTCGGGGTCGGCATTGTCGCCGATCGAGAGCTTGGCATCCTCGATGGCAAGCTTGCTGGCCGCAACGCCGAACTGTACGAAACGGTCCATCTTGCGGGCATCTTTCTTGTCGATGTTATATAAGCCGGGATCGAATCCCTTAATTTCCGCTGCTATCTTCGTTGTGTAATCCGCTGTATCGAAGGCTTCGATCAGACTAACTCCCGATTTGCCTTCCAACAGATTGCTCCAAAACGTAGGCAAATCGGTTCCGAGGGACGTGACGACCCCCATTCCAGTAACGACAACACGCTGTGTCAAACCTATTCACCTCTTCAGGCTATTTCATACGCGCCTCACAATGTGAAGCTGCGTGAGAATATGCAGAAGTCCCGTCGCAATAACGGGACCCGTCGATCATTACGCATGAGATTGTATGTATTTAACGACTTCTCCCACCGTTGTGATCTTCTCTGCATCCTCGTCAGAAATCTCCAAGTCGAATTCGTCTTCGAGTTCCATAACGAGCTCTACCACATCCAGAGAATCAGCGCCCAAGTCGTCTTTGAAAGATGCTTCGGGTGTTACCTCTGCCTCTTCTACACCCAGGCGTTCGATAACGATGCGTTTTACACGATCTAGTACATCGGACATCCGGTTCACCTCCCTTAACGTATTATACGTGAATCATGGACAAAAAGCCATAGAGGGCTTGTATGAGTCCAAGCGCTTCCAGCGAGCCGCGCATTCTGTCGGCGAACCCGCGCCGTACTTGATCTGCTACATGTACATGCCGCCGTCGACATGGACGGTTTGGCCCGTCATATAGGCGGCTGCGTCCGATGCCAAGTAGACGACGATCGATGCGATGTCTTCAGGCCGGCCCATGCGGCCCATCGGAATTTCCCCGAGAAGCTTGTCGCGATACTCGGCCGGAAGCTTGTCCGTCATATCCGATTCGATGAATCCCGGCGCAACCGCGTTCACCGTAATGCCTCTGGAAGCGAGCTCCCGCGCGGCCGACTTCGTCAATCCGATAACCCCGGCCTTGGCGGCTACGTAATTGGCTTGTCCGGCGTTGCCCAGAACGCCCACGACGGAAGAGATGTTGATGATCCGACCGGAGCGCTGCTTCATCATCGGCCGAGTCACGGCTTTGATTCCGTTGAACACGCCCTTCAGGTTCGTCTCGATCACTTCGTCGAACTCGGCTTCCTTCATCCGCATAATCAGATTGTCCCGGGTAATGCCGGCGTTATTCACGAGAATGTCCAGCTTGCCGAAAGCTTCCAGCGCGGTCGACGCCATCTCGTCGAACTCGCCGGGCTTGCCTACGTTCGCTTTGATCATCACGGCTTTGCGTCCGAGCGCTTCTACCGCTTTCACGGTTTCCGCCGCTGCGGCTTCGCTGCCGGAATAGTTGACCGCCACATCCGCGCCCGCCTCCGCAAGCGCGATCGCGATCGCCCGGCCGATTCCCCGCGAAGCGCCGGTTACCAAAGCGCTCTTGCCTTCTAGATTCCACATTGCCATCGCTTATCCAACCTCCCAGCCTCTAAGTCGCCTTTGCAGCTTATTGTCCGACTGCCGCGGCAGCGCTGTTGACCGAAATCACCTTGACGGAACGGTCGATCTTCTTGATCAGCCCCGCCAGCACGGTGCCGGAGCCGATTTCGACGAACGTATCGACGCCTTCCCCGATCAGGAACGCAATCGTGTCCTCCCATTGTACGGGCGACACAACTTGCTTGACAAGCAGCTCGCGCAGCTCGTTTCCGCTTGTTACGGGTCTGGCGTGAACATTCGCCACGACAGGCACCTGGGCCTCGCGGAACTCCGCCTTCTCCAGCTCCGCAGCCAATCGTTCTGCGGCAGGCTGCATCAACGAGGAGTGGAACGGACCGCTGACCTCAAGCGGGATCACCCGCTTGGCTCCGGCCTCTTTGCCGCGCTCGACGACCGCAGCGACGCCTTCCGCCGAGCCCGACACCACGATCTGCCCCGGACAGTTCACGTTTGCCAGCTCTACGACCGCTCCCGCGGCCGAGATGTCCGCGCACAGCGCCTGCAAGGCCGAACGCTCCGCGCCCAGAACCGCAGCCATCGCGCCCTGCCCGCCCGGAACGGCCTCTTCCATGAATCGGCCGCGAGCCCGGACGAGCCGAACGGCATCGGAGAAGCCCAGAACGCCCGCAGCCACGAGCGCGCTGTATTCGCCCAGCGAATGGCCCGCCACATAGTCCGGCTTCAGTCCGCCTTGCTCTCTGTACGTTTCCAGCAAAGCTACGCTAGTCGCCAGCAAGGCCGGCTGCGTGTTCGCCGTTTGGCGCAGCTCCTCCTCGGGTCCTTCGAAGGAAAGCTTTGCGATGGAGAAGCCCAGCGCTTCGTCTGCTTGAACGTATATCGCTCTTGCGGATTCGTTGCTCTCGTAGGCATCCTTCCCCATACCGACGGCTTGCGCCCCCTGTCCGGGGAATACAAATGCAATTTTACCCAATATCGTTCCTCCTGTTCCGTTCGGAAAGCGTCATTACCAATTCAACACGGTCGCGCCCCAGGTTAATCCTCCGCCGAAGCCGACCAGCACCAGGCAATCGCCTTCCTTCACGCGGCCGGTCTCCACCGCCTCGGCCAGAGCCAGCGGAATGGAAGCTGCCGAGACATTGCCGTAACGATCCAGATTAATCATGGCTTTGTCTTCAGATAAGTCCAATCTTTCCAAAGCGGACTGAATAATACGGATATTCGCCTGATGAGGAATCAGCAGATCGATATCGGCTTTTGTATATCCCGCGCTGGCGAGCGCTTCTTCCGCCGCGCTTCCCATCACTCTAACGGCGAATTTGAACACGTCTCGTCCGTTCATTTCGATGAAGTGGTGACGAGCAGCGATCGACTGCTCCGTCGAAGGAGTGCGCGAGCCCCCTCCGCGAATGCGCAGCAGCTCTCCGCCCGCGCCGTCCGCTCCCAGCTTAAACGATTTGAAGCCGCGTCCTGCGGGCACTTCCCCGAGCACGACCGCTCCCGCGCCGTCTCCGAACAGAATGCAGGTATTGCGATCCTCGTAATCCGTAATGCGCGACAAGCACTCTGCGCCTACGACGAGGACATGCTTGTATACTCCCGTAGAGATAAACCCGGATGCATTTGCCAGCCCGTAAATAAATCCGGAGCAAGCCGCCGACAGATCGAAGGCCGCCGCTTTCTTCGCGCCCAGCTTTTCCTGCAGAATGCAGGCCGTGGAAGGAAAGAACATATCCGGCGTAATGGTGGCGACAATAATCAAGTCAAGCTGCTCTGCGGTAATTCCCGCAGCCTGCAGCGCCTGCATGGACGCTTCGTAAGCCAGGTCGGATGTCGCTTGCTCCGGGGCCGCGATTCTGCGTTCGCGGATTCCGGTGCGCGTAACGATCCATTCATCGTTCGTCTCGACCCTTTGTTCAAGCTCGTGATTCGTTAAACGGCGCTCCGGAACGTATTTGCCCGTTCCCAGAATGCCCACGGAAATTCCATTCATACGTCTTCTCTCACTTTCCGCTGAATTCGTCAGCCAACGATGCGATTAACCGGTTGCCGATTGCCGTACGAGTCTGACGGATCGCGGTTTTCATGGCTTTAGCGTCCGAAGACCCGTGCCCTTTGACAACGAGCCCTTTAATGCCGAGCAGCGGCGCGCCATTGTATTCGTTATAATCCATCCTGTCCCTCACCCTGCGGAAGCTGGGCTTAAGGACGGCTGCGGCGAGCTTGGCTTTCAGCGACGAGGTCAATTCCTCCCGCAGCAGCTTGAAGATCGAAGACGCGGCTCCCTCCAGCGCCTTCAGCAAAATATTGCCCGAGAAGCCGTCGCATACGATGACGTCGCATACGCCTTCGAGCACATCCCTCGCTTCGACGTTGCCGACGAAGTTGATCGGCGCCTGCTCGAACAGGTCGAACGCCGCCTTGGTAAGCTCGTTTCCCTTGGCCGCTTCCGTACCTACGTTCAGCAAGCCGATTCTGGGCTTGGCGATGCCATGCACCTTGCTTCGGTAGATGCTGCCCATAAGCGCGTATTGCAGCAATTGCTCAGGCTTGGCATCCATGTTCGCGCCCATATCAAGCGCTAGCAAGCCCCGATTGTCCAACGTCGGGAACATCGCGGCCAGTCCCGGCCTTTCGATCCCGGCCATTCGACCGACGACGAGGAGGCCGGTAGCCATAAGGGCGCCGGTATTGCCGGAGGAAATCATCGCGTCGGCCCGGCCTTCCTTCACCATGCGGCCTGCCACGACCATGGAAGAATCCGCTTTGCGCCGAACCGCCTTCACGGGCTCATCGTCGCTTTCAATGACTTCCGATGCAGGCTCAATGGAGATGTTGCCGGGGGCATCGCTTCCCAGCAGCGGCTGGATCTTCTCCGGATTGCCGACCAAGATCAGCTGCGTATCCGGCCATTCGGCTGCCGCGGCCAATGCGCTGTCGACATGGGCTCGCGGCGCGTGGTCGCCGCCCATCGCATCAATTGCAATCCGCATGAGCTGCACGCTCCTTCTCGATTAGATTTCACTGGCCGATCTATAAATAATAAAGTTACCTTGAAACACCATTTCCTCGCCGACGTATGTAAACACTTCTACCTTCGCCTTCCCCTTCTGGGCCCCGCTTGAGCGAACATAGGCTTTCGCGATGCATTTCTCCCCAAGCCTCGCCGGTCGGATAAAGCGGATATCCGCAGAGGCCGTCAACGCGATCTCGTCGTTGATCACCGCGACAGCAAGGGAATTGGCTTGAGCGAATACGTGATGTCCCCGTGCGATGCCGGATCGGGAAAAGACGTGCTCGGAGCTGATCTCGAACAAGGAGATGCCGCTTTTGTCGAGCTGCAGATCGAGAATGTCGCCGATCACCTCGTGCAAAGGCAAAGAACGAACGGGATCATACGACCTCTCCGCCATCAGCTTCAGCCGTTCCCTTAGCTCAGGAATCGCCAATTCGAGCCGGTCCAGCCGAATGGTCTGTATGCTTACCTTGAGCAGCCGAGTCAATTCCCGGTCGGTGAGAAACGGGTTTTCCTCCAGAAGCTTGCTCAATTGCTGGTGTCTCTGCCTTTTGGGAAGCCGTTCCATGCCTCTCCACCTCCCTGACGGGCTCGAATCACCCTCGTTTGGGTTCGCTTGATTTATAGATAACCTTTAATACCAGGTGCCAATTCAAGTATAAAGAAAAACGCGCTGGCAAGCAACGACCGCAAGATCGCGCCCCTGCCGCCGTTGGGCGGCCGTAAGCGTTTCCCCGTCGTGATTCCAGACGCGTTAGGACTTATTGCTTGATGATTTCACGGGACTTGTACGTACCGCACACCTTGCACACGCGGTGCGACACTTTCAACTCTCCACATTGCACGCATTTCACCATACCAGGAACCACCAGTTTAAAGTGCGTCCGGCGTTTGTGTTTGCGGGCTTTCGATGTTTTCGCGAAAGGGACTGCCATTGCTGCCACCTCCTTATCAGTCCGATCAAGTCTCAGCCTTAGCCGGACCTAATCCTTCTGAGATTTAAACCAATCCTGAAGCGCAGCCATACGGGGATCGATCTTCTCCGTCTGGCAACCGCACGATTGTTCGTTCAGGTTTGTTCCGCACTCGGGACACAGTCCTTGGCAATCTTCCTTGCACAAGGGTGCATAGGGCAATTGGACGACGAACTCCTCAAGCAAATAAGGAGCAAGATCAATCCTCTCTTCCTTCACGGGTACGGCTTCGTCATCCTCTTCGTCCGCTTCGGCGTCTTCCCCGACGACGCGGAACGTCTCCTCGAACGGAACCCGGATCGTCTCTTCGATCGTCTCCAGGCAACGCGAGCAGCGCATGCCGACATCACAGGAAAGCTGGCCCGACACGACGATACGATCGTCGGCGGCTTTCGCCTTCACGTCGTATTGCATCGGAGCGAGTGGGCGATACTCGGGATTATCCCGGAACAATTCCGTTAAATCCAGAGCGCCTTGCAGATCGACCGGCTGCTGCCGGGCTACAAGCTCTTGCACTTTCAGCAACAATTCCATCACTCCAAACAAACAAAATTTATTATATCGAGATCTCCGTTCTTTTGTCAACATTTTCAGCGAGTTTTCGGACAAGCTTCTCTTCGATCTCTCCCTCATGTTATATTGTGGCAGACAAACCCTAACGGATTCAAGGTGATAATATGTCCACAGTCGGCGTTATCGTCGAATATAACCCTTTACATAACGGTCATCTCTATCATTTGCAGCAATCCAAAAAAATAACGGCCGCCGATCGGGTCATCGCGGTAATGAGCGGTCATTTTCTCCAGCGCGGCGAACCCGCGTTGGCCGACAAATGGGCGCGAACGGAGATGGCCCTCCGTGCGGGCTGCGATCTCGTGCTTGAGCTTCCCGTCGCCTACAGCTCCCAGCCCGCGCAATGGTTTGCCTACGGAGCCGTAGCCCTTCTGAATGCCACGGGGGTCGCGGACGCCCTGTGCTTCGGCAGCGAGAGCGGAGATCTGGAGGCGCTGAGCCTTGCTGCTGAGCTGTTGACCGAAGAGCCGGACAGCTTCTCCGCCCTGATCGCCGAGCAGCTGAAACGAGGCTTGCCTTATCCTTCCGCCTTCACCGCTGCGGCAGAGGGCTATTTGCGGCGGATCGGCAAGAGCGAGCACGCTTTCTCGCTGTCTCAGCCGAATCACACGCTCGGCTTGCATTACCTGATGGCCCTGCGCAAAACCGGCAGCTCCATCAGGCCTTATACCGTGCGCAGGGAAAAATCCGAATACGGGCAAACCGACATATCGGACGCTCGTATTGCCAGCGCTACGGCGCTGCGCAAGGTGCTGATGGGCGAATCCGGATCGTTGTCGCAGCTTGCGCCCTACGTCCCGCCATCGACGCTGGATATTCTCCGCAGGGAAACCGAGCTCGGAAGAGCTCCCGTTCATTGGGAGGATTTCGCCATGCCGCTCTTCCACGAGCTGTATCGTCAAGCGCCGTCCGACATCGGGGCGTTCGCCGAAGTCTCCGAAGGGCTGGAAAACCGCATCCGGTCCGTGCTGGCCGACCTTCCCGACCGTTCTGTCTCC
Organism: Cohnella boryungensis; assembly: GCF_042651945.1. NCBI lineage: Bacteria > Bacillati > Bacillota > Bacilli > Caryophanales > Paenibacillaceae > Cohnella > Cohnella boryungensis. The sequence continues at coordinate 438,820 of NZ_JBHSED010000040.1, read as the reverse complement.
TCTCTGCTGGAAGCGCTGAAAACGAAAAGGTACACCCGCACGAAGCTGCAGCGGACGCTTCTGCGCATCCTCCTCGGCCATCGCAAGGAGCTGTTGAGCCCCGAACGTCTGGCCTCCGGAATCGATTATATTCGCGTGCTCGGCTTCAATGACAGCGGGCGGGAATTGCTTCACAGGATGCGCGGCGTTGCCCAAGCACCCGTCGTTGCCTCTGCGGCAAAGAGCGATTCGCCGTATCTAGCTATGGATGCCCGAGCGACCGCCGTCTATTCCCTGGCTTTCCGCGATCGCGATCCCTCCCTGGCCATGCGCGACTTCACGCAGCCTCCCATCCGAATATGAGCTTGTCCGAATTCCGGCGGTCGCGACCGCCGGAATTCGGACAAGAAGGTCTAACCGCTTCGCTCCCGGCGTATGGTAAAGTAACTGCGCACGGGAGGCGGTAAGCTGTGTCCAATTCATCCAATCGGTTTCGCGCGGCCTTCCTTTCCTTGATCCTGGGCCTGTCCGCCCTGCTTGTCGTGACTGGAATCGTCCACTCTCCCGGAGAAGCGTTTCGCGCCTCGCTGGCCGGACTCCAGATCTGGTGGCAGAATGTCTTCCCCGGATTGCTGCCTCCGCTGATTCTGGCCGAGCTTCTGGCCGCTTCCGGGCTGCTTCACGGCCTGGCCGCTCTGGCCGAGCCGCTTACTCGAAGCCTGTTCCGCCTTCCCGGAGCGTCGGGATGGGCGATCGCCTTCGGCTGGTCGGCCGGAATACCGGCCGGCGCCAAAGAAGCCGCAAGGCTTCGGAACAACGGCATGCTTCCTGAGGAGGACGTCGATACCGTCCTTCTCGTCTCCCATGTCCCGAACCCTTTTCTCATTGTGCTCGTGATCGGTTACAGCTTCCTTCAATCTCCCGCCCTGGGCTGGGCGATCGCGCTCGGCCTCTGGCTGTCCGCAATTCTCTCCGGCATCGTCTGGGCAAGAATCGGCAAGCCTGCAAGACCCAAGGTTCCTCCCTTGCCTCTTAACCAGCCTCGAGCCATCGTCCTCCGGGCGCTGCGTGCGATGACGGACGCCCGTCAGGACGATGGACGACCGCTGGGCAAGCTGCTCGCCGATTCCGTCACAAGCGCTGTCGGGACTTTAATGAATGTCGGAGGACTGATTATGATGGGGGCCGTGATAATACGGCTCTTGCAGCTGTTTATTCCCGGCAACGATCTATGGCTGACTGTCCCCGGCATTTACGAGCTTCATCTGGGCGCTTACGAGAGCAGTCAGTCCGCCTTGTTCGCCGCGAACCCTGCGTCGGCCTGCGCGCTTATGGCGGCGGCGCTGGCCTGGAGCGGCTGGGTCGGCCTGCTTCAGGCCAGAGCGGCATTCGGCCTCAAGACAGCATTCCCTTGGCTTAAAGTCATTGCCGGCCGTCTGCTCCACAGCGCGCTTGCGCTGTTGATCGTCTACCCCTTGGCGCTGGCGGCAATGTCCGCTCCCGTTAAAAGCTTCGCGGAGGGCAGCCGGCTTTTCTCCCCGGGCCCATTAGAGGTCTGGGCCGCAGATGGCGGCATCCTGCCCAACGGATGGGGACTACTGTCCGCGAACGTCGCGGTCGCCGCCGCGAGCTTCGCGGTGTTCCTCCTGCTGGCCTTGCTTGCGGCGCTTATTCGGCCGAATCCGCCTGCCTCGAAGAAGGATCGGGGAAAGAAACGGCGATAATCTGGCTGCACAACACATACTTCGTTCCTTCATCGTCCGCCACCCGAATATAGGTTGAGTTGCACGACTCCAGCGTTCCCGTCATTTCTCCCGCCGCAGTCGTAATCGCAATCGCTCGGCCCGCATTTGCCATCAGCAAGGCTCCCAGCTGAGTGCCCGGAGCCAACGGATTGGCGGTGTTCTCTACGGCCATTCCAGTCCTCCTCCCGCAATCTTGTCGCTAGTTCTTGTGCACGTAGATAATGTTTGCAAAAAAGATTCGCAGCTCGAACAACACATCATTCTGTGTAAACGAAACGAGAATATAATCGTTTCCTACCCGCGTTAACGTCCCCGTAACCGCCAGGCCGCCCGCGCCGTTCGTGGCGACATAGACGTCCTGACCGATCAGCGGAATCAGATCACCCGACAGCGTCGTCGACATCGGCGGCCTCCCTTCCGGATAGAACTCCCGACTGTAAGGCTTCAACGTTTGCAATGTAGCCGTACGGGATTGTCATCGTCGTTCCTGCGTTCGTCAGGAAATTCGCCAGCGCGGTTCCCAGACTGACTACCGTGCCCGCAAACCCTCGCGGCTGTCCAGCCGTCATCACGACAATATCCGCTTGCGTATCAAGATAACCTTGCAGCAGCGCGATCATCTCGGTATAGTCTTCTCCTCCCGGTGGTCCCGGCGGCCCCTGCTGACCAGGCTCTCCCTGCAAGCCTTGCAGACCTTGAACGCCTTGCAATCCTTGAGCGCCTTGCGGACCCGCTGCTCCAGGAATCCCTTGCCCTCCCGCTTCTCCGGCAGTCCCTGGAATACCCGCAAGCCCTTGCGGTCCCATGAGACCTTGTGGGCCTTGGAGTCCGATCGGCCCCGGGGAGCCTTGAGGACCGTTTGCCCCTGCTGGCCCCTGCGCCCCCCGTATTCTGTGTCGCTTGGGCCTGCGGGAGATTGGCCGGCACGCTTCTCTGACCGTCAAGCCTCTCCGCCCGATGCTGCAACTCGGACGACGCCTGGCCGGCATGCAGCCTGCGGCCCTAACTCGGCGTCCACGCTTGCGCAAAAGCGCCCTGCTGATCCTCGCCTGAATGCCCGCCTGCCTGCGGGCCCGGCTTGCTCTGATTCTTCCTCGCATCCCGCATGACCTCCTCTCTTGACATCGCCCTCTTTAAGCAAGGTTGATATATCTTATCGTCCCGAAAGGCGGATGGAAGGGGCGATTCGTCCAAGTTTGCGAAATGTCCGCGAATACCCTGAAAGGATGCGCCGCCAGGGTACATTCATAAATAAAAAAAGACAAAACGGAAAAAAATTCCGATTCGCCTGAGTGATCAATTTGTATGCGCGATGCTGATTTTTGAGATTTTGCGTTAGTCCGCCGACTGCGGCGATTTATACTTCCCCTTCAAGCCGGCTTCAACAGCCGGAGGCACCAAATCATGCACGGGACCGTCGAACTTCGCGATCTCCTTGACGATGCTGGAACTCAAATAGGAGTATTTCGGATTCGTCATCATGAACACCGTCTCAATGCTTTCGTCCAACTGCCGATTCGTGGATGCCATTTGCAGCTCGTATTCGAAGTCCGTTACCGAGCGAATTCCGCGAATGATCACCCTCGCATGCCGGGAGCGCATATAGCGAACAAGCAAATCGCGAAAGCTGTCGATCTCCACGTTCGGCATCTCTTTCGTGACCTCTGCAAGCAGCGCTTTTCGCTCTTCTACGCTGAACAGCGGAGTTTTCGTCGTATTGTTCAGAACCGCGACAATCAGCCGATCAAACTGCTTGGCAGCCCTCTGGATAATGTCGAGATGGCCGAGCGTAACCGGATCGAAGCTGCCTGGATAGACAGCGATGCGATACTCGTTCTCGGTACCGGATAACGGCTTATTCATTCGCGTTCGCCTCCTGCTCTTCCTCGGATGGATCTGCTTCTTCCGCAGCATAACGGTATATGGATACCGCAATTTCGCCGTACACCGCATATCTCGATCGCGTGTACCCGCCGAATGCATCGGCATATACGACATCCGGATGGTGCTCGATGACCGCGAATGCCCCCTCGGCCGTCAAGGCCAGCTTGGCCATTTCCATAAGAATGGCATCGCAATCTTTCATCGCATAAGGAGGATCGAGAAAAATGAGGTCGAACGGTTCGCCGGCCCTCGCCAGCACCTTCAAGGCCCGACGAGCTTCATTGCGATACACCGCGGCACGACCCGCCAACCGGGTGGATTCCAGGTTTCGGCGAACAATCTCAATACTTTGCGGACTGGAATCTATGAATACGGCGCTGTCCGCTCCTCGGCTAAGCGCCTCGATGCCCAAACCTCCAGTGCCGGCGAACAGATCGAGGACCCGTTCCCCATCGTTGAAATAAGGTCCGATCATGCTGAACAAAGCTTCCTTTACTTTGTCCGTCGTCGGCCTCGTCCCGCTCCCGGGCACCGCTTTAAGCGGATGACCCTTGGCTTGTCCTGATATGACGCGCAATTCCTTCAGCCCCTGATGATTTGATACGTTAACGAATCCGTCCTCTTAACGCTGTTATGTTACCACAATCTCCCGCGTTGCAAAAGTCCGTCGAGACATGCGCACCGTAAATCTGCCCAATATAAGTTTTCGGGATTGACTGTATTTTTCCGTGTTGCGACAAGGCCCCAAAATGATTTTTTATCGTAATAAGATGAGTTAGAACAGCAAATAATAACGTTGCATTAAATCTGAAATTTTAAATTGGAGGCTGGGGTATTGTGGAACATGAACATGTTTTCGAGCACGCTTGGACGACTGTAAAACCAAGCTCTGAAAGCCATGCATGGTCTTACCAAAAAGCGTGTGAAGCTTGTCTTGCAGCAGTCGAAACTCGACATGGCCCTGACTGGAAAATTACCGATCTAGAGTTCGAGGATCTCGGAAGAGAAACTAAAACATGGGGCGGAAGCCCTTTGAAACCCAAAAAGTGGAGATGTACCCATCGAGTCAAGGCACATTATAACATTGTACAACGGGGAGTTTCTGATGATTCATTTGCGGCAACTGCCGTTGCTGAAGATCAATCATTTTTCTAGTTTTTTGTAGGTTCGGGCGCCTCCAATGAGACTATTTTTGTCACATCCATAGATCTTCGTGCGCCCCCAGTCTAATCGACTGAGGGCGCACGAGCAACTGGACAGAGACTATAAGTGGTTTTATCGAACGCCATGGTTCTGCAGCTGCACATGACTATAAAGACCTCAAACTTATTCTAAGGAACTTATTGAATTTTAAGCCCCCTTCGGGCTTTTCTTTTCCACATTATTAACTCAAAGGAGGTCGAATCCATGTCTAGTTGTAAGCAGCGCGGAATGAATTTCTACCAAACTCACGCTTGAGCTTGAACGTGAAGCTCTGGGGAAAGAGAATGCAGACGACCAAGACGATCAAGGTCGAGGAACCGACCCTCCTCCGTGTGAGCGCCATAGCCCGGCAGCCAGTTAGTTCTTCAAAGTCGAACTAAAGCACGCTGTACCACCGCCGAGCAGCCAGTTAGTTTTCCAAAGTCGAATTAAAGCTCGCCGTACCACCACCGAGCAGCCAGTTAGTTTTCAAAAGTCGAATTAAAGCTCGCCGTACCACCACCGAGCATGCCAGTTAGTTTTCAAAAGTCGAATTAAAGCTCGCCGTACCACCACCGAGCAACCAGTTAGTTTTTCAAAGTCGAATTAAAGCTCGCCGTCACACCGCCAAGCAGCGGATTAACCCTCCTTCAGAGCGAGCATCCGAGGCCTGCAGCTTGTGGAGGTAGTCGTTGATCATCTTAGGCGTGAGCTCGTCTACCCATTCCCGTCTAAAATATGGCACGATTCGCTTTTTCAGGCGGAACACTTAAGAGCTTATTCAAGTTCCTGGCAGCGGAAAGATATCTTTGAGAGAATCCTATAACCGGAATACCAAAGCCCTCGGAAATTCGCGTCATGGTCTTTCTGCCATTTACAACTACGCTCCGGCGTGGGGAACTGTCCGGTCTGGATTGGGATAGAATCGATCTGGACAACGCCACGTTGCTACATTCGACGAAATACCGATTAAGAAAAGACCGATTGCGAAAAATGGTGGACAAAATAAAAAGTCGACCCCCGTCTCGCGACGAGGGCCTTCATGGGAGAGGAGAAACCGGACGAAGAGCTTATGGGGAAACGTAAGTCTTCTCCGCGGTTGTCCCCGACACCTCTCGGTGCCGGTATCTTCATTGTGGGCTTAGCCGGAAGAAAATATACGCAGCGGCGGAAAAAATTTAACAAAAGCCTCGTCTTCATGAGACCCTGTCTGCCGAAGTCGAATTCCACGATGAGAAGGAAGAGCGCGAGGATGAAGACGGCCAAGGAAGTACCGCTTCAAATTAAACTACACGTCCGTTCCAAAAAAATCGCGCACCGACTTGCTCGACCAACCGTTGCTGCCCGGATCGCTGATTGAACCGGCAAAGCCCGGCTTGGCCGGACGACCGGGAATGGACGGAGCTCCGGGCTCTCCGCTCATGCCGGGAATGGAGGACAGTGTACCGCTCGCGGCGCGGGTAAACCCGATCAACCCCCCGGCCCGGTCCCTTACCGCCCCCTTATCGATCCATCCAAGCGGCTGGCCGGTTAAGCTGAAGATTTGCTTCTCCATGTGAATCCAGCCGAGGTTTCTCCCGTTGCGGCTGACGAAACGCTCCTTGTCGACAACAATAAACGCCGCCTGGCCATATCGATCAAAATACCACTCGTTCATTGGCTGACACCCTCCGTGATTTCCTTATTTTGTCCATTATATCACGGTCTGCTCGAGGACTCACCGACAAACCGCAGCATAGCTTCATCATTCGGGCGAAGTTTGATAGGATAGTAACAACAGCAGATTAGCCAAGACTAGGAGAGACGTCCATGCGTACGGAAGATCAAATCAAGCGGAAATACAACGATTTAGCGATGCGCAAGCAAGCGCTGGAATTAAGCGCTATCGAGGACTCGTCCTCCCCGGAGGTTCTTCAAGCCCGAATCGAAAGCCTTGAGCAGCAGATGACGCTGCTGGAGTGGGTGCTTAACGCCCCGCTGGGAAGGTATCACGCTTAAAGCCGGAAGCGGGACCTTCCGCGCCAAGAGCCGCCGATACGCGAAAACCCGCAGCCGCGACGGCTTGCGGGTTTTCTCATTGGTCTTGCCCAACCTTCAACGTGCATCGGAACCGCCGAATTGCAGTAGCCGCAGCACCTCCTGCTTCATCTCCACGAATTCGGGAGAAGTCCACACGTCGGGACGGCGCGGCCGCTCGAACGGCACCTTTATTTCCCGCAGTACGGTCGCCGGAGCCGCGGACAGGACGTAAATCCGGTCGGACAGCACCAGCGCCTCCTCGATGCTGTGCGTGACGAACAGCACCGAGCGCCGGTCCGACTCCCATAGCTCCAGCAGCCAGCGCTGCATATCGGATCTCGTCAGGGCGTCCAGCGCCGCGAACGGCTCATCCAGGCACATGACACTGCGTTTCATAAGCAATGCCCGCAAGAAGCTGACCCGCTGCTGCATGCCGCCTGACAGCACATGAGGATATTCGTTCGCCACGCTGCCTAGCCGAATGCGCTCCAGCCACTCCATAGCCTGCCTCTTCGCTTCCTTCTTTGGCGTTCCCGCCGAGACCAGCGCGAAAGAAATATTATCCGCCACCTTCAGCCAAGGAAACAGGGCCGCTTGCTGCGGCATGTAGCTGATTCGGCCGCTTTGTCCCGTCGTTTCCCGGCCGTCCATCAGCACCTGTCCGCGATCCGGCCGTTCCACGCCGCCAATCAGCCGGAACAGCGTAGATTTGCCGCTGCCCGAAGGCCCGATCAGCGAGACGAACTCTCCCGCCTCCACGGTCAGGGACACGTTGTTTAGTACAGGCACTCTTTCCTTGCCTCGCATATAAGCTTTGCTGATCTCGACAAGCTTCAGCGAGCTTCCGCTGCCGCCGACTCCTTCTGCGCCCCGATCGGCATTCTCCCGCTCGTCCGATGACTTCATGAGGAGGCCCCCTTCCAATTGTCCTCCGAACGCGGTCTCCATCTCATCACCAACCGCTCCAGCACGACAACGGCATAATAAAACATAAAGCTCAGGGCGACGATGCAGACGATGGAACCGAAGACGGCCGATTGCTCGAAGCCGTTGAACTTCAGCTTCAGGTAATAGCCAATTCCCTTATTCGCGCCAAGCCATTCCGCGACGATAGCGGACGATACGACATAGGTAGCCGCAATTCGCAGTCCCGAGAACAGGTAGGATAGCGCTGCAGGAAACTCCAGACGCTTCAGGCGCTCCCAGCGAGTCGCTCCGATCATGCCCAAATATTCGCGCAAGTGCGGTTCTCCTTGTCCGAGTCCAACCAGCACCGACAGCGCAACAGGGAAAAAGCATACAAGCACAAGCAGGATCATTTTCGGCGTCAGCCCGAACCCGAACCAGATCATGAGCAAGGGTCCCAGGGCGATCAACGGCACATTCTGCGACAAGACAAGCAACGGGGCGAAGGCTTCTCTGAGCAGCGGCACAAGGTGCAGCACAATGGCTACGACAATCCCGATGACCGTTCCCAGCGCCAGTCCGGCAAGAGCCAGACCGAACGTCGCCCGGGCATGCTCCCACAGTCCGCCTGAATCCTGATACATCTTGGCCGCAATATCCGACGGAGCCGGCAGCGTATAAATTTCGATTTCAAACAGCATGCAGACCGCTTGCCAGACGCCCGTCAGGACAAGCATCGTGGCTATCGGCAGCGCGATTCCCCGAATCCGCTTATTGCCCATCGGGGTACTTCTGCAGCAGACGGGCAATTGAAGCCTGAGCCTGCGCGTCGACAACCAGCTTAATCTGCGACATGACGGACGGACTGCCCCGTTCGATCATTGCGGCGTTCATCCGTTTGACGATATCGAGCAGTTCATCGAGCTCGCCCTCCATTGTCGTCTCCAGAGGCCCTACCCGATAAGGAACTCCGGATGCCTTGATGATAGAGATGGCTTCGTCCACGTAAGGAATAACCTCTTCCCCGGGATTGATTTTCGGCAAAATTTGTATGCTAAGCAGCGCCTGAGCCATGATCAGCTCTCCCTTCTCCGCTTATGATTGCGGCAGAAACTCGGTCGTGAACAATTCGTCGTAATTCAGGTCGGCTTTCATGAGCCCGTTTTCCTTCAGCCAATCGCCGTATCCGGACCATACTTCCCGCTTCTGCTCCCCCCAACGCGGAGCATCGTCTTGATATTTCGGGCTCAGCCATTGCTGGCTTGCCTTGACCAGCTCGGCGTTAAGCTCGGGAACCGCCTGGATCAGAATGTCCGCGGCAGCCTCCGGATTGTCGATGGCGAACCGATACCCTTCGGCGGCGCCTGCGAGAAATGCGCGAACCAGCTCAGGCTTGTCCTTGATCGTCTTCTCGTTGGTCATTAGCAGCGGCGTGTAGTAGTCCAGCTGTTTGCTGTAATCGGTCAGATAAATCATATTGACCGGTTCGTTGCGCAATTCCGCCTCGATGCCCGTCCATCCGTAGAAGATCCATTCGAAATCGATGCCTTTTTTCACCGCCGTGAAGAAATCCGCCGAGCCCGCATTGACGAAATTAACCTTGCTCACATCGGCATTCTGCACGTTCATGATCGACTCGATTACGGCCTGTTCCGCCGGGGAGCCCCAGCCGCCGTATGTTTTGCCTTCGAAATCCTTAGGCTCCTTCACATTTTTGTCCACCGGCGAAGCGAAGCCGGAAGTATTGTGCTGGATGATTGGTGCGATCGACACCAGCGGCAAGCCCTCTTCGCGAGCGAGAATCATGCTCTCCTGGGCGCCGACCCCGAATTCCGCCTTTCCATTGGCCACCAGCGCGCTGGCACCCGCTTCGGGCGGCAAAATCAGATTGACCTTAAGCCCGTGCTTCTCCCACAGCCCTTGCTCCTGCGCGACATAGAGCCCCGTATGGTTCGTATTCGGCGTCCAATCGAGCACCAGCGTAACTTCCTGAAGCTCTGCCGGATTTTCCGGCTGAGCGGAAGTTGACGGCTGGGCGCTGGAAGTCGCCGATGCCGTGGCCGCCGGACTTTCGGAGGCCTCCGAGCCCTTCTTGTCTCCGCAGCCTGCCAGCAGCAATACTGCCGCCAGCAAGGTCAATCCCAATCCTTTGCTTGTTTTACCCGTTGTTTTCATCTGTCTCTCCCTCTCCTCATCCTCTGGCGAACAGGCTTCTCAAGCATCAAAAAAAGCCCCCCGATTCCGGAGGGCGTCCAATTCGCAAATAAGGACAATTGCACGACGAACGAACGTCGTGTTCCCGCCTTCCTACGCTGGTATTAACCAGATCAGGTTATAAGGGTCTGCATCTTCTACAGGATGCACTCTCAGCCAGCCTTCATCCAGCTCCCCCGGGGCTTATTCGATTGTTCGAAACCCGCTACGCACATTCCCTATTATAGCAAACGAAGTCGAGTTGTCTATCCCCGATCCCGCAATGAAATGATTCTTCGAACTTCCGCCAAGTAGGTTTCGTAGTAAGGCTCCTGCTCGTAATGCTCGGTGAAGACCGCCTCGAAGCCCTCGTAATCGAATTCGAAGCCAACCTCCAGCATCATTTCCAATCGCGGCAGGACAAAGCGGTCCAGCACCACCTTCTTCTCCGCCGTATAGATCTGCTCAGACAATCCCCGGCCTACGAAATAGCGTAGAATTTCCAGGTAACCGCGGATCGCCGCATCTCCGTAATTGTAGCCTCTCGGCGCGTTGAACGCGTATCGAAACATCGACAGCTTAAGCAGCGAGAACCGGCTGTCCTCCTGCAGCAATGCGAGCAGCCAATAAATATGATTCAAGCTCGTGCCGATAAACCGATCCGGAGCGGGCAGGCGCAGAACCGCCTCGCGGTCAACGACGATGGAGGTAATGAAGCCGGAGGCAAGAGACAGCTCGCGAATAAGAGTGTCCATCCCTTCCAGCTGCTCGACCGTTCCGTCATTGCGCAGCACGTCGATGAATAGAAAACGGCTCCGGTGCGCAAGCAGCGCATAGAGAATCGGCTGAACCGAGCCGGGCACGAAATAATCGTCATCCCCGTGCAGCTTGGCGTATTTCCCGCGCGCAAACTTCAGTATCTCTAGATAATTGCGTTCACCCCCGATGTTCATCGGTTGCCTGATCGTTCGCAATTGAGGGTAGCTCGCAGCGTAACGCGACAACAGGGCCGCGGTCGCATCGTCGGAGGCATTGTCGGAGACGCAGACCTCGATCAGCCCGTTCAGGCTCGTCTGCGGGAGCAGCGTATCCAGACATTCCGCCAATTCGCGGCTCCGATTGAAGGTAGGGATGCAGATCGAAAGCAGCGGGCGCTCCCGCCGCCGCCGAAGCACATCCCTAACCTCCTCTTCCCCCTCTACCTTGAGCCAATCCTCCGCGACAGTGTCGAACATTTCCACGATTCGCGCCGGAACGCCTTCCACGACGCAATAATCCGGCACGTCCGCACGAATGACGCTCCCCGCGCCGACGACACAGCCTTTGCCGATCCGGATCGGGCCTTCCACGACCGCATGCGGCCCCAGATACGAGCCTTCGCCGATGACCAGCCGCTTGTCGCCATTCTCCCGAACGCCTTGCCGGGAGACGGGAAGTCCCGCCTTCCGGTACTCTGCCTCCGAATCCGCCAGGACGACATGGGGGCCGCACCAGACTGATCGCTCCAGCTCCACATGATGATGGGCTGTAACAATCAGCCCGACGTCCGCCTGCACCCCGTCCCCGATAATCAGCTTGGGGCGCACGCCGCTGATTTCCGATGTGACGATTAGCCGGTAGCCTGCGCTGATCATCGCCTCCTGCCCGATCGAGATTTCCTCTGCCCCGTGGATCAGACCGGAGGTCTCCATCCTCGCGCCTTCGCCCCAAGCGTAAAAGGCCGGGGCGTGCTGCCGATTCTCCGTATTCACCCTCGTTTCCCTCCCTTATACTCGGCAGTACGATATCCAGGGATCGAACGGAAACCGGATGAGCTCCGTTTCCCGAATCGGAAGCATCTCCAGCATCGCCGCCGTCTCTCCGGGGAAGGCGGCGCAGTTCAACTCGTCGAAACAGACAATCGCCCCCTTGGGCATCCGGGGCAGGAACAGCTCAAGCGCCTTGCGGGTAGGCTCATACAGATCGAAATCCAGATACAGCAGCGCGACGAGCAGATGCGGGCGGGCGTTCAGATAGGCTTCCGCCGTTAACATAAAATCGCCTTGGACGATTTCCGCGTTCGGAATGTGCGACAAGTGCCTCTCCGCCTCGTACTTGGCGATGGATTGACGAATCTGCTCCGCCGTATCCCCGCGCATGTCCCCGGCGGAGAAGGTACGCTGATCATCCTCGTCCTCCGCAGCCAGCTCGGGAAAGCCTGCGAACGTATCGAAGCCGATAATTTTCCGAGTGTGATTCGCCGGCTCGAAGATATTGGCGAACTGCGCCCAGGAGAAGAAGCCCGCGCCGTTAAACACGCCGCACTCTACGATGCTTCCGGTTACTTTCTGGACCTCGCGGTAAATTTCATACCGGGCCAAGAATCGGGCAACGCTCCGTTTCGTCGCGAACCTCGGAAAAGCCTCCAGCTTGTTGATCAGGGATGTCTGCGACGAGCGGAATGCGCGTTCCGCCAGCCGGTGGGCTTGCCGATCCCGCCCGGAATGATGGCGGTCGATGGCCGCCATCGGTCGCTTGCGGCTAGGCATCTGCGTTTGTCCTCCCTTTTTTCCGGCATATTGCAATGACGTAGGCCGGTCTGGCGCTCTTCACTCGGCTGAGCGACACCGGGCCGCAATGACGGACGGTCTCGGGATGAAGTCCGGCCATCGCCGTGTCGTTCCCGACCGCTTCGACGATGTCCGTCCAATCCGGCGCGACAATGCCTCTGGGGCCGACGAACGTTTGGCCGTAGATCGCTTCTATATCATATAGAACGGACAGCTCTCCGATGAATTCGCCGAGGCTGTACTCGAAGCTATGATACGGATTACGAACCGGCTGGTCGAATTGTCTGTCCGGATTGGTCACCTCCCGATTCGGCGTGGAGATGATCAGACGGCCGCCGAGACGCAGCACGCGCGCCGCCTCATTCAGCCAGGCCGATCCGCTGGTTACATGCTCGATCGTCTCGAAGGAGACGACAACATCGAACGATTCCTTCGCGAAGGCAAGCTTGAGCGCGTCTCCGACCTGGAAGCTCACCCCCTCCCCTCCATAGTCGCGGTCGGCCAGACGAATCGTCTCCGGCTCGATATCGACGCCCGTAACGCTGGCTGCCCCTGCGTCCTTGATCATACGCGCGCCGTATCCCGCTCCGCAGGCCGCATCGAGCACATCCTTGCCTGCGCAATGGAGGCGAGCAAGCCGATAGCGGTATATATGCTCTGCCAGCACATCGGGATGAGAGCCCGAGACTGCCGAGTTCAGGATGAGTCTTTCGCCTGTAAAAGCAACATCCTCCTGCGCTTTGGGCAAGGAGCTCATCCTTTGCTCTGCCATCGCCTGTGACGAAGACGGGGACGGGGACGAAGGCTTGGGCGGATTTCCCTTCGCTTGGCCGTGTTTCTGCGCTCCGCCCGAAGCGTTGCTCCGGAGACTCTCCGGGAGCTCTCCGCCTTTCCTCTTAACGGCGCTGACGATATAGTAGATCACCGCAAGCTCTTCTTTGCCGGCTTCGCCTGCCAGCATGCCGAGCGCGTCGAGCTCCGGCTTCGCGACCGTATCGGAGGGAATCCGTTCGATCTCGATGTCGGAGAAGCCCGCTTGACGAAACCGTTGCAGAATTTCCTGCTTCGAGAGCAGCGCCTCCTGCGGAACCCGATTGATCGGCTTCAAATACGCTTTGACATATTCGACATAATGCCGATTGGGGGCGCTCGTCGCTACGATACCGCCATTACGCAGCCAGCCGTGAATTTTTTTGAGTAAGCTTATAGGCGCAGGATTGGATAAGATATCGTTTAACACGATGACGTCAAAGCCGGTCGTTCCCGAAGGCACGGCCACCTCCTCCCCGCCGCTCCATACCTTCTCCGCGACCAGCGCGGCAACTCGCGCGGCCGAGCTCCCGCTCTCATAGCCGAACAGCCGCACGTCTTTGCAGCGGTTGCGCAGCTCCAGCAGCGTCGCCCCGCAGCCGCAGCCGATCTCCAGCACGCTCATGCCCGGCTTGATGAAGTGCAGCGGCCGGAGCAGATCGTCCCTCGCATTGACGGAAATATGCGGGTGGAAGCCCCATTTTCCGATGAACCTCTTCTCATTCTGAAGCATCGCCTTGCGATACGCGTCCTTGGCGTTCTTGAAGGAAGCATGACCTTCGTGGTGTATGAACGTATCCCTGCAAAGCAGCAGCTTGTAACCGGCTAACCGGGCGCTCATGCACCAATCGTCGTCCTCGTAGTTGCCCACGCCGTATCCTTCGTCCAGAGGTCCCGCCGCCTCCCAGGCCGCGCGTTTGATCAGCAGGCAGAAGCCGATGAGCTTCGCCCTTTCCTCCCAGCGCTCCGGTGCGGTCGCGTTGAAGGCGTCCGCGAAGCTTTGCATCTCCTCCATCGTGCGATACGAGGTTTCGACCGTCTGGCCGTAGCCCGCAAAATTGGTCAGCGGACCGACCGCCCCCACCCGTTCATCGCTGTCCAGCGCGAGCGTCAACTGCTCCAGCCAGCGGGGCGTAACGACCGTATCGTTATTAAGCAGCAGCAGCTTGTCGCCCTTCGCTTGAAGCGCGCCGATGTTGCAGGCGGCCGGAAAGCCCAGATTTTTCTGCTGCCCCAGCAGGATAATGTCCGGCTGCGCCCGCAGCCATTCTACCGTCCCGTCCGCAGAGGCGTTATCGACAACGATCAGCTCGTAGGCGGAAGCCGGAGTATGCTTGCGAATGCTGGCAACGGCACGCTTGGTCATCGCCAGCTGGTTGTAGGTCACCATAAGGATGCTGACGGTCATTCCAGCCCCGCCTCCATTCCCAGCGCGGCTTCGATTTTGGATTTGTTTTGCAGCAGGTTGATATCCTCCGGCAGGTAAGCCAGCGCTTTCTCATTATGCTCGTGGGCCAATTCAAGCTCTCCGGTCAAACCGTAGCAGATGCATAGCTGAAAATGGGGAAGCCAGGTCCAGCAGATGAGATTCAGCACGCCAAAATGGTGATCCGGCGGCCGCTCCTGCGTTAAAGCGAGCTTAAACCAATAGATCGCCTTGACGAAATCCTCCCGCTCGACGAAGCATTGGCCGATGGAGCAGCAGAAATCTGCGCGCGGAACGTCGTAGGCCATCGACTGAAGCAGCGAACTCAGCTTCAGGTCCGGCAGGCCTAACTGGTGATAGCAGGCCGACAGTCTTGCGCACGCTGTCAAATTATCCTCGAAATAGTCGGCCGAGCTGTCGAGAAACCGTCTGTATTGCTCCGCCGCTTCGGCGAACCTTCCCGCATCGGAGAGCTCGTTGGCATAGTAAAACACGTCTCGCCCCGTTACTTCTCCGTCTCTCTCCGCCATCTGCTCCAGAATGCGCAGATTTCTCCCCGTATTCTCGTGCACCCGGCCATGCGAAACGGCGATATCCGTTAAATAATAGTTGCCTTCCACCAGCAAATATTCATGAACGGGATTGTGCCAGCGATACTGCCTGCTTCTTTTCACGATGCGGTTTCTGCGGGACATGGCAATCGGATTGTCATAGCCGTCGAACGCCAAATGGTACTCCATGACAACCGAATCCACGTCATCCTCCAAGGTTTGCTTTAACGCCTTAAGCTTCTGGCGATCCTTCTCCTTGATGTAATCGTCCGCATCCAGCCACATAATATAGTCCTGCGTGGCCAATGAGAAAGAATAGTTGCGCGCATTCGCAAAATGATCGGTCCACTCCAAATCATAGATCCGATCCGTATATCCCGCGGCGATCTCCTTCGTCCTATCCTCGGAGCCGGTATCCACGATTACGATCTCATCGACCAGATCGCGAACCGAATCCAGGCAACGAGCGAGCACTTCCTCTTCGTTGCGCACAATCATGCACAGACTGATCGTCGTCACGCTTATCCTCCCTCTGCAATCGACCTCTGTCCCAGTTTATGACGAGACTTGCCGCTCCGCTTGGACAGTTGCTGCGAGAACAATCCCGAATAGAGGCTGCCGCGCATGCAAAACAGCCGGCAACAAACTGCCGGCTTCTTGCATAAAGCGTAGTGCGGTCAGTCCGGAGCGCTTTGAGATGCGATACCCCAGAACACTTCCGGTCCCGTTCTTTCTCCCGTGAACAACAATCCTAGCAAGCTGCCGCCGGATATAAACGAGGAATAGATCGTTTCCGCAGAGGCTGGCGCGAGCAGATCCTGCGCCGTGAACGTGTAGGTTTCCGAAAATGCGGATACGCGGACGCCTTGTACGGTGGTATAGATGACGTTGGCAGGATTGAAAACTGTCGTGCCGCGACAGATTTGAATGGCGAACGTGCTGCCCACTCCCAGGGCGCTGACACCGACCATCCCTGTCAGCGTTATAACCTTGTTCACGACATTGTTCGTTTGTAAGCCGATGACTCCGAAGAGCGCTGGAGTGGCCGAGACGGCTACACCCGGCGAGCCGGTAGAGCCGGAGTTCATCGAGCTGCGAAGATCCAAAAATTCACCCATGCTGATTCCCTCCTTCATTGTGAAGTTGGTATAGTGTATGTCCTTTGCTTCATAATGTTTGGACAGACCTCACGGGGGTAGCCGTGCATTTTCATGAAGGGAACGCTTGGGGATGCCGCGGCAGAAAGAGACTGCCGCCCGACGAATCGGACGGCAGTCTCCCGGTATGACGCTATTTGAACATCGTATACAGCTTGATCAGATGCAGCATGTTGTTGGGGTCGATCTTCTGGGCGATGATAAAATTCACGAGCTGATCCTCCTGCGTCTCCGTCAACGGTTCGTTCAGAATCTTGGCGAACGTCTTCGCCCACCTGCGAACCTTGACGCGATCCTGCAGATCATACTTCGTCACGCCGTCCAGAAGCCCTTTAATCCGCTCCTTCACGGCGGGATTTTTCATCTTCATTTTGACGCGTTCGACGAATTCCGCCTTGATGCCGTATTTCTGCCAGCTTGAACTCACTTCGGGTCACGCTCCTTCCGGCTGCCGCCTCGGTACATCATATGCCGGCGGCAGAGCGCGGATGACAATAGACCCTGCGGGTTAATCAAGCGGCTCCTCCCGAAGCCGAGCCTCCCGCGCCAGATAGTCTCTTAACGGTGCATAGGTTGGCGACGACCAGAAAGCCTCCTTCGACGTTAAAGCCGCCGCGTCGTCTCTCGCTTGCTCCAGCACCTCGAAGTCGTTCAGCAGATTGGCCAGTCTGAACTCCGGCATGCCGCTTTGCTTCGTTCCGAAAAACTCGCCCGGTCCTCTTATCTCCAGATCTCTCCGGGAAATCTCGAAGCCGTCGTCCGTCTCGGTCATCGCCCTCATTCTTTCCTGACCATTCTCCGACTTGGGATCGGCGATCAATATGCAATAGGATTGATGCTCGCCCCGTCCGACCCGTCCCCGAAGCTGGTGCAGCTGGGAGAGACCGAATCGATCCGCGTCCATTACGATCATGAGCGTCGCATTCGGAACGTCCACGCCTACCTCGATCACCGTTGTAGAGACGAGCACGTTCGTGCGGCCTGAGGCGAACGCCGCCATCGTCTCCTCTTTTTCCGCCGCGCTCATTCGACCGTGCAGCAGACCGATCGCCAGTTGAGGCAGCGCTAGAGACAATTGAATGTGCAGATCGATCGCATTCTGCACATCCAGCTTTTCCGACTCCTCAATCAGCGGACAGATGAAGAACGTCTGGCGGCCCAGCTCCGCCTCCTTGCGAATAAACCCAAGCACCCGATCCATCATCTCGTGCTTGACCGAATAAGTCTTGATCGACTTGCGGCCCTTCGGGCGTTCGCGAATCGTGGATACCTCCATATCCCCGAACACGGTGATCGCCAGCGTGCGAGGAATCGGCGTTGCGGTCATCGACAGGACGTCCGGATTCATTCCTTTGCGTCGGAGGATGCTGCGCTGGTTTACGCCGAAGCGATGCTGTTCGTCCGTGACGACAAGCCCAAGACTGCGGAAGAATACGTCCTCCTGAATCAGCGCATGCGTGCCGACGACGATATCGAGCAGCCCCATCTGCAGCGAAGCGATCAGGTCGCGCCTTTTGCGATCCGTCAAGCTGCCCGTCAGCAAACCGATTTGAATGCCAAGCGGCTCGAACAGCTTGCCCAGCGAACGGGCATGCTGCTCGGCCAAAATCTCCGTAGGCACCATCAGCGCTCCTTGATGTCCCGCCCGCACCGTCGCATACAGGGCGACGGCGGCCACGACGGTCTTGCCGGCGCCTACGTCTCCCTGCAGCAGGCGATTCATCACGAAGGGCTGCTTCATATCGTGCAGAATCTCGTTAATCACCTGCTTCTGCGAGTCGGTCAACGCGAACGGCAGCTGCCCGACGAAGGCGCGTATCTCTTCATTGTTGACCTTGTGCACGAGACCGTCCGCCTTCTTCATATGCGTAGCCCGGTAGGCCTGCAGCGTGAGCTGGAACAGGAACAGCTCCTCGTACACCATCCTGCGCCTGGCTTCCTGCCCGTTCTTCGTGTTGTCCGGATTGTGGATGCCCGAGATCGCTTCCGCGCGCGCGATAAGCGCGTGCTGCTCCAACAGCTCCGGAGGCAGAATCTCGGGGATGTGCGCGCCGAATTGAGACAACGCCTTGGCGATCAGCTTCCGCATTGCGGCCTGGGTAATATTGCCGCCTACCGAATAGACCGGCTGCAGCGTTCCGCTCTTCGCCGCACCCCGGTCGGGGAACTCCGAATCGGCTACCGTCAGATGCTTGCGCCGCTGATCCCATTTCCCCGTCAGCGTAATTTCCCGTCCGACAACGAGTTGCTCCTTCAGGAACGCCCGATTGAACCATACGGCCGTGACGAGCGTTTGATCCACCGTCACCCGGCAGATCAGGCGCGTCTTGCCTCCGTACCTCTGCATGGCAGGGGGCGCGGCAATCGTTCCCTGAATCGTAATTCGCTCTCCGTCCTTCACGTCGCGCAGCTCGCGAACCCGATAATCCTCATAGCGGAACGGATAATATTCGATTAGGTGGCCCACCGTGGAAATGCCCAAGGCGTGGAGCTCCCCCGCTTTCTGGGGGCCCACGCCTTGAAGTTTCGTCAGAGGCACCTGGAACAGATGATTAGACATGAGACCAACCTCTTTAGATGTGCTTTGCCTGTTACTCTTGAATCGGGAATACGAATACTCCGATCGTTCCGGGACCGGCATGGGTGCCGATGACCGGACCGATCTCCGACTCCTCGTAGCTTTGTACGTTCAGCTTGTTTTTCAATAGCGCGATCAATTCCGCCGAGCCTTCCGTGTGTCCTGGCGTCAGAGCGATAATCAAGCCCACCGGCGTGTCCCGCAAGTCGCTCTCCAGCACTTCGGCGATCCGCGCCATCGCCCGTTTCTGCCCTCTTACCTTATCGAACGGGAACACAAAGCCCTCGTTGTCGATCGACAAGATCGGCTTGATGTTCAGCAGGGAGCCGAGCACGGCCGAGGCTTTGCCGATCCGCCCGCCCTTCTGCAGGTATTCCAGCGTATCCACGAGAAAGTAAAGACGCAGCTGCGATCGCATCCGCCCGATCTCGGCGATAATCTGCTCCTTGCTTGCGCCGGCTTGCGCCATCTCGGCCGCCTTCACGACGATGCTCCCGCATCCGTAAGAAGCCGACTTCGAATCGATTACCGTCACGTCGGCTCCCTCGTCCAGCATGGACTGAGCAATGGTAGCCGACTGGTACGTCCCGCTCATTGCGCCGGAAAGCTGGATCGAGATGACCGAATGCCCTTGATCGGTTAATTTTTTGTATACCTCGTAGAAGTCATTGGGAGAAGGCTGCGAAGTCGTAGTCAGCTTGCCGAAGGCGATCAGCTTCTCGTAAAATTGCGCGGGCTGAAGCGTGATGTTGTCCAGGAAGCTTTCTTCGCCGAAGTTGACCTTCAGCGGCACCATCTCGATGCCAAGCTTCTTTCTTGTATCGAGCGGAATATCCGCCGTACTATCCGTGACCAGAACAACCGATGCCATGGGCTTGTCTCCTCCATCACCTCATATATTATTAAGGCTCTACAGCGAACAAATAAGGATACAAAGGTTGTCCGCCTTCATGAACCTCGACTTCCGCATCAGGGTACTGTTCCGCCAGCCAGCGCTCCAGCGCCTCGCTCTGCTCGGCATCCGCGCCCTCTCCGGTAAGAACGGTCAGGATTTCGCCGCCCGTCGTCATCAGCTCGCTCAAGAGCGCTTGGCTGGCTTCAAGCAGCCCCGGATCGGACACGACAATCGTCTTGTCCTTGATTCCGATATAATGGCCTTGCTTAATCTGAACGCCATCCATCTCGGTATCGCGAACCGCGTTCGTCACCATTCCCGTGACGACGCGCTCGAAGGCTTTGGTCATTCGTTCCAGATTCGCCGCTTCCGAATCGTTCTCCTGGAAGGCCAGCATCGCCGCCATCCCTTGCGGCAGCGTGCGGGTAGGCAGCACGGTGACCGGCCTTTCGGCAAGCTCGGCGGCTTGCTTCGCCGCCATAATGATATTCGGGTTGTTAGGAAGCACGATAATATGATGAGCAGATAAGGACGTAATCGCTCCAAGCAAATCTTCCGTGCTCGGATTCATGCTCTGACCGCCCGACAGCACGATATCGACGCCAAGACTGGCAAACAGCTCCGCGTTGCCCTCGCCGACGCTTACGGCCACCACGCCGTAAGAGGCCATTTCATAGACGTCCGGATTCGGCTCGCTTTCGGGCGAGGCGGTCACCGCAGGCAGATCGACCACGCCGGGCAAGGAATAATCGACGACAGGAGCGCTCGTCTCCGGCATCCCAGACTCCGGCGATGACAGCGCACGGGCATCGTCTTTCTGCTCCAGCAGTTCTCTATGCTGCTCCTGCATATTGAGAATATGAATATGGGTGATTTCGCCATGAGTCAACGCCAGGTTCAGCACGTCTCCGGGCCGCCTCGAATGGACATGCACCTTGACGATCGACTCGTCCTCAATGAGGATGATCGAGTCCCCGTCGCGTTCCAGCGCTTGCCGGAACGCCGCCTCCGGGAACGGCGCGGAAACGTGATGACGTTGAATGAAAAACTCCATATCATACGGAAATGTAATGCTCTCGGTCGCAATCCGGGATTGGGCGGACGATGAAGCGATTGCGGTCGGGCGGGCGGAGGCGTTTACTTCCGCAGGCGAAGAAACCGCGCGGGCGGAGGCTTCAGGACCGCTCGACTCCATCAAGTCTCCATTATTCAAATACAGGTAGAAGCCTTCATAGATGTAGACAAGACCTTGTCCGCCGGAATCGACGACTCCGACTTGCTTCAGTACAGGCAGCATATCCGGCGTGCGCGACAGAGTTTCGCGAGCCTTGTTCAGCACCTCGTTCATCAGTTCCTTCAGGTCCGACGTGCGTCGGGACACTGCAAGCCCGTGCCGCGCCGCCTCCCTGGCCACGGTAAGAATCGTGCCTTCCACCGGTTTGACCACCGCCTTGTAAGCGGTATCAACTCCCTGTTGGAGAGCATTGGCGAACAACGGCACCGTTAGCTCGCGCTGTCCGGCAATGGCGCGCGAGAATCCCCGGAACAGCTGGGACAGGATAACGCCGGAATTGCCCCTCGCCCCCATCAGAAGCCCCTTGGATAACACTTCCGCCGCTTTTCCGACTTCCTCCGAAGGCTTATTTTTCAATTCGGCTACGCCGGCCGACATCGTTAAATTCATGTTCGTGCCCGTATCGCCGTCCGGTACGGGAAACACATTCAGGCCATTGACCCGCTCCTCGTGGAGGGACAACATTTTCGCGCCTTGGAGGACCATGGCCGTCCATTCACTTCCGTTCAAGAAGCGCTTGCTCAATGACAAATTCCCCTTCCCTATTAGCTACTTTAAAACCCGCACTCCCTGAACATTAACGTTCACCTGATCGACCTTCAGGCCGACGACTTCTTCAAGCACGTATTTGACTTTAGATTGAATGTTATGGGCAACTTCGGAAATCTTGGTTCCGTAACTTACCACGACATAGAGGTCAAGGTGGACCTGTTCGCCTTCGTGACGGACTTCGATTCCCCGGGACAAGTTCTCTCGCCCAAGCAACTCAGCGATTCCGTCCTTCAGCCCTTTGCGGGATGCCATTCCGACCAGTCCGTAACAGTCCAGCGCCGCCGAACCGGCGATCATCGCGATGACCTGATCCGCCACATCTATCTTTCCGTTCTCCGAAGCAAGCTGCAGAGGCATGGAAAATCACTCCTTTATGCCTTTATTATGGGCCATACTTCATTGTACTATAAAAAAACGGGAGAATGAAGCCGTTCTCTCCCGTTTTAAGCTCAAATCTCGGGATTATCATCCAAAAGCCGCGAAAATGCGCATTTTCATTGCATGGAAGATCGGGCTTGTGATATTATAGTGAAGTATTTGTATGGACGTGGCAGGGAGGTGTATTTTTAATGGCTCGTAAATGTTATGTCACAGGGAAACAGCCAGGTTCCGGCAACAACAAGTCTCACGCGAACAACACTACCCGCCGTACTTGGGGGGTTAACGTGCAAAAAGTGCGCATTCTGGTGAACGGCAAGCCGAAGCGCGTATACGTAAGCGCTAAAGCTCTGAAGTCCGGAGCGGTAACGCGCGTGTAACAACGTAATGAAAACAAAGAAGAGAGGCTGCCTCCTAAGATCCCTTAGTCGGCAACCTCTTTTTTGTGCTTGAATAGATCGCTCCTTAATGAGTCGCTTGTCAATGCGCGCCATGAGCCGCGGAAAGCTTGAGCGCCACCGTATCCGCGATGAGCCGAACCGTCGCGAAGTTTTCGAACCGCAGCTCCCTCCCCTCGAAGATCAGATCGAACGCATCCTCCAGCTCGGCCAGAAGCTGGATGACCGTAAGCGAGCTCAATCCGACCGTTTCCAGCTCCAAATCCGCGGTTAGCGGGTCTCGCAGCCCCAGAATGTGCCGCAGCTTCTCCTTCACCGTTGCCGTCACGCTATCCATATCCAAACGTCCAAGCAAATCAATTCCCCCCTGACTTGGTTAAATAGCCGTTCCCTCGCTCATTTCGTTTATGCGGTTTTTATGCGGAGTCGTTCCGTAGTATTTCTTGTAGACGGCGCCGAATTGCGAGCTAGTCACATACCCGAGGCTTCGCGCAATCTCCTTGATCGGAGTATGCGGGTCCGCGACCAGACGCTTCGCGATTTGCATCCGAATCCGCTGCAGATGCTGCATGGGGCCCATCTTGAACACTTTGGCGTACATATTGCTTAGATAGACCGGGTGACAGCCGATCAAATCGGATAAGTATTGCAGGCACAGCGGTTGATGGTAGTTTTTGCGAATATATCTGTTCACGATAAGCAGCCGGGGGTCAATCGGACCGTGCAGGTTCGACGGCATTCCGTTCCCAGTCCGCTCCGTCTCCGTTACCGCCAAGCACACCTCGTCGAACAGCTTTTCTACCTCCTCGATATCCCGCTTCCGGTATATCGGATAATTAACGATCTGGCGAATTAGAATGAACTCCGGCTTGCCTCTGTCAAGTATGACGCGGGCGGATCTCGGACCTTCGGGCCTCTTCTCTCCGCCGTCAAAGGCCATAAAGCGGAAATAACCGACCTCGGGGCCCGGATTCGCGATTTCGGGTCCCTCTGCAAGGATGAGCGCCCCCGGGCGGATTTCGTAGGATTGCCCCGACTGGATTAGGGTCAGCTCCGAGAGCGCTTCGATGACAAGCACTTTGTTCTCCATATAAGAGAAGTTGATCTTGCTGTTAGCTGCAAGCATCTGTTGAGGCACATAGGAGTAAAAGCGATATTTCATGATTTTCCCTCCCCTGCGGTTTGCTCGAATGAACGGCTGCGGATGAACCTGCTGCAGATCCGAATGCGTCTCAATGTAGCCGTTTACATTTGAGTCGTGATTTGATTTTAAAATTAAACAAGCTCCTACACAACCTGCAAAGTATAGGAGTTACTCGATTAACTCAAGATTTGGAATTGCACGATCCGCTCAGCGTCCAACTCACAGCGTCACAATGCGCGCGGCTATCTCTTCAGGACTGCTCGTTCCGTCGTTGTCGACGATCAAATCCGGACTTCGAGGCAGCTCGCAAGCAAGATCGATGCCCCACACATGACCCCTTTCCTCCCGCTCGTCCCCGGCGTACAATCCCTTCTGATTACGGGCGGACAGCACCTCCATCGGAACGCGCACATAGATCTCCCGGTATTGCCGCAGGTTGGCCCTGTTCCAGTCGTGACATTCGTGGAACAGCGAGATTGTCGCGCAGACGACGTCTAGGCCTTGCTCCGCCAGCATTTTGCATAGCCGCGAATTTCGGGATGCGCTCCGCTTGCGGTCTTCCGGGGCGTATCCCAGATCGTGACCGAACACCTCCCGCAGCACATCCCCGTCGAGGAAGACGACATTGCTTTTCACGGACTTGAGCCGAGCATAGACTTGCGAGCCGATGGTCGTCTTTCCGGCTCCCGCCAATCCTGTAATCCAATAGACCGTGCCATCCGCCGTCATTGCCTGGTTCCCTCCCGTTCATCGCTTGTCCTCGGCTAGCCCAGCTTTTTCCGCAATCGCTCCAGCAGCTCCCGTTCCGCTTCGCACTCTCGCAACGAGGCGTCCACATTCGCAAAATAGGAATGCAGGTCCGGTTTGTTGTCCCTCATGTAGTACTGAAGGATTTTCGCCCGAATGCCGCCCCATAGCCGATACAGATCGTCAAAGCCGCTGGCCAGTTGCTCCCCGTCCCCGGAATCCAGCAGCCCTGCAGCCCGGAGATCGCGAATCAGCATTCTGTTCCTGTCCGGATAGAAAACAAGCGTTGAGACCCGATTGAACACATTGGTCGATACGTCGGTTACGCCGGCGATCGATTCGAAGAAATGCTCGCGGAAACGCCGGATTCCGCCGACTCCTTTGTAATAGACGAAATGATCGTCGCTTGCCTCTTCATCCGTAAGCTGGGCGTCGATGTTGGCTTTAAGAAGCTCTAACGGCGCTTCGAATTCGGCCTCGGAGGCGCTGACCGCAAGCGCGAATCGTTCCTCCGGCTCAATCGAGCGATAGGCAATGAGAAAATCGTTGTAGGAGATTTCGTAGCGCTCGAAGCGGCCGACCTGAATATAGTCCTCGATCAGCAGCAGCTTTTGCGCCTCGTCGTCGTAGCCGTAAATAAAAGAAGGATGAATTAGACGCTGGGTCATGTAATCGTAGCAGCCCGGGTAATAATAACGATTGACCCTCACGAAGCAATACCGTCCGTCTCGCAGCAGTTCTTTTACCGTGCCGATGATGTCCGTATCCGGCGTAATCGCGATTTCTTCGCTGTCGAGATAGCGCTGCAGAAGCGCTTCCGATATGCCCTTGCGAATATGGGGCAAGTAGGCGCCGGCTCCACGGTAGCCAGTATACTCCTCGTCCGTCAACTTGCCGGCAGCGGGTAAGGGCATCTCGAAACGGGAACTGACATAACCGATCAATTGCTCGTATTTGGCATTGCGCGTCATTAGAATCGCAATAAGATTGTTCAGATAACAATCGAGCCAGTTGCGATTATAGGGAGTAATCTCCAGCTTCACCAAGCTCGTCCCTCGCCCTCTTGGTTAGAATAAGCTTTCATATCGGCCTTCCGACAACCGCAGGTCCCTCTCCGAATCGACCTCCAGCCACAAGCCGTCATAGGGAATCGCGCGAATGCGGACGCCGTCGGCAATCAGCCGTGACAGCAAGCCGGTCATGTCCATTCGAGCGATCTCCTCGCTCCCGCAGGCGCGGGTAACGCGCTTTACGGCGGCCCAGCCTTCCGGGGTAAACTTCAGCAAGCCCATGAACTGCCCGCCAATCTCCTCGATCGACGCGGCCTTTCGTCCAATGTCCGTGAGCCAGCCCTCTTCATCCGTCCTGAACGTTTCGGCATCGGACAAGGGATCCGCGAAGCGCTCCTGCCATAACGCGCGCCAGTTCAAATTGCTTGTCAACGAGATAGCTTCCTTCGCCTCTGCAAGCAAGCGAACGGCTTCAGGAGAATACACGATGTCCGAGTAGCTCACCAGGCATGCCTCTTCCTCAAGCCATTCCGCCGCTTTGCATAAGCTGGCGAACATATTGGTCCGTTCCCAATGCGCATTCTCGAAAAAGGTCGCCCCCTCCGCATCGATGCGGTGAGACTGATAACCTCTCACGATTCCGATATGGCGTATGCCGGCCTGGCGAAGCGCCCCGAGCTGCCAATCCAGCAGCGTTCGCCCGTGAAACGGCGTTAGGCATTTGGGGCGCTCGTTCGTCAATGCCCCCATGCGGCTGCCCCTGCCGGCGGCCAGAATAATCGCTCTCATCCCGTTCACCGTTTCGCCCGAACCGTCCAGGCTCGCGTTTTGTAGGGGACAACGATCGTATCCGCAGAGCCGAGGATGCTCTCGATGCCGCTCATGATTTTCTCGAACCTTTCCGGACCTGCTTGCACCTGAATGTCGTTCACCGATCTCCATGCGTTCAGGTAGCGGGATTTCGTCATCTCCACCTCATGGGGCGCCTCCATGAAAATCAAATCCTCGAACAGCCCGGAGGACAGCAGGTCCTCGTCTACGCCGGACATGTTCGATCCGAGACCGGATGAGACTCGCTTCAACTCCGGCACATAGCTCCGAATCAAGCCTTCGATCTCCTGATGAAGCTCATTGCTCTCTACATCGCGGGGATTCCAGAGCGCGGTGAAATGCCCCCCGGGCTTCAGGATGTTGTGGAATTCCTTTAATGCTGCAGGCTTGTCCGTCCAGTGGAAGGAAGAGGCCATGAACACCCAATCGACAGAGTTGGCAGGCAGACCGGTATCCTCCGCGAAGCCCTTGGACCAGACGAAGCTCCCCCTGCCGACTCCGGCTCCGACGCCTTCGCTTCTCATCGCATCGTTCGGTTCCACCGCGTAGCCCTCCATGCCCAGCTCCGTGAGTATTTCCGTAAGCTTGCCCGTACCCGCCCCCACATCGGCCACCCGCCAAGAGTCGCCGCCTGCCCCAATATGGGCCATCAGCGCGCGAAGCACCCTCTCGGAGTAACCCGGGCGGTTAATGTAATGCGTAGCCAACGCCGTAAAATCCCCATGCTTCATGTGCTTATTCCTCCTGATATCTATTGATTTGGTGAAGCGGCTCTCTTATCCGTGATCGAAGCAAGCTTTGATCCAGCGGATGTCGTCTTCATCAGGAATCCCGTTTCTCTCGGGATGCCACATCATGCCGCTGATCCTTTTCTCCCGGTGGCCGATGGCTTCCACCACCCCGTCCGCCGCTCTTGCCAATACCCGCAGCGGCTCCGCGATCTCTTTGGTCCCGTAGGCATGGTAGCTGTTTTTCACTCGTACCGGCTCTCCGCCTTCCAAGCTCAGTACCCTGTGCCGGGATGCCGTATGGCCTTCCACCGCTGCGAGCCGGACGCCATAGTAGTGCAGAATCACTTGCATTCCCCGGCACACGCCAAGCAGCGGAACATTCAGCGCCAAGGCGCGTTCCAGCAGGAAAAGCTCGACCTCGTCCCGCTCCGGGGACCCTCCCCCGTACGCCGCCAGATGATCTCCTCCCGTGAGCAGAAAACCGGACAGCGGCAGCTCCGACGCCAAGCGGCGCGCCGTCGGAGCATGGTTCGGCAGGGCAATCGGAAGCAGACCGCATTCGGACAACAACGGAGACCAGCGCTGATCCAGGCTGTCTCTCGTTTCTTGGTAAGCCTCGATTCGGATCGTTCTCTGCGTCACCCCGATCAGCTTCATCGAATGATCCTCATCTGCCGGCTTGCGCAATCGATCTCCAGCACCTGGGCTTGTCCGTAACGCTCGTACAGCTTCTCGCCAACGCCGATAACCGCCGGAATGGACAGCTCGCCCGCACGAATCGCCATATGGGAATTCGCCCCTCCGTACATGGTGACGAAGCCGGCGATCTCTCTGGAGAAAATCCAGTCGTATCCGGGGTCTGCGCTGGGAATGAACAAAATGCTTCCCTGCAGGCGGTCGGGATTGCCATCGTCCATGAATACGACGTTGCTTGAGGTCTGCTTGAGCGTAATATAGTTCGGCTCGCATTCGAGCTGGTGATAGGCCCATACGTCGGAGGGCTCGACAATGACCGGGGGCAGACAAAGCTGCAAGGTCGACTCGTAGCGCTCCCTCCCCTTGGCCGAGCTGCGCAGCAGCAGCTCGCGCACATCGCACTCCGATTCATACGCCTGCTTGATGACTCCAATGTCCGCGTAAGAGGCTTCCTCTTTCGTTAATCCGTGCTCCTCCGCCAGCGAAGCGAATAAGCTGATCGCCTCGCTCAGGCTTTTCGTGAACACGAACTTCGAGTATTCCCTTCCTTCGATCGCAAGCTTGAAGAAATCAAAGAGCTGCAGCACATCGCCGGACAAGCCGTGCTTAAGCAGCAGGCTGCGGATTTTGTTGAATTGCGCAAGCGACAGCATAAACGGTCTAGCGTTCGCCGCTTCTTGCCGCGCCTCCCGATTGCCGAAGCTGAAGTATCTGTCAGGGGCTTCGTCATATCTGGGCGATAAGATGTCGTAAGTACCCGGTCTGAGATGACCGTACTTCGTCAGAAAGCTATCCATGTCCAGCTCCGTAAAGTCCCGGCCCATCTTGGAGCTGACGGTTTCCAGACCGTGCATGAAATCGTGGTAATCCGATTCCGACAAAATCTCCACGCTCACGAGCGAGCGCAGCATCTGCGCAGCTACGAAGCCGCCCCGGGCCAAGCCGGCGAAGGGCAGCGTTCCGTATCGCTTGCAATCCTCCAGCAACCAATAGATTTTGGAGACGGCGTCGAGCGAGCTGCGCACGATTTTCTCCCGTTTTCCTTCCAGCTCCTCGATTCGGTCCAAATCCTTGCGCAGCAATCCCGACTCCATATCGAGCATGCGATTCGTCAGCCCTTTGAGCCCTTCGCAGATCGCATCCAGCTCTCGTTCGGAGAAGCCGCGAGCGCCCAGCGCCCGAATGCGCTGTCCGAGATCGAAGGTATAGCAGGAAAACACGATATTGAACTCGACCTTGTCATGGTTTTCCGGCTCCTCCGCCAGCCTATCCACGTAATAATCGATCAGCTTCTCGCTGAGGGCGTCCTCGAATTGCTCCGGCAGGAAGGAATTGAAGCTTACGCGCACGTCGATATAGGGAAACCCGCCCAGATGAATCAGCAGCGGAAAGCTTCGCAGATTTTTGTATCCGTAATTGTTCCGCTGATACGCCCAGATGCTGTCTGTCACAAGGTCCTTATACAGCGACAGCGCCAACGGTCTCGGACGGACTCCGATGATTTCGGCGGGATTCCAATCCGGCATAACGCCGTATACCGTGCGCTTGCCGTACAGATACGGCTTGTTTCCTTGCGATTGGGCGACCTTGCTGTAGACGCGCGACAAGATCCCGGCTTGAACTTTGCGTTCCGGGACGGGAAAGGAGACGATCAAAGGCCGGACCTGCAGCAGGTACAGAACGCCTTTCCGATCCGTCGCGAACTCAATGTCCAGCCGATCCGATGAAAAAAGCCGCTCCAGCTCTTCGATCAATGCGAGAATTCGGTCCAGAGGCTGCGGCGCCGGAACCGGCGAGTCCCTAAAGCAATAATAAGTTCTGGAATAGGCCGCGCTCCCCGAGGTGATGGAAGAAGCGGAGCCGGTAATCCCATCGTAATTGATGACTCTGTAGTTGCCGCCGTTGTTGGGATTCAGGCTGAAAGCGACCCCGCTCATCGCGATCGTCCGCAGCATCGGCTGAATCAGCACCTGATGCTCCGCGGAAGCCTCCCCGTAGGAGGCGAATACCCGATCCACGGCATCGCGAAGCTGCAGCCGTCCTTTTACCTGAGGGATCGACAAATATTTCCCGGCCAGCGAAGCATGCTCTCCATCCTCGTCCCGCGCGCTGCTTCGGACGATGACGGGCCGCCTAAACCACGACAGACGCTCCAGCGCAGCCAGCGTCCCTTCGCGGTCGGATCGCCATTGCGCCAGACTGAGCGCGTACTGCGGCAGCACAACCGCCGCTTGAACAACGTTTTCCAGGCGGCTTAGCGTTTCCGCCTTGCTGCCGAATTGGAGGACGATATCGCCTCGCTCCAGCTTGTTCATCGACTCACCCCGAAAGACAGATTGGTTTCACCTGGCGCAGGTCGGCATTGCTCCGATCCAAAGCTCGATCTTCAAGCGCGAATTGGGAAAGAATTCGTCTGATCATCATTCTGTTCGTGCCAAGCTCGCTTGGACTCGCTCCGTACTGAGCTTCGAATTTAAATGGAACGCTCAGCAGTTCCGGCAAATCCTCGTCCTCCGCAGGGGAAGCGTCCGCGTAGCCCCATGCCTTGAATTTCCGCCATAGGAAGCGCTCCAACCGCTTCTTGTCATCGTCGGAAAGCAGCTCCCCATACTCGTTGGAGGTCGTAATCGTATTGAATCCCGATACGGCCGCCGAGGTCGTCGTATTCCACCACTTCACGTCCCCGAAGGTGCTGCTGAGCAGCGTATCGCTCCAATCGAGATCAAGCGCGTCGCACAGCGACTTCAAGATGGTATGCGGTCCGCGATGCAAGTCCTCCAGCCGGATCGCCAGCGTTCTGTCGACCCATTGGGGCATCGCCGGCGTATGCTGCAGCACAAGCTTAAGCTGAAAGCACAGATTGTATATATTGGCTTGCCCGGATTTCAGCTGAAACTTCAGCGCGGAAGCGAAGGCGATATCCGGTCTGCGAACCATATAGAGCAGCCGCAGGTCGGGAAACAGCGCGAGCAGCCGTTCGGTTTCCTTTATATAGAGGCCGAAATGAATGCCTCCCTCGACGATGGTCGGAATCCCCTTGCGGAAGTCGTAGGTTCTGCCCAGCCCGTAGGCTGCCGCCAATTGGACCGCTTGATAGAACAGCTTCGCATCAGGAGCCTCTTCCGCCCCCAGAAACTTACTCAGCCCCTCCCTGAACCGGATACGGTCGATGCGAAATACATAGTCCTGGGACTCCCCCATCGAGCACATCCCGTTTAATTGGGGCTCCTTGTAGACGCGGCCCTCGTTAAATTCGAACGGTAGCTTCTCCATGACCGCATCCGCGATGGCATCGGAGTTCAGCGGGAGACTGCGCTCCAGCTTCTCCTCCCACAATTCGAGCAGCTTCGTCCCGTCCAGCATCGTCAATACAATCTGGGGATGCCCGTCCAGCAGGCTTTTGAGAAAATGAGTGCCGCTTCTCCCGTAGCAATACAGGCTTATCGCCTTATTCATCGATTTCGCGCATTCGGCCGGAGACGGGGTTCGTCTGTCCAGCTCCCGGCTCATTCGCGCAGCCCCCCGCTCCGCCTCCTGCCTTTCCTCGATCTCGTCCGCATGGCGCAGTGCTCTAAGGTAGGCATCGTTCGCTTCCAACAGCTTTCCGCTCCGCTCGTACTCTCCCGCATGCCGCAGCAGCAGCTCTGCCCGCTCGCTCATCGCGCTCCCTCCAGCCGTCTGCGAATGACTTTTCCGGTCGAGGTCCGAGGAAGCTCATCGACCCAATAGAGAGCCTGGGGGATTTTGTGAGCAGCCATATTCGTTCTGCACCAGGACAGCAGCTCTTCCTCCTTGCAGCCGTCCTTGGCTTGAACGTAAGCGCCGACGCTTCCCGCCTGCCTGTCCGCATAGACCGTCACGTCCGCGATTCCGGGAAATTGCCGCAGCTTCGCTTCAATCTCCAGCAGATCGACCTTCAGGCCTCCGATCGCCATGACCGAATCCATCCTCCCGTGCACGTATAACAAGCCATCCCGCCGTTCTCCTCTATCGGACGTATGGAAAGCTCCCTCGCGGTAGCGCTCCGCGCCTTGTTCGTCTAGATAAGGACATTCCGCCAATCGCACCGCAATCTCCTCTTCCCCGGCCATAGACAGCTCGACGCCCTCCAGCACGCATCCGACGCTTCCCGGATGCTCGCCCTTCCAATCCATTGCGAGCACGCCGGTCTCGCTTGTGCCGTATTGCTGTCCGATCCGGACGCCATACTTGGCGGCGAATTGCTCGTACAGCTCGATGGATAGCGGCTCTCCCGCGGATATCGCCGCTCTCACATCCGGCAGCGGCTGATCGTCCGGAGATTCCAGCAGCAGCTGGTAATGGAACGGCACGCCGTAAATGACCGTGATCCTGTCCTCCCGTATCGTCTTCAGCAGACTTTTGCTCAGATTGACCGAAGCAAAATGCAAAGCGGCCCCGCGGCAAAGCGTTTGCATCAGGCCGTTCAGCAAGCCGTACGTATGGCATAGCGGAGACAGCGCGAGCACGCGATCCTTCTCTTCCAGATAGCGCCCTCCCGACAGCTTCCGCATATCTAGCAGCAGCGCTTCCGCTTTGCGGCCGATCGTCTTCGGTTTCCCGGTAGACCCGGACGAAAATAGCCGCAGCGCATATACTCGCGGGCTTTCCTCTTCATGCAGTTGATCCACACCAACCGCGATTTCCTCCTTGAATCCGCCAAGCGGCGAAGGTGCCTCCGTGGGGTGAATAAAGAAATTCGGTCTCTGCGATTGGATAATATCGTCTGCTTCCGCACGCTTCAGGCGAGGATCGATCAGCATCGCCTGAGCTCCTTGCTTCCATAGGGCATACAGGACATAGACAAAGGTAAAAGAGTTCGGAAGGCTCATGGCTACAAGGCTGTTCCGGCGAACACCTTGATCCGCCAGTCTCCTCCGCCAGCGCTCGATTTCCGCTTCCAGCATTCCGTACGTAATCCCCGTTTGATGCTTTAACGCCAGCCTGTCGAGGTCCGGCGCGCTTGGAAACAGCCGCGAATAGAAATCGCCGTTATCTGCTAAGCCTGATTTCATAACCATTCCCCCCGAAATCTCTTTCGCGGATCAGCGTCTGCCGACGCGTGGCTCCGCCCCTGTCCGCCTCCAGATCGGCAACGGTCCTCGCGATCTCCAGCAGCGCCGGGCAGGATCGGCCAAAGCCCGGGCTAGCCTCCTGTTCAGAGGCGGCAGCGCATGCGATCAACGTCTGGCCGGAGCTCACGGACAGCTCTTCCTCCTCCTGCGCCTTTTCCACCAAGAGCGAAACGGCCCAATCGAAGGAGACGCCCCCGGGCTCGTCCGTATTCAGCCATGCGAACATCTCATCCGCTCTGTCCGAGCGGGTCTCGACTCCGATAACAAGCACCTGCTCGACCGAATCCATCCCCAGATACAGCTCCGCCAAGGACAAACCGGCGTATGCGGTATGCCCGTATCCCGCGAAGCAGGTGAACATCTCCGTCAAGCTTTGTTCCCGCGACAAATAACCTAGGATCGAGTTCGGGACCGATTGGTAGAACAGCAGAGCATTATGGATTTTGCCCTGCAGCAGATTCATACTGGCCAAATCCGCCGTCGTCGTGTCTCCGAAGGTGCTGCCAAGCACGACCGCCAGCCTCCGCGGATCCTTTACCTTCCCGTTCGCGAAGTGGGGAGCAAAGCATTGCTGAACGAGGGGGTTAAAGCCGGATTCGATAAACCCGGGCACCGCAGGCAATTCCGCCGACCTTGCGAGGGCCTCTTCTGTGCCGTCCAGCCACTCGCCCAGTTTGTCCGACGTTCTGCCCCAAGGCCCGATAGAGCAAATCGAAGCGATGGCTAAGCTCATGGTTTCATTCCTTTTCCGCATTTATTTTTTGCAGCACGATGGCAATGTTGTTGCCGCCAAAGGAAGCGTTGACGTTCATCACCGTATTCAGGCTGCTCGGTCTCGGCTCATTCGGAACGTAATCCAGCTCGCACTGCGGGTCCCTCTGCTCATAACCGGCCGTAGGCGGAATGATGTTGCGGTTCATGGCGATGATGGAAATCGCCGTCTCAACGGCGCCGGTGCCCTCCAGAATGTGACCGGTCATCGATTTCGTAGACGAGACCGGAATTCGGTAGGCTTCTTCTCCCAATGCCTTCTTCAGCGCCAAGGTTTCGCTTCGATCGTTATGAAGCGTTCCCGTGCCGTGCGCGTTAATATAGTCCAGCTCGCGGCTTGTTAT
The DNA here is from genome assembly GCF_042651945.1 of Cohnella boryungensis. Lineage (NCBI taxonomy): Bacteria > Bacillati > Bacillota > Bacilli > Caryophanales > Paenibacillaceae > Cohnella > Cohnella boryungensis. The sequence continues at coordinate 404,957 of NZ_JBHSED010000040.1, read as the reverse complement.
GGAGGCTTTGGCCAGCGCCTTGGAGATCGCATGCGCCATGCCCGCCCCCTCGGGATGAGGCTGGCATACGTGGAAAGCGTCGCACGACAGTCCCCAGCCGATCATCTCGGCTTTTATAGCCGCTTTTCTCTGCCTTGCCCGCGCAAGATTTTCCAGAACGAGCATCGCCCCCCCGTCGCCGAGCAGCATGCCGCTGCGATTGGCCGAGAACGCGCGCACTCTCCCGTCCGCGGCGAAGGCGCGTCCCGAATTAAACTTGGCGAACATTTCCTCCGTGACCAGAGAATAGCCCCCGCAGAGCACGATATCCGCCTTCCCTTGCGCAATAAGCTCATAGGCGAGACCGATCGCATTGCTTGAAGCGATGCAGGCATTATTGAGGCATATCCTCTGCCCCGCCCCGACCATGCCGAATCGCGAGGCCAGCAAGTTCGCCTGGTACGCGGGCATGAACTCCAGAATGCGCCGATCCGTTTCCTCGGCAGATTGCTTGCTGCGCCAATAGGCTTGAAGCGCATCGTAGTCACCCGCGATGCCCAGCACCAATGCCGCATCCCTTATGTCGGGAGAGCCGGCATCCTGAAGAGCCTCCTCCGCGCAGCGAATGCCCAGCTCCGCCAAGCTCCCGTCGAATTCCGATTCCGCCGCATAGCTTGTGCGGAATAGGCGGGTATCGAAGCGGCTCACCGGTCGAAAGCCGTGCCGGCCTGCGAGGATCGAACGAACGACAGCCGCTTCTCCGAAGCCGAACGGAGTCGCGATCCCGATTCCCGTCACTGCCACTCTATTAATCACCGCTGCCTCCCGCTTTTTCTTCGATTAATCGGTATATCTCGTTAATCGAACGAAATTTGGCATAGTCCTCGTCCGCCCACTGAACGCCAGGGATCAGCCTTTTCTCCAAGCCCTCCAGAAACCACAGCAGAGCAAGCGAATCCAGCACGATCTCCGTGTCTTCGTCCAGCTCCCCCGCAATGCTCGAAAACAAGTCCCGCTCCAGCAGCAGCTGCTTTAAATCCTCCTTCGTCACGCGGGGCATCGCGGTCATCGAACCTCCGCGCGGCCGACGATGATGGCGACAAGCCGCTCTAGATTGGCATTGGCGAGCTCAGCGAGCTCATGATCAGGAATGACGACACCGAATTGCTCCTCTATTCTGGCCACCAGCTCGATCAACCGAATGGAATCCAGGTACAGCCCTTCATCGCCCAGAAGCGTGTTCCCGTCAATCCTCTCGCGTTCAAGCGGAATGTTCAGCTTGTTCTCTATCACATCCAATAATATCTCCTGCACATTCTTCTCCGTCATTTCCATCGGCCTCCTCTGGCAGCTTCGTAAACCGGCATCGACTCCCGGCTATGTGCTAATGAAAGTATCACCCCGCGCGCTCGCGTTTCAATAGAATATGTAGGATTGAACCTCGCCTTTAAATTCCGCCCGGCGTCGTACCGATCGCGGCGGGGCTTTCCGGAAGCTGGATCGGGACCGCCTCCAGAAGGCGCGGATTGAAATACTCGAGCAGATGAATGCCAGGCGATTCGTAAGCCGCGAACGTAATCGTATATTCCTTGTAAGGGACCTCCCTGAATTTCTCGCGGAACAGCAATTCATACGGGTTCCCGAACAAATCGACGACCGTTCGGCCTTCACGCCACCCGCAGCGCAGCAGACTGCGGCCGTTGGCGATGCTTCCCGCGCGGATCATATGTCCGATCCCCTCCCGCTTCTGCGATATTCTGTCGTAGACATCCTCCGGAACCTGCTGCGGGTAGATGACCGCGATATTCTGGGAGACCTGCATTCCGCTCCTTTCCGCAAGCAAGCAGGACTCTCTCAGCAAGATGTCCTTCCCTTGCGGATCGACTTCCGGAAGCCGGTTCTCTTGAAAAGACTGGCTCAGCACACGAGGGATCAAGCTGTCCTGGAGCACAAGCTCCAGCATATCCGTCGTTCGGTTCTCCGAGGCCAGCAGCAGCTGGAAAACGAGCTTTTTGAACCGCTGCAGTTCTGCCTGCATCTCAACCACCCTCTCGTTCAAAAGTCTGGCTAAGATACTATCCGACGCCATGGGGTTTCGCAATACTGCGAGAGGGCTTCTCTTCTTGCTCTTGTGCGATTATTTAATATTTTATTTAATTTTACATATTTTGTTGAACCTTCATCATGGACATGCTATGTTGGGTAAATTAGGGATTTTGCTCAAGGTTACAAGTCAGATCAGAGGATGGAGAGAAGCATTAATATGCTGTCGCGCTTGAGAAGAGTCGTTGCGCCCGGGGGATTTCTCGGCAACCCGTTTATCCGAGTCATTCTGGTTTCGAATCTGTTTTTGCAGATCGGCATCTGGATTCGAAACTTCGCCGTACTGCTCTTCGTAATGGAAAAGACGAACAACGACTCCGTTGCCGTTTCCTGGCTCTATGTTGCCGAATTTACGCCGATTCTCGTCTTTTCCGTCATCGGCGGCGCTTTTGCGGACCGTTGGCGCCCCAAGAAAACAATGGTCATCTGCGACCTGCTAAGCGCATTGTCCATTTTCCTGATTCTGCTCGCGCTTGCAGGCGCTTCGTGGAAGGCGATATTCTTCACGACATTCCTGTCGGCCATCCTCTCGCAGTTCTCCCAGCCGTCCGGCATGAAGCTGTTCAAGCAGCATGTGCCGGAGGATCAGCTTCAGACGGGAATGGCCTTATATCAAGCGACGATCTCCATCTTCATGATCGGAGGTCCGGCTATCGGCACGCTTGTATTCAAATCCTACGGCATTTACGTTTCCATCGCGCTGGTCGGAATTTGCTTCTTGATCTCGGCGGCTTTGCTTCTGCGGCTGCCTGCCGATCGATCCGTAGAGAAGAACAAGCAAGAGGCCAACATTTGGCTGGAGCTGCGGGACGGTTTTCGATACGTCGTCAAGCGCCCGATCTTGAGACTCATGGGGATCGCCTTCGGCCTGGGCGGCATTGCCGTGGGCTTGACGCAGTCGCTCGGGATTTTTATCGTGGTCGATCGCCTGCACCTGGACAAGGAATTCTATCAGTGGTTTGCGGTCGTCAACGTCGTAGCGATGGTTGTCGGCGGAGCGTTCGTCGTCGGGGTGTCCAAAAAAATAACGCCGCAAGTCATATTGGCCATCGGCAATCTGTTCTGCGCGATCACCTCGATTGCCATCGGCTTAACCACGCTGCTGTTCTGGTCGCTGTTCTTTCATTTCATCCGCGGCTTCGTGCTGCCATTCGTGCAGGTCGGCATTAATACGATCGTGCTGAAGGCGTCCGAAGAAGCCTTTGTCGGTCGGGTCAACGGCATCTTCGGTCCGATCTACATGGGGATGCTTGTCCTAATGACCTCGCTGTCCGGCTGGTTAAATACGTTTATTCCGCTGGCGGGCATGTTTATCTTCTCCGGCATCGTGTTTCTGGTCGCCACGGGAATTATCTCGCTTATGTTCCGAATCAAGCTGTCGGAGACGCGCGATACCGGGGCAGCCTCTTCGATGAGCGCCTGAGGCGCGCTTCCTGCCGCAAAAGAGCCGTCAAAAAAGAAGCCTGCCCTGCCATGATCGTCCTATCATGGCCTCGGGTCAGGCTTCTTGTCGTCTGTATGAGCCTACAAGGCGTCAATTTTTGTGAAATGTATTGAGAATCGCTTTGACGAAGCCACCCAAAAATTTCGGCAGCTTGATGGTGTAAAACTTCATCGTCCCATCCCTCCTCCGCAGGCTGAACCCTTGCAGGCTTCCTCCATCGAAGCCCGCTACTGATTCCAATGTATGCGGAGGACATTTTGTCCTATACCTGACAACCCGCAATTGGGCGGTATAGCTTATCTCAGCGAAGCAATCGCGGCCTTCCGATCCGCGTGGTTGAAGACGTAGGTTCCCGCCACCAGCGAGTTCGCTCCGGCTTCTCTTACGAGTGCGGCCGTCTCGGGATTAATGCCCCCGTCGACCTGCACATGGATATCGTCCCGTCCGTGCCGCTTCAGCATCTCCCGCAGCTCGCGAAGCTTGGGCAGCATGGCCGGCAGGAAGCTCTGTCCTCCGAAGCCGGGATTAATCGTCATGATCAGCACCAGATCGATCTCCTCCAGCATATACTCCAGCACGGACAAAGGCGTATGCGGGTTCAAGGCAACCCCTGCCTTCATGCCTAGCGCCCGGGCCTCCGTCAACGCGCGATGGAGATGAACGCACGCCTCGGGATGAATCGTCACGCGATCCGCTCCGGCTGCCGCGAGCGCAGGAAACAGCGCTTGCGGGTTGTCTACCATCAGATGAACGTCGAACAGAAGCTTTGTCGCCGAACGGATCATCGACACGACCGGCGGTCCGAACGTCAGATTCGGCACGAAGTGTCCGTCCATAATATCAATATGTATCCAATCCGCTCCGGCAGCCTCGATGCTGCGAATCTCTTCTCCCAGCGCGGCAAAGTCCGCAGCCAGAATGGAGGGTGCGATAATCGTCATGTTAGTACCTCCGCTTGATTTCTTTCCACTCCGCCATGAAGCCGACATAGTTGTCGTAACGGCTTGACGCGATATGGCCCGAGTCCCGCGCCTCTATGACCGCGCAATGGGGCTCATGGGTGTGCGTGCAGCCCCGGAACTTGCACGACTGGGAATAGTCCGTAAATTCACGAAAGCAGGAACCGATCTCATCGATGCCAAGCTCGGCGAAATCCAGCTGGCTGAATCCGGGGGTATCCGCCATATAACCTCCGCCGGCCAGCAGGATAAGCTCTACGTGCCGCGTCGTATGCTTGCCTCGTCCCAGCTTGTCGCTGATCTCGTTCGTTTCCAGCTGGAGTCCCGGCACGAGCGCATTCACCAAAGAGGACTTGCCGACGCCGGATTGGCCGGCCAGCACGTTGATGTGCCCAGCCAGCGCCGCTCTTAGCGTCTCCATGCCTTCCCCCGAATGAGCGCTGGTCTTCACTACCTGATAGCCGATCGTCGAATAGAGCCGTTCCGCCGCCTCCATCTCGCGATGAATGCGATCGCCTTCGTCCCCCTCCGGGATGCGGTCCAGCTTGGAGAAAACAAGGATCGCATCCATGCCGGCATGCTCGATGTGTACAAGAAACTTGTCAAGCAGAATCAAGCTGAGCTCCGGCCGAATGACCGAAAAAACGAGAATCGCCAGATCGGCATTCGCGATCGGCGGACGGACAAGCTCCGAGGAGCGCGGCAATATTTGCTCGACGGTGCCTTCGCCGTTCTCGGTATGGCTATAACGGACGCGGTCGCCGACCAGCGGCGACTCGCCCCTTTTCTTGAAGATGCCTCTGCCCCGACATTGCACCGGTTCTTCGTTGTCCGGGCCTTGGACGTAATAATAACCGCTTAACGCTTTAACGATAATACCTTCGGGCACAGCATACAGCTCCTTTAGGTCAACCCCGTTCGAAATCCATGGACAAAAATCAAAGTCCTATTGACCTTCTTCATTCTCCCCGGTCAGTGGATCTCCGCCGTCCACCGTGCCGGAAGAAGCGTCGGGAGGAGGACTTTCCTCTTCTCCGCCGCTCGGAGAAGGATCAGGGGATGAGCTTGCCGGAATGACCAGATAAGGCACCGGCTCTTTTTGTATAAACTGACCGTCGCGATAGATCGTAATCTGACCGTCCTTCGTCGGCGACAAAATAAGCGTAACCGGGATTGACGTAGTGGACTTGATGTTTTTCGTAATTTCCATGTTGTCCCCCGTCGCGTCGGAGTAAACGATTCTGATTTTGCTGGTCTGCCCTTCTACGGCCGGAGACACGGTTACATCCAATCTCTGCACCTTGGAATCGTCCGGATACCCGTTGCTGACCCAGATCGTCACTTCCGTCTGCGGAGTCACCATCTCGTTCTTCTCCAGCGGGAATTGCTTAAAGACCGTTCCGGCCTGGGAGTAGCTCGGCTCGCGAATGATCTTGCCGGAAGGCAGCTTCAGGTTGGCTTGCTCGATCGCAGCCTTCGCCTCCGCTTCCGTCTTGCCGATCAGGTCCGGCATCGGGAAGGCTTCCTCGCCTTTGCTGACGGTAAGCGTGATCTTCGTATCGGAGGCCGGATCGAACGAGGCTTTGGCCGCAGGATACTGATCCAATATCGTTCCGGGCTCGCTCTGGTCGTGCTTCTCGCTCGGGAGAATGTTGTTCTCGTCAACGCCCATCTCCTTAAGCATCTCGACCGCGGCCTCGTACTTCAGTCCCTTAAGCGGAGGCATCTCCGGCAAGTCTTTGGCTTGGCCGATTGTCAGCTGGATCGCCGAGCCCTCCTTCGCCTCCATGTCCTTCTTGGATTGAGCGATAACCCTGCCGACTTCCTCCTTATCCTCGACCACCTCTCGCAAGATGGGCTCCATGATGACAAAGCCGGCTTGTTTCAATTCCTCTATGGCCGGTAATTCCTCTTTGCCAATCACGTTCGGAACCATCACGTCCTCGTTGCTGATCTGTCCTCGCAGCGCGGACACGGCCCAGATCAGCACCGCGATCAGAATGACGGCCATGGAGCCCAGTATGACGGGAAGCACCCACTTGCGCTTGCGTCCCCCCGTCTCGTCCTCGTTCCAGCTCTGCTCGGAGGCCGACACTTTGATAGCGGGCGCCTCCAGCGTATTGCGCATGTCCGGGCGAATCGCGGGGACGATCTTCGTCTTGTCTTCCTCGTCCTCCTCGTCGCTTTCGTAATGGCGCGCAGGCTCGTTAAGCCGCTGCGGCTGCATGCAGGTTTCCAGATCGCGCAGCATCTCGCGAGCCGATTGGTAACGCTCGTGAGGATTTTTGCGCATGGCCCGCAAAATAATGTTTTCCACGCTTTGCGGAATATACGGATTTACTTTGCGCGGCTGCTCGAACGGCTCCTGCAGATGCTTCAGCGCAACGCTGATCGGGCTTTCCCCGAGGAACGGAAGCCGGCCCGTCAGCATCTGGTAGAGCACGATGCCCAGGGAATAAAGATCCGATTTCTCGCCTGTCGCCACGCCCTTGGCATGCTCGGGAGAGAAATAATGAACCGAGCCCATGACCGAGCCCGTCTGGGTGATCGTGGAGGACGTCACCGCGCGGGCGATCCCGAAATCCGTGACCTTCACCCGGCCGTTATTGCCGATTAGAATATTATGAGGCTTAATATCGCGGTGAATAATTTGATTCTGATGGGCATGCTCCAGCGCATCGCAGATTTGCGAAGCGACTCTGACCGCTTCGTCTGCTTGCAGAGGAGCGCGCTCGCGAATGATTTCGTTCAGATTGGCCCCATCGATAAATTCCATGACGATATAGTGTGTATCGTCGACTTGTCCGACATCGTAGATGCTCACGATATTCGGATGCGACAAAGAAGCGGCTGCCTGCGCCTCGCGGCGGAACCTCTTCACGAAGTCGTCGTCATGGGTAAACTGCTGGCGCAGCACCTTCACGGCCACAAAACGGTTCAATAGCAAATCACGCGCCTTGTAGACCAATGCCATGCCGCCTCCGCCTACGCGAGCCAGCAGCTCGTAACGTCCGCTTAGCGTATGTCCGATCATGCCGATTCCCCTCCCGCAGCGTATGCCTGCCCGTCGTCGGTAACCAGCACGACGGTAATATTGTCGTCTCCGCCCGCATCCAGGGCCATATCGATCAGTCGCTGCGCCTGCTGCTCCAATTCGGAATCAGCCTGCTGCAGCGCAGCCTGCAGATCCGCAGGCTCCACCAGCCCGCTAAGCCCGTCGCTGCACAGCAAGAGCACGTCTCCGGGCTGCCACTCGATCGCTTGAACGTCGGGCTCTACGTCCCGGTCCGTGCCAAGCGCTCTTGTCAGCACGTTTCTTCTTGGATGATGAGCGGCTTCCTGCGGGCTGATCTGGCCCGACTTGGCCAGCTCGTTCACAAGAGTATGGTCTTCCGTCAACTGCTCCAGCTTCCCTCCGCGCAGCCGATAAGCCCGGCTGTCTCCGATGTGGCCGATCAAGCCCGCGCTGCCATCCAGCAGCGCAAGCACGACCGTCGTCCCCATATTGTGGTATTGTTCGTTCAGCGACGCCGTCTCGAAAACGACCTTGTTCGCCTTGCGAATGAGCTCCCTAAGCGCGGGAGCGCTGTTCGCGACGGATTCCGCCCCGCCCCAGGCTTTCAGCGATTGAACCAAGCTGTCGATAGCCAAGGAGCTGGCCACGTCTCCGGCACGATGGCCGCCCATGCCGTCCGCGACAATTGCCGCGGTCAAGCCGTCGGTCAAGCCGCCGCTCCAAGCCAGATCTTCATTCACTTGCCTCACCTTGCCCACATGACTTCGCAATACCGTTTTCACCCAAGATCACCCCGTCGTCTCCATATGCTTCGCCCGCAGCTGGCCGCATGCCGCCGCGATATCGTGGCCTTGCTCTCTGCGAATCGTGACGTTAACGTTTTTCTTCTGCAGCACACGCTGAAATTCGAAAATCGCATCCCGGGGAGTTCTCACGTAGTTGCGCTCGGGCACGTAGTTGACGGGAATCAGATTGACGTGACAGAGCATATCCTTCAGCACGTCGCCGAGCTCCTCCGCATGCTCCGCCTGGTCGTTCACCCCGCCGATCAGCGCGTACTCGAACGTAATTCTTCGTCCCGTCTTCTCGATATAATACTTGCAGGCGTTAATGACATCAGCGAAGGGAAACCTCCGGTTGACGGGCATCAGCTTCGAGCGCAGCGCGTCGTTGGGCGCATGGATCGAAATGGCCAGATTGATCTGCGTATTCTCGTCGGCGAACCTGATCATGCTCGGCACGATGCCGCTCGTCGACACCGTTATATGTCTCGCCCCGATGTTCAGTCCTTTCGGATGAATCATCGTCCGCAGAAACTGCATCGTGGCGTCGTAATTTTCAAATGGCTCGCCAATCCCCATGATGACGATGCTCGAAACCCGCTCATTGAAGGGATCGAGAATTTTTTGCGATTGCACGACCTGAGCGATGATCTCCCCCGCCGTCAGGCTGCGCTTGAGGCCGCCCAGCGTGGAGGCGCAGAACGTGCAGCCGATCCGGCAGCCGACCTGCGTCGTAACGCAAACGCTGTTGCCGTAGTTGTGTCTCATGATAACCGTTTCGATCGCGTGCTTGTCTTGCAGCTCGAACAGAAACTTCACCGTTCCGTCCTTCGACTCGAACTTGGCGATCTCGGTCAGCGTGACGAAGCGAAAATGAGCCTCCAGCTTCTCTCTCAGCGACTTCGACAGGTTGCTCATCTCAGCGAAGGCTCCGGCTCTCTTCACGTAAAGCCAATCGAAGATTTGCCCTGCCCGGAAAGCTGGCTCTCCCTGCTCCTTAACCCACTCCTGAATCTGTTCCAGCGATAAATCGTAAATAAAAGGCTTGCTTTGTTCGTTTTCCAACTTTGTCACCACCATTCGTTCATTTTACCATAAATTTATCGGCTTTGCTTTCGCATACGGGCAATGAAGAAGCCGTCGCTGCCGAACTGGTTGGGAAGGAGCTGGAGCATCCCGGAGAACGACTCCGGAAGGCTGCCGGCCTCGCGCAGCGGCGCCAACGTCTCATCCGGCCACTGGGGGTCCAGGCAGAAATCCGGATGGCGCTCCAGAAAAGCCCGAACTCTGTTCTCGTTCTCCTCCGTCCCGATCGTGCAGGTGCTGTATACGAGCGTGCCTCCCGGCTTTACGAGCGTGCCGGCCTGCTCCAATAGGCGCCCCTGCAGTTCCGACAGACTCTTGATATCCTCAGCCGTCTTGTTCCACTTGATCTCCGGCTTGCGGCGAATAACGCCGAGCCCCGAGCACGGCGCGTCCAGCAGCACGAGATCGCACGAGCCCCGTTCAAGCTTCCCGGCAAGCTCCAGCGCGTCGCTGGCCATCGTCTGCACGCAGGTCAGGCCGAGTCGCTCGGCTTGCTGCCGGATTAAAGCTTCTTTATGAGGATGCACATCGTTGGCGATCACCTTGCCTTCGTTGCGCATCCGCTCTGCCAGATGCGTCGATTTGCCGCCCGGAGCCGCGCAGCAATCGAGCGCCACCATGCCCGGCTTCGGATCGGCCACGGCCGCGACGAGCATCGAGCTTTCGTCCTGTACCGTGAATTTGCCCTGCTTGTACCAATCGGTATGGACCAGATTGCCCGCTTTGACGGCAACGATTCCCTCCCGCGTCAACGGCGAAGGCGCCGCTTCGATTCCCGCGGCCTTCATCTCGGCGAGCACTTGCTCGCGGGTGCTCTGCAGCTCGTTGACTCTCGCCGACACATGCGGCGGCTCATTGTTGGCAGCGCAAATCTGCGCAGCCGCAGACTCGCCGAATTCCGCGATCCAGCGCTCGACCAGCCACAGAGGATGGCTGTGCGTGAGCGCCAGACGCTCGGCGGGAGACAACGAGGCCGGCAGCGGAGCCTCGAAGCCTTCGCGCTGCAACCCGCGCAGCACGCCGTTGACCAGACCGCCGATCCCCGCATGCCCGCGCTTCTTCGCGATTCGCACAGCTTCGTCTACTGCCGCGTGAGCAGGCACGCGGGTCAGCCATCTCAGCTGGTAATAGCTCATTCTCAGCAGGGCGCGCACCCACGGCTCTATTTTATTCGGCCAGCCCTTCACCCGGCTTTGCAAGGCGTAGTCGATCGTATTCAGGCGCTGGATCGTTCCGTAGACCAGCTCCGTCGCCAGCGCCGCGTCCGGACGCTCCAGCCCCGCGGATTGCAGCGCCTGATTCAGCTCCAGGCCGCTGTACGCCCCCTGCGTCTCTACGTTATGCAGCACGCTCATCGCAACCTCGCGCGCGCCTTGCGGTTTGCCTCCGGGCAAACGATTCGTTCTTTTCATCATTCGCATCCTTATCCTCGTATTTCTTCGTTCTTCCCCGACAAGCAAGTAAAAACGACTTCGCCGTCCTGGGGGACGGCGGTAAACGTTTTGTATCGCGCTATCAGTTGGGATAAAAAAAGACTAAATTCTATACTTCTGATATTGCAAAAAAGCTCGGGGTTACCCGAGCACCTTACCGGGAGCCAGCCGCGCTCCTTTGGCAAACTCCGTTGCTTTGAGCGCTTTTTTGCCGGCGGGCTGCACCTCCGTCAATACGAGCGTGCCGTCTCCCGTTCGAACGCGGATGCCCATCGCGTCCGCCTCCAATACGGACCCGGGCGCAAGCGACTCCCATTCCCGCCGCAACCCCTTGTCCGGGCTTTGGGGGATGTCGCATCCCCATACCTTGAACACTTCGCCGTCCAGATAGGTGAAGCCGCCCGCCATCGGATTGAGCCCTCTCACGCGGTCGAAGATGCGCCGCGAGCTTTGGCTCCAGTCGAGCTTCTCGTCCTCGCGGGTCAAATTCGGCGCGTAGGAGGCCTCCTCCTCGGATTGCGGCGTGCGTCCGGCCGTGCCGTCGACAATGCGCGGAAGCCACTCAAGCAGCAGCGCAGCGCCCGATTCGCTGAGCTTGCCGAACATCGAGCCCGCCGTATCCTCGTCCGCAATAGGAACCTCGACCTTGGCGATCATGTCCCCGGTGTCCAGCCCTTCCGCCATGTACATGAGCGTTACGCCGGTAACCTTCTCCCCGTTGATGATCGAGCGCTGGATCGGCGCTCCGCCCCGATAGCCGGGAAGCAGCGAGCCGTGCACGTTGATGCAGCCCAGACGCGGCATGTCCAGGACGGATTTCGGCAAAATCTGTCCATATGCCGCCGTTACGATCAGGTCCGGAGCGATGGCCGCCACCTCGGAGACGCCCTCCGGGGAACGCAGCCTTTCCGGCTGCAGAACCTGAAGCCCCCGCTCCAGCGCGAACACTTTCACAGGCGACGGCGTCAGCTCCCTCTTGCGGCCTTTTGGCCGATCGGGCTGCGTGACGACCGCCGCAATCTCGTAGCCTTGCTTAAGCAAAGCCTCAAGGGAAGGCACCGCGAAATCGGGCGTTCCCATAAACAATATTTTCATGCTTACTCTCCATCCTGCTGCTGGTCTTCCGGCTTGCGAGCCTCGTAGACGGACTCCGCCGTATCGATAAACAGCACTCCGTTCAAATGATCCATCTCATGCTGGAAGGCTCTGGACAGAAACTCCGTGCTGTCATATTGAATCGGATTGCCGTTGCGGTCCTGTCCCCGGATCACGATCCGATTGGCCCTGCGAACGTCTCCCTGCAGCCCCGGAATGCTCAAGCAGCCTTCCGGACCCAGCTGTTCGCCTTCCGAGATTACGATCTCGGGATTCACCATCTCGATGAGCTCGTGCTCGTCTCCCACGTCGACGACGATGACTCGCTTCAATATTCCGATCTGCGGCGCAGCCAGCCCGACCCCGTCGGCGTCGTACATCGTATCCGCCATGTCGTCCAGCAGCTTGTGCAGGTTGGCATTGAATTTCGTCACTTCCTGCGCTCTTTCCCGGAGCACGGGATCGGGGTGTTTCACGATTAACCGAATGGACATAACGGCATCCTTCCTTTTCGTTCCTAAGGTTTAAAGCAGCATTTGCGGATCAACGTCGACGCTCACTTGCACGCCGCCGCGCTTAACCGCGTCTCCAATTGCGCCGAGCGCGCCGGATACCAGCAGGCTCGCATCGAAGTCTCCCCGATATTTTACCATACATTGAAACCTGTAGCGATCTTTCAATCTCGCGATCGGGGAAGCTACCGGCCCGAGCACCTCCAGCGCCGCACGTCCGCCTGCATCGAAATCCTTGCCGATGCCCGCCGAAGCGGCTTTTCCCCGAAGTCCCGAAGCGAATTCCCCCCCGATCGAAAGCAGCATAGGCACCGACTCATGCGCGAAGGTAATCGATATCAGCCTGCCGTACGGAGGATAGCCCAGCTGCTTGCGCAGCACAAGCGCCCGCTCCGCGAACCCCGTATAATCATGGCCTTGAGCGAAAGTAATCGATTCATGCTCGGGATCGTAGGTTTGGATAATCACCTCGCCGGGCAGCTCGTGCCTGCCGGCGCGTCCCGCAACCTGCGTTAGAAGCTGGAACGTCCGCTCGGATGCGCGGAAATCCGGTAAGCGGAGCGCCGCGTCCGCAGCCAGCACGCCGACCAGCGTCACATGCGGAAAATCCAGGCCCTTGGCGACCATCTGGGTGCCTAGCAGCACATCCGCCCGCCGCTCGCGGAACTCCGTCAGCCAGCGCTCGTGGGAGCCCTTCTCCGTCGTCGTATCCACGTCCATCCGAATGACCCGGATGCCCGGGAACGCGGCGGCCAGCGCTTCCTCCACCTTCTGCGTGCCCGTCCCGAAGAAGCGGATGTGCGGACTGTCGCAGCTTGGACACGTTGTCGGCTCGGCCTCCGAGTACCCGCAGTAATGGCAGCGCAAATTATGCGAGCCGCGGTGATAGGTCAATGCGATCTCGCAATGCGGGCAGGCGGCGGTATAGCCGCAGGAGCGGCACATGACGAAGGTGGCGTAGCCTCTGCGATTAAGCAGCAGCACCATCTGCTCCTGCCGGGCCAGCCGGGCGCGAATACCGTCCGCCAGCAAACGGCTGAACATCGCGCGATTGCCAAGCTTCAGCTCCTCTCGCATGTCGACTATATGAACCTTGGGCAATGGGCGGTTGGCAACCCGCTCCGGCAAGGCGATATAGTACGGCTCCTCCGGCTCTGCCCGGCGTCCGCCGCCGGCCGCCGCTTCGTAGGTTTCCAGCGCCGGGGTCGCCGAGCCGAGAACGACGGCGGCGCCGTGCACGCGGGCTCTCTCCACCGCGACGTCGCGGGCGTGATATTTCGGACTTTCTTCCTGCTTATAGGATGTCTCATGCTCTTCGTCGATTACGATCAAGCCGATGCTCGTAAACGGCGCGAATATCGCCGACCGCGCCCCGACGGCCACCTGCGCGCGGCCCTCGCGGATTTTGCGCCATTCGTCGTAGCGCTCGCCGTTGGACAGGCGGCTGTGCAGCACGGCCACTCTCGCTCCGAAACGGCTCTTGAACCGCTCGACCATCTGCGGAGTCAAAGCAATCTCCGGCACGAGCACGATCGCTTCGCGCCGCGACTCCAGGCAGCGCTGGATCGCCTGCAAGTATATTTCCGTTTTTCCGCTTCCGGTGACGCCGTGCAGCAGGAACGTGCGGCTGACGCCTTCATCCAGCGCCCGCACAATCGGAGCCAAAGCCTCCGCCTGCTTCTCGGTCAGGCTGAGCGGAGCCGAAGCGGGAAATTCGCGGTCCGCATACGGGTCCCGATCCTCTCTCACCGCCCGGATTTCGACAAGCCCCCGCTCCTCCAGCGAACGAATCGTGGCGCTCGTCGTCTGCATCGCTTCCGTCAGCCTGGCCAGCGCGACGGGTTCGTTGCGCTCCGCGAGGTGCCGCGCCAGCTCGCGCTGCTTGCCCGCTCTCGCCGGAATGGCGCCCGCAGCCTCCCGCAGACGCGCCGGCTCGGCCGGATATACGGTGAGCACCGTCTTGACCGACAGAGGGTCCTCGACGCGCTGCCTCTCCTCCAGACGGCCTTCCCGCAGCCACTTCTTGAGCAGTTGGCCTTGCTCGGGGTACTGCTGAAGCAGCGCCGCGAGCTTAAGCGGCTTGCCTTTGCCGAGCGCAAGCAAGAGACCGCCGCTTCGGGCGGTCTCTTCCTCGGTCCATGCCGCTCCGGAGGCGGGGACCACGTATTTCTCGGAACGACCCTTCAACGCGGCCGGCAGCATCGCCTGAAGCGCAACCGTAAGTGGGCATAACCATCGACGGCTCATCCACTCGCCTAGCGACACCAGCTCGGGGGACAAGGGAGGAATCGCGTCGAGCACTTCCTCCAGCGGCTTCAGCTTGGCCTTATCCACCTCGGCGTCGGCCGCAAGGCTCGTGACGATTCCTTGCAGCTTGCGAGGGCCGAACGGCACCGCAACGCGGCTTCCGACCTCTACCCAGGCCGCCAGCCGTTCCGGAATCGCGTAGTCGAACGTCCGGTCGGTGTCCCGGCTGGGGACGTCGACGATCACGCGGGCTACCGTCATCGCTTCTCCATTCCTTCCTTAAGCTCGCGAACGATATTCAGCAATCGCTCTGCTACCGCTCTCTTCGTCATCCGGGGAAGATGCTCCGCGAATCCCCGGGCGCCGTATACGCTGACGATATTCGTCTCCAAGCCGAAGCCCGCTCCCTCCGCCGCAACGTCGTTGGCGACGATCAGATCGCACTTTTTGCGCTGCAGCTTGTCCAGCGCATGCTTCTCGAGCTCCGTCGTTTCCGCCGCGAAGCCGACAACGAACGGACCGCCTCCGCCCGCTTCCTTCCACTCGCCGATCGCCTGCAAAATATCGGGATTTCGAACCAGCTCCAGGCTCAGCTCAGCCGACGTTTTTTTCATTTTGTGCTCCGACTTGCGCAGCGGGCGGTAGTCCGCGACAGCCGCGGCCTTGAATACGATATCCGTCTCCGGCAGCCGCTTCATCACCTCGTCGTGCATCTCCGCGGCGGATTCGGCCTTGACGACCTTCACGCCGCCGGGCGCAGCCGCATCCGTTCTGCCGCAGACAAGCGTAACGTCTGCTCCTTGATCCCGGGCGGCCTCCGCAATCGCAAAGCCCATTTTGCCCGAGGAATCGTTCGTAATATAACGGACAGGATCGATTCTTTCCACAGTGCCCCCCGCGGTAATAAGCACGCGTTGTCCCGCAAGCGGCTTCGGTCCGACGAGCATGGCCAGCACGGCCTCGACGATCTCGTCCGGCTCGGCGAGTCTTCCTTTGCCGACATAGCCGCAAGCCAATTGGCCGGTTCCCGGCTCCACGAACACGGCTCCGCGCGACGCCAGCTTGTTCACGTTGTCGATAACGGCCGGGTGCTCCCACATATGCACGTTCATGGCCGGCGCGATCAGCAGCGGAGCGGTCGTCGCGAGCAGCGTCGTGCTGAGCATATCGTCCGCCAGTCCGTTCGCCAGCTTGGACAGCATATTCGCCGTCGCCGGAGCGACTACCACCAGATGCGCCGCATCCGCCCAGTCGATATGCTGAACGATCGCCGCATCCCGTTCGTCGAAGACGTCCGTCGCCACGGGATGACGGGTAAGCGTCTGCAGCGTAAGCGGCGTTATGAACTTCGTCGCGCCCTCCGTCATCATGACGCGCACCGAAGCTCCGAGGCCGACAAGGCGGCTGCACAAGGTCGCAGCCTTGTATGCCGCGATGCCTCCCGTAACGCCCAGCAATATCGTTTTGCCCGAAAGCGGCTTATTCATCGTTTTCCCCTCCCCCGAATGTTTCCGATCGTACAAATAAAAACAGCTTCGCCGTCCTCCGGTCGGCGGAACACGTTTTGCATCGAGCGATCAGACAGAGATATCCGCAGCTGTCCTTATCTGATCGTAGAAAAAAAACAACCGCTGGGGTTGTCTTTCTTGCCGGGCTTATCTGATTGGAAGATACTATTCTTCGCTCTCGACGGCCGGCTTCAGATGCTCGACCTTGATCGCTTCGTGGAAGATTTCCTCAAGAGCGACGCCGACGAACTTGTGAGATTTGGGCGCTCCCAAATTGCACATCACGCCCTCGCGCAAGCCGCGCGCCCGCTTGGAGGCCGCTACGACCAGCGTGTACTTGCTGTCGACCTTTTTGACCAGCTCGTCAATGGATGGATATAACATGAACTTCACCTCTTTCAGCCGTTTTCCGCCGTTTGGACGGTTTCGAACTGTTGGAACAGCTCGCCGAGAAATCGTTCCCGCTTGCAGTGCTCCGCCGTCATGATGGCCCCGATTCTAGCGCAGGCTTGATCAATCTCGTCATTCACGACCGCATAGTCGTAATGATGAAGCAGATTCATCTCCTCGACGGCGACCGAGAGCCGATGATCGATCGTGGCCTGAGACTCGGTTCCCCTGCCGACGATTCTCTGCTTCAGTTCGTTAAGCGAAGGAGGCATCAGGAAAATAAAGACGCCCTCGGAGAATTTCTCCCGCACCTTGATGGCTCCCTGAACCTCGATCTCTAATATAATATCTTTGCCTTCCGACAGCGTCTTCTCCACAAATTCGCGCGGCGTTCCATAATAATTGCCCACGTATTCCGCGTGCTCCAGCAGGGCATCCGCTTCAATCATGCGCATGAACTGCTCGCGCGTCTTAAAGAAGTAGTTGACGCCGTCCTGCTCGCCCTCGCGAGGCGAACGGGTCGTCGCCGACACGGAGTAGATAAGCTCGGGCTGCTTGCCGCGAAGGGCGGCGCATACCGTGCCTTTGCCTACTCCCGAAGGTCCGGATAGTACGAACAAAATGCCTCTTTTCATCGTGTTCCCCAATTCATTCGTCATGTTCGTCGTCTTTGGTAGACAACCGATGAGCAACCGTCTCCGGCTGAACGGCCGACAAGATGACGTGATCGCTGTCTGTAATGATTACCGCGCGCGTGCGGCGACCGTAGGTCGCGTCGATCAGCATGTGCCTATCCCGCGCCTCCTGAATGATCCTCTTGATCGGAGCGGACTCCGGACTCACGATGGAAATAATCCGATTCGCGGACACGATGTTGCCGAATCCGATATTAATCAGCTTGATCGCCATGGTCTGCACTTTTCCCCCCGGTCATTCCTACCAAGCAGCATTGGATCGCTAGCCGAGCTACGCTTTCAGTGTAGCCGAAAGCGGTTTCCCGCATACTGCAGGCCCAAAATGCCTGTATTGTACATCTATCGATATATTGCTTTATTGTACTTCAAATCCCCGGGAGGGACAAGAGGAACTAAAGGCTTAGTTCCCCGCCAGGCTGCCGCATCTGCTGCGGACGTATTCGGTGAGCGATACGGTCATCTCGTAAGCCATGAACGGAGTCATCAGATATATGCCGTTAAAATGGGCCATCGCGACGTCCAGCAGTTCCTCCGCGATTTTCACGCCCTCCGCGCGGCCCGCAGCCCCTTCCAGCCCGCTCATCCGCCGGCGCACCTCATCGGAAAGCTGGATGCCCGGCACCTCGTTGTGAAGGTATTCCGCGTTGCGCCCGCTGGCGAGCGGGAAAATGCCGAGGAAAATCGGCACGCTCAGATGACGGGTCATCTCCGCGATTCGCTCGATCAGCTCCGGATCGTAGACCGGCTGAGTCATAATATAATCCGCGCCTGCGGAAATCTTGCGTTCAAGACGCTGCACCGCTTTGTCCAGATGCTTGACGTTCGGGTTGAAGGCGGCACCGATGACGAATTTCGCCTTCTGCTTGAGCGGCTTGCCGGAGAAGGCAATGCCTTCGTTCAACTGCTTGATCATCCGGATGATCTCGAAGGAGGTCAGATCGTAGACCGAGCTCGAGCCCGGCAGATCGCCGAACTTGGCCGGATCTCCCGTCACCGCCAATACGTGATCGATATCCAGCGCATCGAACCCCATCATGTGCGATTGGGTGCCGATCAGGTTGCGATCCCGGCAAGCGATATGGGCTAAAGGCCGGATGCCGACCCGCTCCTTAAGCAAAGCGGCCAGAGCCAAATTGCTCATTCGGGTGACGGCAAGCGAGTTGTCCGCCATCGTGAGGGCGTCCGCCTTGGCATCCTTAAGCGCCTGAGCCCCTGCCATGAATTTGGTGATGTCCAGATCGCGCGGCGGATCAAGCTCGACGATAACCGTGTGGCGCTTGCGCACCAGATCGACGATGCTCGGCTCTGCTTGCTGCGGCGGTGCGCCGACGGCTTCGGCGGACGCTTCGGGAGCGCCCTCTATAACGATCGGCGGACGTACGGCCTCCGACGACGGGATCGAAGGAACGGTCGGCGAATAGTCCTTGAGTGCCCGGGAGATCGCCGCGATATGCTCGGGCGTCGTTCCGCAGCAGCCTCCGATCAGCTTGGCTCCCGCATCCGCGAAGCGGCGGGCGGAAGACGCGAAATATTCCGGCGTCGCGGAATAGACGACCTTGCCGTCGACATAATCGGGAATCCCTGCATTCGGAAACACGCTAAGCGGAATATCCAGATTCTGCGGAACCATCTCAAGCGCGCGCAAGATGCCGGCCGGACCGCTGCGGCAGTTGAAGCCGATCACGTCCGCGCCCTCGCTCTTCAAGCGGCGAAACGCGTCCGGCAGCGGAATGCCGTCGTGCGTTCTCTCGGCATCCTCCACCGCGAATTGGCAGATGACGCTGATATCGCTTCTGCGGCGAATGAGCGACAAGGCCAGGGACAGTTCATCCAGATCGAAGAAAGTTTCCAGCAGCAGGCCATCCACGCCGGAATCCAGCAGCACGCCGATCTGCTCCTCGAAGTCGCGCTTCACCGTCGCGGTGCGAATATTTTTGCCCGCTCCTCCGCGCACGGCTCCGATAGATCCGACGACATAAGCGTTCTGACCGACCGCTTTGCGGGCGATCGCGACGCCTGCGGCGTTGATCTCTTCGACTTTCTTCTCCAGGCCGTACCGTGACAATTTATGATGCTGCGCCGAGTAAGTATTCGTCTCGATAATCTCCGCCCCGGCCGCGGCGTATTGACGATGCACGTCCGCGATGACGTCGGGCTTCAGCAAATTGAACTCTTCGAAGCTTACTCCGACGGGCAGTCCGAGCTGGTATAAATAAGTCGCCATTGCGCCGTCGCCGACGAGCGGCTTACGGGCAAGCGCCGTTCGCAAATCCGGTTTCATCAAGCTCCCCATCCATTCCACTGTGATAAAGTATACTTAATGTAGCATAATTTTCATCCGGGGAAAATGGAAAAAGAGATCAATTTCGATCGGGTTGAGGGGAATTTTGTCCATTTCGGGCGAACGGTACTGTCGGCGCGGCGGTTCCGCTCAGAAGTTCCAGCCAAGCTGAGAAGCTCCGGTACGGCACCTCGCAGGCATTTCGTTCGGCCTTTCCGACACTGCCGCGCTCCGAGCCGACTTCCCCTCCGAGATTAAAAGACGAGCCGCGCCCAAGCGCTGCTCGTCCCGTATTCGCCTTACGCCAGCGTGCCCGAGTATACGAACGCGGCCGGCCCCGTCATGTAAATGCGATTGTTGTCCTCGTTCCATGCGATACGCAGATCGCCGCCGGCCAGCGAGATTGTCGCCTCGCGCCCGGTCAGCCCGTTCAGCACCGACGAGACAAGCGTGGCGCAGGCCCCCGTGCCGCACGCCAGCGTCGGTCCGGCGCCGCGCTCCCAAACCCTCATGTCCACCTGCTCCCGAGAGTTGACGGTCGCGAACTCCACGTTGATCTTGCGCGGGAACAACGGATGCTTCTCCAGTTTGGGCCCCCATGCCGCCAGATCGAAGCCGACGGCGTCATCCACGTAAATGACGCAATGCGGATTGCCCATGGATACTGCGGTGAACTTAAATTCGCGTCCCTCCACCTCGACAGTATGGCCCAGCACCGGATTCGCATCGATGGTCGTCGGCACGTCAAGTCCGTTCAGGATCGGCTCGCCCATATCGACGGTAACCTGCGCGACTTTGCCCGACTCGATGCTCAGCCGCACCGGCTGGACACCCGCACCCAGCGTTTCGATCGTCAGCTCCGTTTTGCCGACCAGGCCGGTATCGTACACATATTTGGCCACGCAGCGGATGGCGTTGCCGCATTGCTCCGCTTCCGAGCCGTCCGAGTTGATGATTCTCATGCGGAAGTCCGCGTTGTCCGAAGGCAGAATGTAGACCAAGCCGTCCGCTCCGATGCCGAAAAACCGGTTGCACAGACGAACGGCCAGCTCCGCCGCGTTATCCGGAAGAGCGGTCTCCCCCGCCACGATGATAAAATCGTTGCCCAGGCCGTGCATTTTCGTAAATTCCATATTCGCTACCTCCCGTGATAGGCAAACCGTGTTGACAAACACTCTACACCTATCATAACGGCCACGCCCCGGGATGAGCATACAGCAATTCCGCTTTTATTTGCACTTTTCGACTAGGCGAGCGAATTAAGCCTCGTGAATCGTCAAGCAGTCCAGCGCCTTCTTTGCCCTGTCGCGGGCTTCCTCTACGGATTCGCCCGTGGACAGCGTTACTGCGATCCGGCGACCCGGCTTGGTTACCGGCTTGCCGAACGCCCTCAGCTGCGTGCAAGGAACGGACAGCGCGTCGCCGATGCCTCCGATCCGATAGTCGTCCAGCTCGCTTTCCGCCTTAAGCGGTCGGCTCGCGCCGGGTGCGACGTTCACGATCTCCGGGATTGGATAGCCGAGGATCGCGCGCACATGAAGCGCGAATTCGGACAGGTTCTGGCTGACCAGCGTCACGAGCCCCGTATCGTGAGGGCGCGGGGAAACCTCGCTGAAATATACTTTGTCCTTCGCCAGGAACAGCTCGACGCCGAAAATGCCCGCTCCGCCCAGCTCGTCGGTAATCGCCTTGGCGATGAACTCGGCTTCCTTCGTCTGCTGCTCCGTCATTTCATGCGGCTGCCAGGACTCGATGTAGTCCCCGTCCTTCTGGACATGGCCGATCGGCGGGCAGAAGGAAGTTCCGCTCGCCGACCGGACGGTCAGCAGAGTAATCTCCGATTCAAACGAGATGAATTCCTCAACGATGACCCTCGCTTGCTGCACACGGCCGCCCTCCATCGCAATCGTCCAGCAGCGGTCCAGATCGGCTTCGGAGCGGCACACGCTCTGCCCCTTGCCCGAGGAGCTCATCAACGGTTTGACGACGCATGGAAAGCCCATTGCTCTTGCGGCGTCCGAGAACTGCTCGAACGTATCGGCGAACCGATATGCGGCCGTCGGCAAGCCCAGCGTCTCGGCAGCCAGCCTGCGGATGCCCTCCCGATCCATCGTCAGCCGCGCAGCGCGCGCGGTAGGAATGACCCGGTAGCCCTCCTCCTCCAGCTTCACCAGCTCGGCAGTCGCGATAGCCTCAATCTCCGGTACGATCAGATCGGGCTTTTCCTTCTCGACTACCTCCCGAAGCGCCTGCCTGTCCAGCATGTCGATCACATAGCTGCGATCGGCTGCATGCATCGCGGGCGCCCCCTCGTAGCGATCGACCGCGACGGTTTCGATTCCAAGGCGCTGCGCTTCTATGATGACTTCCTTGCCGAGCTCCCCCGAGCCGAGCAGCAGCAGTTTTTGGCTGATGTACATCGTTTCCATTCCTCCCGACAGACTCTGAATTCCATAACGTCCATTATACACGAGAGCTCGGTTATGCACAGTGTCCCGCCTCAATCGCAAAGGCTCCGCCTCCGGTCGATCAGCCGGGGGCGGAGCCTTGGAACAGCCAAGCGTGCGAAGCCTTAACGCGTTCTGACCAATTTGGCGGAGGCCGAATTACCGCCGTAAGAGATTTTGCGGCCTCCGTTTCTGCGTCTGGAGGAGCCGAGAACGCTTCCGATGCCCATCGCGAACGTCGGAATGCCCGCAGCGACCAGAATCAACGCCCAATCGCGCAAATCCAGCGGCACGGTTTTGAATACCGGCTGCAAAGGCTCGACGTACAGGACGGCAAGCATCAGCAGCAAGGAAGACAGGACGGCAAAGACGAGAAACTTGTTTTCCAGCAGCCTGCGATGGAAGATCGAACGGGAGCTCCGGCAATCGAACACGTGGATCAGTTGCGCCATGACCAACGTTGCGAACGCAACGGTCTGCGCATGAACGAGCTGCTGCGGATGACCGGCCCCCGCCTTCAATGCGATCACGAATGCGCCCAGCGTGCAGATTCCGATCAGGATGCCCCGGCTGACGATCTTCCAGCCGAGACGGCGAGCGAAGATGTTTTCCTTGGCCGAGCGCGGCTTGTGCTGCATGAGATCGCTCTCCGCCTGATCGACTCCTAGCGCCATCGCCGGCAAGCCGTCCGTCACCAGGTTGACCCACAAAATCTGGATCGGCACGAGCGGGAGCGGAAATCCGGCCATCATGGCCAGGAACATCGTCATAATTTCGCCTACGTTGGAGGCGAGAAGGTAACGGATAAACTTGCGGATGTTCTCATAGATGCCCCGTCCCTCTTCCACAGCTGCGACGATGCTGGAGAAGTTGTCATCCGACAGGACGAGCGACGACGCTTCCTTCGTGACGTCCGTTCCCGTAATGCCCATGGCGATGCCGATATCCGCCGCTTTAACGGCCGGCGCGTCGTTGACCCCGTCGCCGGTCATCGCGACGACATGTCCGCGCCGCTGCAGCGCCTGGACGATCCTCAGCTTGTGCTCGGGCGATACGCGGGCGTACACCTGAACCTCCTCGGCGATCTTGTCCAGCTCCTCGTCGCTCATCGCCGTCAGCTCGGTTCCGGTCACGGCGCGCCCCTCGCGGCCCATGATGCCGAGCGTTTTGGCGATGGCCTCCGCCGTCGTGCCATGATCCCCGGTAATCATGACCGTCTTGATGCCCGCTTGGCGGCACTTGTAGATCGCTTCCTTCACTTCCTTGCGCGGCGGGTCCATCATCCCGGCCAGCCCGACGAAGATGAGTCCATTCTCCGCCTGCTCGCCCCGCTCGCAGGCTTCATGAGCCTTTACGTCTCTGTAAGCCATGCCCAGCACGCGCAGCGACGCCTTCGCCATGGATTCGTTGGCGGACAGCACCTTCTGCCTTAGCGTCGCCGTGAAGGGAACGACCTGGTTATCCCACAAGACATAGGCGCACTGCCCGACAAGCACGTCCGGCGCTCCCTTCGTACAGATCAGCTTGCCGCCCTGATGGGATACAAGGACGGACATTCGCTTGCGCTCCGCATCGAAGGGATACTCCTTTTCTCTCGTGTACAGGCTTTGCAGCGTCGACTTGACCAATCCGGTCTTGGCCGCCGCCACAAGCAGCGCCGCCTCGGTCGGGTCCCCCTTGATCGTCCACTCGGAGGCATTGGCAGCGGCAGGCTCGCCCTTGGCCGGCTTTCGCTTCTTCTCGTCGTCGGCTTTCTCCTGCTGCGTCAGCTCCGAGTTATTGCACAGAGCCGCAATCTGCATCAGCCTGCGAAGCGCCGCGTCGCCCCTCGCGTCGATCCCTTTGCCGCCTTCCTTCAAGACGCCCACCGGCTCGTAGCCTTCTCCGGTCACTTCAATCGACCTGCCCGCGAGCCAGAGCTGCGTTACCGTCATTTTATTTTGCGTCAGCGTGCCGGTCTTGTCCGAGCAGATGACGGAGGCGCATCCCAGAGTCTCCACGGAGGGAAGCTTGCGAACGATCGCGCGGCGCTTGATCATCCGCTGCACGCCCAGCGCGAGCGCAATCGTCACGATCGCAGGCAGCCCCTCGGGGATCGCCGCGACGGCCAAGCTGACTCCGGCCAGGAACATCTCGTAGATCGGCTGGCCGTGCAGAATGCCCGCGAGCACGACAACGACGGTAAGCGCAAGCGCCACGACGATCAGAATTTTGCCCAATTGCTCCAGACGATGCTGCAGCGGCGTATCCGCCTCTTCGGTCTTCTGGATAAGATCGGCGATTTTGCCCATCTCCGTCTTCATGCCCGTTACGGTGACGATCCCTTTTCCCGTTCCTCTCGTCACCATCGTGCCGAGGTAGCCGCAGTTTCTCCGGTCCCCGAGCGGCAAATCCTGCGCTTCGAGCCTTCCGGCCGTCTTAACGACCGGAACGGATTCCCCCGTCAGCGCCGACTCGTCCACGGAGAGCTCGTTGCATTGGAGGAACCGCAGGTCCGCAGGCACCCGGTCGCCGCTCTCGAGGAACACGATATCGCCGGCCACTAGCTCGCGCGCGGGAATTTGCAGCGATTCCCCGTGCCTCAGAACCTTCGCGGAAGGAGCGGACAGCTCCTTGAGCGCCCGCAGGGACCGCTCCGCCCGATACTCCTGATAGAAGCCGAGCAAGCCGTTAATAAGTATGATCGCAACAATCGTGAGGGCGTCCAGCATTTCGCCGAGCAGGCCGGAGATGACCGTCGCCCCCAGCAGCACGAGCACCATAAAATCCTTGAATTGATTCAGCAACAGCTTCAGCGGCGATTCGCCGCGTTTCTCGGCCAGCTCGTTCGGCCCTTCCGTCTGAAGCCGCTCCTCCGCCTTCTCTCGCGTCAATCCGCCGTCGCGATCGGAGCCCAGAACCTTCAGCAATTGCTCCTCGCCCAACTGGTGCCATGCCTGATCTTCCAAGTACGTCAACCCCTTCCGTCTATTCCGCATTACTGATCTATATGTATTCAGACAAGCCGGGAAATATCCCCGCGTTAAGCGCGCGGCCGAAGCTTCCCCTTTGCCCCGATGTGTGGCATCATAGGAGGACGGAAAATAACCCCTCACGGGAAAAATGAGGAGCCACTGCCATGTCATTGGACGGTATTGTCGTCAAGGCGCTGGTGCACGAGCTGCAAGCTTGCGTCAAGGCGCGTATTCATAAAATTTATCAGCCTACGGACAACGAACTGATTCTACACATTCGCGGACAGGGCGTGAACGGCAAGCTGCTGCTGTCCGCCCATCCGTCCATGCCCCGGCTGCACTGGACAGAGCAGCCCTGGGCCAACCCTCCCGAGCCTCCGATGTTCTGTATGCTCCTGAGAAAATATTGCGAGGGCGGCGTGATCGAAGCGGTGCGTCAGATCGGTCTGGAGCGAGTCGTCGAGTTCGATATCCGCCATCGGGACGAGCTCGGAGACGCCTCGCTGAAAAGAATCGTCGTCGAGATTATGGGACGGCACAGCAACCTGATCTTGCTGGACCCGGCCACCGGGATCATCCATGACGGCATCCGCCACGTCACTCCGGCGATCAGCAGCTACCGCGTCGTATTGCCCGGAAGCGCGTACGTCTCGCCGCCGGAGCAGAACAAAGTAGACCCGCTGACGGTCTCCGAGCAGGACTTCTCCTCCCTTGTGCCGCGTGAAGGCCGTCTTCCCGAACCGAGCGATGCCGCCTTCGAGAAGGAAGCCTCTTCCGCCTTGCTTGCGGCTTTTACCGGATTGAGCCCGTTGCTCTCCCGCGAGATCGCTCACCGCGCAACCCTGCAGCCGCAAGGGCTGTGGGCCGTCTTCCGCAGCCTGATGGAGCGGATTGCGCGCAACGAGTACGAACCGAATCTCGTCCTGCAGGAGGATGGCAAAGCCGTGTTCTCCGCCATTCCCCTGTCGCATGTCGACGGGGCGGCGCACACATTTCCCGCGATGCACGAATGTCTGGAGGCATTCTTCCGGGACAAGGCTTCACGCGATCTGGTCCGGCAAAGAACGACGGATTTGAATCGCTTTCTGGTTAATGAAACCGCCAAAAACGAGAAAAAGCTGATCAAGCTGCAAGAGACGCTCGATGAAGCGTCCGGAGCAGACCGCTTTCGCCGGATCGGCGAGCTGCTGACCGCGAACCTCTACGCATGCAAACGAGGCGACACCTCCGTTGACGTCATCGATTACTACGAGGAGGAGCAGCCTGCGGTGACGATCGCGCTCGACCCGCTGCTCACGCCTAATGAGAACGCCCAGCGGTACTTCCGCAAATATAACAAGCTTAAGAACAGCCGCGAAGTGGTCACCGGCCAAATCGTCGCCACGCAAGACGAGCTTGCCTATCTGGCCTCCGTCCTGCAGGGCTTGGAATCGGCTTCTCCCGATGATATCGCGGAAATTCGGGAGGAACTGATCGAGCAGGGCTATATCCGGCAACGCGGCGCCAAACGGGGGGCGAAGAAGAAAAAGAATGACCGCCCCGTCATCCTCTGCTATACATCGAGCGAAGGCATACCGATCTATGTCGGCAAGAACAACACCCAGAACGACTACATTACGAATCGGCTTGCGGCCGCATCCGACACCTGGCTGCATACGAAGGACATCCCGGGCTCACACGTGCTCATACGCGGCGGAGCGTTCGGCGACGCGACCCTGCAGGAAGCCGCAGTATTGGCCGCCTACTACAGCAAAGCCAAGTCCTCCAGCAGCGTGCCGGTCGACTATACGCTCATTCGTCACGTTCGCAAGCCGAACGGCGCCAAGCCGGGCTTCGTTATTTACGATGGACAGCGCACTTTATTCGTCACGCCCGAGGAAAGCCGCATTCAACAAATGCCCTCCGCGATCAAATAACGCAAACGAGGCTTCGCCCGCGGTCTATTGCCGCAGGCGAAGCCTCGTTTGTTGTAGTGCCCGGTCCGTTCACCCCAGGTTCACCGCAGGCTCCGTCCGAACAGCTGGACGATCCCCGCTTCTACCGTTCGGCTTCCGATCGCTCCGTGATACGCCCTTCCGTCCTTTATCCCGTGAAAATCGGAACCTCCGGTCGCAAGCTTGCCCCGTAAGGCCGCCCATTCGGCGTAACGCCGCTCCTCATCCGGGTGATGCTCGGAATGGAACGCTTCCAGACCGTCCGCGCCCCCGTCCAGAAGGGCAAGCACTGCGGCGTCGTCTCCGTAGAGCCCGGGATGGGCGATAATCGCGGTTCCGCCCGCCTGCTGAATCCATGAGATCGCCTCGACGGACGATAGCTGGGATTGTCGCTCATACGCGGGCAATCCTTCTCCGAGCCAACGATCGAACGCCTCCCGCAGATCGGAGACGTAGCCCTTGTCCAGCATTGCTTGAGCGATGTGCGGCCGTCCGACGGATTTGTCCTTGCGCTCAGTCTTGCCCGCAGCCGCGGCAAGCTCTTCAGGGGTGATCGGCATGCCCAGACGCTCCAGGTTAGCCAGAATTCGCTCGTTGCGGCGATTCCTGGTTTGGCGAAGCGATTGCAGCCTCTCCAGCCATCTGGCATCGTCCAGCGCATAGCCGTAACCTAGGATGTGAATGTCTTTGTCGCCGGTCCAGGTGCTGAGCTCAACGCCCGGAACGACGACCATTCCGTAGACGTCCCCCGCCCGGAGAGCTTCGGGAATGCCCGCTATCGTATCGTGGTCGGTAATCGCTATCGCCGCAAGGCCGGCTTCCTTGGCCAGCCGAACATTCGTTTCCGGCGGAAACATGCCGTCGGACGCTGTCGTATGCGTGTGAAGATCCGCCCGGTTATTCATGTGACAGCTCCCTTAGCTCATTAAGCAGAGCCACTGCCGGAATCGGAAGAAGCGCGGACTGCAGGCGAACGGAGAAGAACTGTCTTCTGAAGCTGACGCCGGCGATCCTGACGGGCTTCAGCAGGCCGAGCGCCAGTTCATGCTTAATCGTCCAGACGGATAGCAGCGATAAGCCAAGACCTGCTTCCACCGCCGACTTGACCGCGCCCGTGCTGCCGAATTCGCTGACGACGCGCAATTGGTCCTCCGTTATGCCATGCCGCTCCAGCTCCTCTTGCATAATTTGCCGGGTGCCGGAGCCCTTCTCCCGCAGCACCATCGGCTCGCGAATCGCCTCCTCCAGCGTAACCTGCTCGCGGGAAGCGAACGGATGATTCGCAGGCGCGATCAACAGCAGCTCATCGTCCATAACCGCTTGGGCATCAAAGCCCGGCACGTCGCACGGAGCTTCGATAATACCAAAATCAAGCCCTTGATGCGCAATGGCCTCAATAATCTCGGTCGTATTCATGACCTTCATGTCAACGGAAACGTCCGGAAATCTCCGCAGAAACGGCCCCAGCAGCCGAGGCAGCACATATTCGCCGATCGTCAGGCTGGCGGCGAACTGCAGCCTGCCCTTAAGCTCCTCGATATATTTGATCATCATTAGATCGGTATCCTGCATGAGCTCCACGGCCTTGCGAGCCTGCGGCAGCAGCCGATAACCGGCCTCCGTAAGCTGCAGCCGTTTCGTCGTACGGTTCAACAGCTTCGTTCCGAAACGTTCCTCCAGCGCCTGCACCTGCATCGTAACGGCAGGCTGCGTCATATGCAGCGTCTGGGCGGCGCCCGAGAAGCTGCCCCTCTCCGCTACGGTATAGAAAATATGAAGCTGGTGCACGTTCAGCGCCATGTTCGTTCCGCCTTTCCGTCCGTAAGTTTCTCTCGCATTATAACACATCATGAGAACAGCCGGGGGAAGCGGTTCGCTTCCTGCCCGGCTGTTGCGGCCGCCCGCGATGCGCCTTAGCGCCGCTTGCGGTTATTTTTAATTAACGTCATGCGCCTCGAATGGCGCAGCCATGAATAATAGGTTTTCAAATCCCGAAGCTCCATCGTCTCCGACATTCTCCCCAGGAAGGTCACGACTATCATCTTGTGCAACGGATTGCCCAGCAGGTCCGTATCCGTCTCGCTGATGGAAAATTCAGCTACGAAAACGAGATCGTCGTCAATGGTGTAAACGTCCTGCTCATTGCGATAGTAAGGCACAATCCGTCCTTCCTTAAGACATTCCCACATGTATTCGGCAATATCGGAATAACCGGTCTTCTCGGATTCTACCCGATCGGTCCAGCGTGTACGCGCATGATTGGTAATAATAATATCGACGACCCTTTTGTCCCCTAACACGACATGAAAGGGCTCGTAAGTACTCCAACGCTCCGTATGCTTATCCTTCACCGGGCCATCCCCTTCCCGATACTAGGTCTTTAGACGCATCATTCCAACACGCACCTAGGAACTCAAGTTCATTTTACAGCATTTATTCCCCATGATTCAACAATTAATTAAAACGCTAACACTTCCTTTTGGTCAGACGCTGGGGTTCTGAGCGCGCGACGAGGCGAAAGAACCGTATGTACGGGGTCGTTCCGCAGGTGATAAAAAGATCGTCAGAGCTCTTCTGACGACCTTAATGTACTTCTATCCGGGAACTAGCCCAATACGACGCGATCGTCCGAAAGCTGATGTCCGCTAATCCGCTCGAACTCGCCAAGAAGCTGAGAGACCGTCAGATTGGCTTTGCGCTCCTCCGGAATATCCAGAATGATGCGCCCCTTGTCCATCATGATCAAGCGATTGCCAAGCCGGATCGCTTGCTCCATGTTATGAGTGACCATCAGCGTCGTCAGCTTCATCTCCCGAACGATCTCTTCCGTCAACCGGGTAATCAGCTCCGCTCGCGCGGGATCGAGAGCGGCCGTATGCTCGTCCAGCAGCAAAATTTGCGGCTGGGTAAACGTCGCCATCAAGAGACTGAGCGCTTGACGTTCTCCTCCGGACAACAACCCGACCTTGGCGCTCATCCGGTTTTCCAGACCGATGCCGAGCCGGCTCAGCTGCTCGCGGAACAGCTTCCGCTTCGCAGCGGTCGCCCCCCAGGCGAGCCCTCTCTTCTTGCCCCGTTTGAAGGCCATAGTCAAGTTTTCCTCGATCGTCATCCGCGGGGCCGTTCCGGCCATCGGATCCTGGAATACGCGCCCGATCCAACGGCTGCGCACATGCTCCTGGGCTTGCTGGATCAGCTTCCCTTCAATTTTCACTTCTCCGATATCGGGCTTCATAACCCCCGAGATGACGTTCATCAGCGTCGATTTCCCCGCGCCGTTGCTGCCGATTACGGTTACGAAATCCGCAGGCTTGAGCTTCAAGCTGGCGTTCATCAGCGCGATCTTCTCGTCCGGCGTTCCCGGATTAAACAGCTTTGAGATGTTGTTCAGCTCCAGCATCAGGCTTTTCCTCCTTTATCGAGAAAAACCGTGCCCATCAGCTCGGCGCTTCGCTTGCGGGCAACCCGCTTCTGTTTAAACAAACGATGAAGATAAGGAACGACAAGCGCGATGATGACGATCAACGCGGTCACCAGCTTCAAATCCGAGGACTTGAACAGCTCGACCCGAAGCGCCAGAGCGACTACGATCCGGTAAATGATCGAGCCGAGAACAACCGCCAGCGTGGCGATGAACACGGATCTGGCTCCGAAGATCGCTTCCCCGATAATAACCGATGCAAGCCCGATAACGATCATTCCCACGCCAATGGAAATATCGGCGAAGCCGCCCTGCTGGGCGATCAGCGCGCCCGAGACCGCGACAAGACCGTTGGACAGGCTGATTCCGAGAATTTTCGTCCGGTCGGTATTCGCCCCGAGGCTGCGAATCATTCTTTCGTTATCGCCCGTCGCTCGCAGCGCCAGACCGATGTCCGTGTGCAGGAAGGCGTCAAGCAGCAGCTTGACGGCGAGAACGGCAATGGACATCACAAGGATGAAGAGTCCGACAGGCTTCATGATCGGCGAGATCAACGTATCCATGTTGACGATGGAGACGTTCGGCTTGCCCATGATGCGGATATTGATCGAATAAAGCGCGATCATCATCAGAATGCCGGCAAGCAGCCCGTTCACCTTGCCCTTCGTGTGCAGCAGCCCCGTGCAAGCCCCCGCAGCAAACCCTCCGCCGAACGCGGCCAAAGTCGCCCATGCCGGGTGATAGCCCTGTGAGATCATGATGGCCGCGATCGCTCCGCCGGTCGCGAAGCTGCCATCCACCGTCAAATCCGGAAAATCCAGAATGCGGAATGTAATGTACACGCCGAGGGCCATCAACGCATAGAGGAGCCCCAGCGCAATCGCGCCATAAATGGATTCAAGCATCGATTAAGCCTCCTGGAGAGAGAAAAAGGGGCGTACGGCGGGAGCCGTCCACCCCTTGGTCAAGATTTCTCTATTGGATAATATTATTTTCTTTGTCTTTCACTTTATCCTTCATGGCGTCCGTCACAGTAACTCCTTGCGCTTCGCCTGCTTTCAGATTCAAGATCAGGTCCAGCTTGTCAGGCATTGTAACGGCCATATCCGCAGGCAGCTTGCCGTTTTTCAAAATTTCTACCGCCATTTGGCCGACTTGATAGCCGTGATCGAAATATTTGAAGCCAACCGTTGCGAACGCGCCCTTCTCGACCGTATCTCGGTCGCTTGAGAAGAACGGGAGCTTATTGTCATTGGCAACCTGAATAATCGTATCTACCGCGCTGACGACGGTGTTGTCCAGCGTGATGTAGAGCGCGTCTGCGCGTCCGACAAGCGATTCGGCGGCCTGCTTGACCTCCGATGTGTTGGAGACCGCCGCCCTGACCAGCTTGATCTCATGAGAAGCCAGAGCCTCCTCCGCCTTCTTCGCCATAATAACCGCGTTCTCTTCGCCCTCGTTAATGACGATGCCGACGCTCTTCACGTTCGGGAAATTGCTGGCGATAAAATCCATCAGCTGTACGATAGCTTCCGGGTTCGTGTCGGACGCGCCCGAGACGTTGCCGCCCGGCTTCTCCAGGTTGGTCACGATGTTGGTCGCCAGAGGGTCCGTAACGGCCGCGAACAGGACGGGAATGTCCTTGACGTTCTGAGCTAGAGCCAGCGCGGACGGAGTTGCGATTCCCAGCGCCAGATTGTACTTCCCGGAGGCGATCTTCTGGGCGATCGACAGGTTGTTCGTGGAGTCGCCTTGCGCGACGTTCAGGTCGACCTTCAGGTTGTCGCCTTCCGTAATTCCGGCGTCCTTAAGCGCAGCCAGAAAGCCTTCGCGCGTAGCATCCAGGGAAGGATGCTCGACGATCTGAGAAATTGCGATCGTGTAATTGCCCGCTTCGGCATTGGAGCCGGATGCGGATGCGGACGGACTAGCCGATGCGGAAGACGACGGCGAGGCTGAAGGCGTCTCGGAAGCCTTGCCCCCTTCGTTCTTGCTGCCGCAGCCCGCGAGCGCCACCAAGGTTGCCGTCGCTACCATCAGTGTCGAAAGCCATTTCTTTTTCACGTTTCATTTCCCCTTTTTTTTGTTTGATTTCATGCCGCAGTTAAGCTGGAATGCTTCTTCCAAGCAAAGCGATAAATGAATTGACTTTAGTGTAATAGTCGGTTTCGCATTTCGTCAATTGTTTACTTAAATTTGGAGAATTTTCACAACATTGTCCGCTAAAAACAGAAAAGCCTCCGTTGCCGGAGACTTTTTCCTTATCGTCGCAGACTTGCGGGATTGCCCCTTACAGGCCGTAAAACCGCGTTTTGTCGGGAACGTTCTTCTCGTATTCCGTCTTGATTTCGTTTCGGTACGAACGCTCCACCTTCCGAACGAAGGGCAGACGCTGCAGGTTGCGCACCGTTTCCTCCGCCACATCGGCGTTCATGTACATTACCGCGTAATGCATCTTGCGGGACAAATAGTGCAGCGTTCCATACTTGTCCAGGCCTCTGGCGGCCTTCGAATCGCTGAACCATACGATATAGCCTATCCGTTCGGCAAACATGTCCTACCTCCGGTCTGAACTGAAATCGGTCAACCGCAGCCGCCGCTTCCGCAGGAGCAGCTTCCCCCGTTCCCGCAGCCGGAGGCTTTGGGATTGGGATTGTTGTCCGGAACTTTAATGGTATCGGATACCGCGTAAGCGAGCGTTCTGGAAATGTCGTTGAGCAGCTCGTCCAGCGAGCTCTCGGCTGCCTTGTATCTGCGAACGGACTCCACGTCGTCCAGACGCTTCTGCGCTTCGTATACTTCTTCTAAAGCGGCGTTGTAATCCGGGTGAAATCTTCCGAACCTCTCGCATTCCTCGAATTTTTCCTTCGCTTTCGCGAACTCGCGCTTCAAGCTCTGCGCCTCGGAATCTTGAACGACCCGGTCTTTCCAATAAGCGTATTCCGCAGCGAAGGCGGAGTGTATAAGAGAATCCCCGAGCTCGAAGGCGCGGGAGATCAGCGTTGCCATATCGGCAGGCGCGAACTCCTTCGCGTCTTGCTCAGCCGCAGGGAGGAACTGCGTTATTGCGGCCATCGGCCTCACCTCACCATTCGGCTTAGTATTTCCTTATTATCATAACATAACTGGGCCTTCTGCGGTCAATCCGTTTCAAGCGGTTCCAGATCCGGTACAACAATCCTCAAGCCTGCGACTTCGTCGGCTCGCAAGCGGGCCTCCTGCCAGACGAAAGCCCCGTTCCCGGATGCGTCCGCGAGCTGCCAGCTTCCCGCAACGGACCAGCCCGAGTCTTCCTCCCGGATGCTCTTCGGGACGAAGAACCGCGTCTCTCCTTCGATCGTCACTTGCACGGCCGTCTGCCAAGCAATCGCCCGCTGCAGCATTTCCCTGCTCGTAGAGGGATGGTAGCTTCTTTCCTTCGTAATCCAGGCGGCGGGAATGTCTCCCAGGCCGGGAAACAGATCGTCGATTTCCTGCAGCGTTCTGTCTGTCTCGAACAGGGAGACGTCATGCCTGCGCTCGATCCAGCCCGCTTTCCCCGACATCCCCGACTCTTCCGACTCGGAGGTCTCTCCCTCGCCGCGCAAAGACGCATTCTCCTCATTCTCCTCCGGAGGATAGCCATAGCGGCTCAGCTTGGCGCGGAGAAGCTTGGCCGAAGCTGTATCAACGAGGAAATCTCGTTCGCCGATGCGTTCCAGAAGCATAGGAGACAGCTCGGGATTGCCCATAAGCTCGTCCGCGAGCTTGGCGCTCTCGGTTCGCAGCAGCGTCGCCGGAGTCAGCCTGGTCCGGCCCAGCCTTCCGAAGCCGTCGCGCAGCAGCGCCGCCACCAAAGCCGGCAACGCTTCCCCCGAGGCTTGCTTGAGAAAGCCCTCAACGCCGGCCAAGGAATAGCCCGCTTTATAGGCCTTCTCGCAGGAAGCAGACGTGATGCGGTACACGAAGAATAGATCCGCTGCCCGTTTCTCCGCCACGTCCTGCAAGGTCCAGCGCGTGTTCAGGTCGGCTTCGGGGGGGACGAGAATTTCCCCGTCCGGCTGCAAGATCAGCGGAGCCGGAGCGTCCCCTAGGGCGGCAGCCGTCTTTCGGCGAATAACGTCCCGTCCCTTCCATCGGCCGCGCTCAATCCAGCCTAGAGCTTCCAAGACCCCGAGCCGGGCTTCCTTCTGCTCGAAGCTTTGCCAATCGGCCAGTCGGCCTTCCGTATACCAGCGCTCCTCCTCCAGATTAAAAATCGCCGCCGTCGTCAGATGAAAGCCGGCATCGGCCGAGCAGTAACGCTCGATCACCAGCTCCCTCAGGCTGCGCTCCGCAGCCGCAAGCGGCTGAGACAGCCAGCGCGCCAGCCCCGGCCGCCGAATCCGGATGCCGGATCCGTCAAGCTGCAGCACGCCGCAGGACAGGCCCAGATCGAAGATAAACGCGGCGGGAAGCGGCACCTGCTCCGCGTATGGAAAGCGCAGCTCCAGATCGGTTAACCGCAGGGAGGCCAATCCCGAAGCTGCGACAACCCGGGCGACTGAAGCGCGGTGAGGCGCGCCTTTGGCCGTAAACTCGACCGGCTGCCTTGCGATTTCGTGCCAAGCCTGCAGCAGCTCAAACGTCAAGGCAATCGGGGCGTTCTTCGCAAGCCTCTCAACGGCAGCCGCTTCGTCCCGCTGCAGCGGCAGATTGTCCGCGGGATGGACCAGGGGTTGCCACACAGCGATAGCGTCGCTCGGCAGGAAAAGAAGCCGATCGCCCCAGGCCTTGCGCACGGCGAACAAGATTCCGCTTCTGCGGAGCTTGGCCAGCGCGACGTGCGTCTCCGCTCCGGTCAGCCCGAACTGCTCCTCCGACTGCCTGATGAGCCGATCCGCCTCGAACGGCAGTCCGGCATAACGGCTTACGATGCTTCGCAGCACAGCCCGCTGCGCCGGATCTGCGCTTTCCCGCGTCCATGCGGCCGCCCACTCGGCATCGGTCAGAATGCTCGGCAGCTCTTCCGCCGAGAAAGCGCGCTCCCTAAGCGCGGGGTCTCTCAAAATGACCCGCTTCATCTCCTCCGAAAGTCGGTCGATAGCCAGCTTCGCCCTCATGGCTTCGTCTCCTTCAGCCCAGACGGCGTCCATTCGTGAATTTCGTAAGGGTAACCTTGCTCCAGCAGAAAGCGCCCCCGATTGCGGGAGAATTCCACCTCGTCGGTGCCTTCGCTGACCAGCGTATAGAACCTTGCTTTCGCGCCGTCTTTTTTGGGACGCAAAATTCGTCCGAGCCGCTGGGCTTCCTCCTGTCGGGAGCCAAAGCTGCCAGACACCTGAATGGCGATTGCGGCGTCGGGAAGATCGACGGCAAAGTTGGCTACCTTGGAGACGAGCAATACGCCGAGCTCCCCTTGCTTAAAGCGATCGAACAGCTGCCTGCGGCGGCTCAATGGCATTTCCCCGGTAACGAGCGGCAACGACAGCTCGCCCGCCAGCCTGTGCAGTTGGTCCAGATACTGACCGATTACGAGCGTCGGCGTCCCGGAGTGCCGCTCCAGCAGCGCCTTGACAA
The DNA here is from genome assembly GCF_042651945.1 of Cohnella boryungensis. Lineage (NCBI taxonomy): Bacteria > Bacillati > Bacillota > Bacilli > Caryophanales > Paenibacillaceae > Cohnella > Cohnella boryungensis. The sequence goes on along the minus strand of NZ_JBHSED010000040.1, from coordinate 369,133 downwards.
CCTCCGCTTTGCGGGGATTCTCGCCGGCAATCCGATTTCTTCGGCTTTTGGGCGCCGCATGGTAATGGAGCGAAGCGGCCGATTCGAGCGGAATCCGCACCTCCGTGCAGGATGCCTCCGCAATCCAGCCCGAGTCCTCCATCGTTTTCCACGGCAGCTCGAATCTCTTCGGACCGATCAGCGCAAAAGCGTCCCCTTCCCGTCCGTCTTCCCGGACCAAAGTCGCCGTAAGCCCCAGCCTTCTCGTCGCCTGGATGTCTGCGGTCATGCGAAAAACGGGCGCCGGCAGCAGGTGAACCTCATCATAAATGATGAGCCCCCAATCGCGGTTGACGAACAGCTGCATATGAGGGTATTCGCAGCTTTTGCTGCGACGATGAGTCAGCACCTGATAGGTCGCCACCGTAACCGGCTTGACGTCCTTCGACTGGCCGGAATACTCACCGATCTCGTCTGCGGCGAGCGTCGTGTTCCGCAGCAGCTCGGCGATCCATTGCGATACGGATACGCCGTTGGGCGTCAGAATCAGCGTTTCGCATTGAAGCCGGGCCAGCGCCGCTATGCCTACCCAGGTCTTTCCCGCGCCGCAGGGCAGCACGACAACACCGCTTCCGCCATCCGAACCGACCAGGGCGTTCGCCGCGGCTAGCTGATAGTCCCTCAGCTGGATCGGCCCCCCATCGCGGGAATGAACTCGCCACGCAACCGTCAGCGGCTGGCCCGGGTGGTAGCCCGCCTCGTCCTTCACGGGATAGCCCTTCGCGGCGAGCTCACGCTTCAGCCAGCCCCTCGCCTCTCTCCGCACGATCGCACGGAGCCCGTCCGCCCTGCTCGACAAACATGATCCGATAGCTTCCTCCCGGCACAGCCTGTCCATCAGCTCTTCCGTATCGGCAATCATAATCAGCGAGCCTTGATCCTGGACAAACCGAATCCGGCCATAGCTCCCCATCGTCGCCCGGACCTCCTCCTCCACCGTGCCGGGAAGAGCGTTGCGCGACAGCTCCGCCAGCCGCCGGAGGACCCCGCATGGCGTCCAGCCCGATGCGGCGGCATTCCACAGCGTTATCGGGGTCAGCTTGTAGGTATGCCAATGGCCGGGACGCTTGTGAAGAAGGGCGATCTCCCGCAGCATATCCCGTGCTTCTTCATATTGAGGATGTCTCTCATCCAGCAGCAGCGTGCCGTCGGACTGCACCCAAAGCGGACGTAATCTGTCCATCTAGATGACCCCCTTGTCGTTACAAGCCTTCCCCTTTTGCCTAATTGTTCATGCATGGGAAGGAAGAGCCGGGAGGTACAACGACTGAATGAACGAATCTACGCTTACGTTACGAAATAGAGGCAGGAGGAAAATCGAAGAGCAGCTGGAGCAAGCGGATACTGTTGCTCGGCAACGGACATGCGCAAGCGCAGCGGAACGGAATAGCCGAGAGAACCTGAGGAGAAAAGAACTCGTGCCGTTACGGCAGCGACTAAAGGGGATTGGCAGGTTAAATACCTCGCTGCGACGGTGAGCTCGGGGCAAGCCGGCGGGCTCGGACGAGATGCCCGGCGAGCGCAGCCCGCCCGTGAAGGCTCAACCGTCGAGAGCGGAATCGTCCGCAACGGCGATAAGAAGACGCGCCGCATGGAGCATGGCTTCCTCCTGAATATCGAAGCGAGGATGATGATGAGGCGGGGAATCACCCTCCGGGCCTCCGGCCCCGACGAAGAAGAAACAGCCGGGCTTGCGCTGGAGATAATAAGAAAAATCTTCGCCAGCCATAATCCGCTCGCAAGCCCCTTCTCCGGAATCGGGCAATTGCTCCGCAATGTAACGCAGCACCCTCGCTGCCTCCCGAGAATCGTTCACTACCGGAGGGTATCCCTCGAAATAGCGGAATCGGTACTCGCAGCCGTGCATGTCGCAGGTATGCTTCACGATTTCTTCCATCCGGCTTCGAACGAGCGCCCGAACGTCCGGATTGAAGGAACGCACCGTTCCGGTCAGGCGGCTGCTCTCCGCAATCACGTTGTTTGCCGAACCTGCGGCGAATCGGCCGACGGAAAGAACCGCCGCCTCCAACGGATTAACGCTGCGGGAGACGATCGTCTGAAGGGCTACGATCAAAGACGCCCCCGCCAGCAAGGCGTCCCTGCATTCGTGGGGCAGCCCTCCGTGTCCTCCCCGGCCAAGGATTTCGATCTCGAATTCATCCGGCGTCGCCATGAACTCGCCGGCCCGCGTCGCTGCCGTTCCGTAAGGAAACGGAGACCAAAGATGCACGCCATAGATCGCGTCGACTTCATCCAAAGCGCCGTCCGCGATCATCTGGATTGCGCCGCCGGGCAGCACCTCTTCTCCCGGTTGAAACAGAAATACGCGATCTCCCGCAGTCTCCTCGCGATGAAGGCTGTAATAGCGCGCAACGCCCAGCAGCTGCGCCGTGTGGCCGTCATGCCCGCATGCGTGCATGACTCCCGGTACGGAGGAACGGTACTCGCAGTCTTTGGCATCCTGGATCGGCAACGCGTCGATGTCGGCGCGCAGCGCAATCGAGCGGCCGGGCAGCCCTCCCCGGAGCCTGCCGACGATTCCCGTCCCGGCGACTCCGCGTCTGACTTCAAGCCCCCACTGCTCCAGCAGCCCCGCGATCAGGTCAGACGTTTGCCGTTCTTGAAAGGAAAGCTCCGGATGCCGATGCAGATGCCGACGCCACTTCACCATGTCTCCGTACAGAGACTGTAACGTTTGTTCGTGGATTGTCACGGCGACGACCCCTTTCCTTGATCCGCGTATTGTATTTACACTATTGTATCAGAAAGATTCTGCCTCTGTAACCTTGCCGCGACGCAGCCATGAAATGTCAATGAACGTTCGAACTTAAGCGCGCTCCGGGCTTGCAGAAGGCATGTAAACCGACTATCATGGAAGGGACGCTTGTTTGAGCTCAAACGACGACGAACCGCAGACGTCCTGGACGCTGATCGGTGAAATCGTACCTACATAAGGAGGATTATCATGCTACTCGATAATACAGGACTTAACGGGATTCGGTCCGATCTGGGACACTTCGACGAATCCGGCGATAAAGTCGGCTTTGTGCGCTGGCAGTGGGAATACCGCCGCGCCACCTATGATTTGAAGCTGCATGACCGCTCCGGCGGACAAGACTACTACTTGCGGATCTCCACACGCGCCATCGAAGGAAAGCTGGAAAATCCCGACGCGATCCTGGAGGTCGAGGCTGTCTACATCGGCCGCGCCACCTTCCCTCACGGTCTGGACTACGAGTCGCCAATTCCTCAGCCCGTCTTGGATGCCGCCAAGCAGCGCGCGCAGGACTTGAAGAAATTGCTGTCCTAACGGCTTGGGAGGTACAGGGATGAAAACTCCGGCCAGCGGCCAGCGTGGCACGCCAGATTTTATGTTGCTGATTCTGACGCTTCTGCTCGTGGGTTTCGGTCTTGTCATGGTGTTCAGCGCCAGCTCCAGTATGGCCGTCACCAAGCCCGCCTACAACAACGACGCCCTCTACTTCCTGAAGCGTCAGTTGATGTGGGTCGGGCTTGGCGCGTTGGCTATGCTCGTATTGATGAACATTCATTATCAGAAGTACAAGAAGCTTTTCCTGCTTTTCTTTATCGGCACGCTTGTCCTGCTCGTGCTGGTGCCCATTATCGGGGATACGAGAAACGGCGCCACAAGCTGGGTGTTCGGCATGCAGCCTACCGAATTCGCCAAACTGGCCATCATCCTCTATCTGGCGGCGATCATCGCCAAGAAGGATGAGAAATTCCGCGACTTCAAGCGGGGGCTGCTCCCGGTAATGATTGTCGTCGGTTTTTTCGCCTTCCTCATCATGCTCCAGCCCGATTTCGGCTCCTGCGCCATTCTGGTCATGTGCGCCTCGGCCATCGTCATTGCCGGAGGCTCGAATCTCAAGCACATTCTGCTGTCCTCCGCCGTGCTGCTAGGTCTGGCGGCGCTCGGAATGAGCTTCTACTTCCTGTTCAATCCGGATGCGGGCTTCGGCTTTCGGGGCGATCGATTTACGGCGTTCCTCGATCCGCTCGCCGACTCGCAAGGCAGCGGATACCATCTGTCGAGATCGCTTGAAGCCTTCGGCCACGGAGGTCTTACGGGAACTGGCCTCGGCAACAGCATACAGAAGCTGTTTTATCTACCCTATGCTTACAACGACTTCATCTTCGCGGTAATCGGCGAGGAGCTCGGCTTTATCGGAACTACGATTTTCCTGCTCTGTTACGTGCTTTTCCTGTGGAGAGCCTTGATCGTCTCGCTGCGCTGTCCGGACATCTTCGGCACGCTCGTAGGCATTGGCCTCGTCTCCTTGATCGCGATTCAGGCGCTCATCAACATGGGCGGCGTAAGCGGGGCCATTCCCATTACGGGGGTTACCCTTCCGTTCGTCAGCTACGGCGGCTCTTCCATGCTTACGCTGCTTGCCGGCATGGGCATCCTGCTAAGCATCTCAAGAGAATACAACCGAGTGGGCAAACCGGCGGAGAAGCCAGCACCCTCCCGCCCTACAGCGGTCGGGATCCATAGACCATAATGAATCAAAAAAAACGTGAACGGACGGCTCTTCGGCTGTCGTTCACGTTTTTTTTCTTATTGCATGATCGCTTATTTAACCCGATGAGGTTCCTCGGTCTCTTCGTCCTTAAAGGCTACGCCCTCTACCTTAACGTTGACCTCGATGACGGTAAGTCCGGTCATGTTCTCAACGGCTTCCCGCACGTTCTCCTGGAGCCTGCGGCTAACCTCTTGAATGGGAATGCCGTATTGCACAACAATTCTCAGATCGATGGCGGCTTCTACTTGCCCCACCTCGACGGACACACCCTTCTGGGCGTTTCGTCCGCTTAGCCTTTTGGCCAATCCTTCCGAAATCCCTCCGGACATCGCAGCGATTCCGGGGGTTTCCAATGCCGCTAATCCGGCAATTGTAGCGACGACATCATCGGAGATCCGAATTAAACCTTGTTGTATTTCTTCCGTCATAGCGGCCCACTCTCCCCAAGCTATTATGCTTCCATTGTAATGGAAGACAAGCCCATAATCAACTGCGCAGCAGGATGCGATTTGTCATTCTCGTGAAGAACCGTTTACGAAAGAACCTATCTTGGGTATAGTAATAAATGCCATTTGATGAAAATTGTACATCACCCTGAGGATGAGGTGTCCCCTTGCTGAGAAAACTGTTTTTCCCCTTGCTAGTCGTCACCTTTGTTTTGAGCGCGATCTCCCACTACCTCCACTGGGGCGCAGAGCTCGAATTCGCCTTCGCGGGCATCGCTATTCTGTTTGCCGCAGGCCTTCTCGGCAAAGCTACGGAATCCGTGGCCCATTATGCGGGCCAGAGGCTGGGCGGCTTTCTCAACGCGACGTTCGGCAACGCCGCGGAGCTGATCATCGCGATATTCCTGATCAAGGAGGGCCTCTACGACATCGTCAAGGCCAGCTTGACCGGGGCGATTATCGGCAATCTGCTGCTCGTTCTGGGCGCTAGCGCCCTGGTCGGCGGATTGAAGTTCAAGGAGCAGAAATTCAACATCCACTCCGCAGGACAGAATGCCTCATTAATGCTGCTCGCAGTGATCGCGCTGTTTATCCCCGCCATCTTCGTCAAGACTGAGCATATCTCAGAGCATGACACGATGACAATTAGTATCGTGGTTGCCGCCTTCCTCATCCTCGCCTATATCGGTTGGCTGATCTATTCGATGATCACGCACAAGGATCTGCTGGAGGATCACGTCGATACGAAGGCCGATCACGGCGAAGCCGCCCCCTGGTCCAAAGGCTTGTCCGTCCTTCTGCTTGTCGTCGCTACGGTGATGGTCGCCTTTATCAGCGAATGGCTCGTTCATACGCTGGATACGTTCTCGTCCCGGTTCGGGCTGTCCGAATTGTTCGTTGGCGCGTTCGTGGTCGCCATCGTCGGCAATGCGGCGGAGCATAGCGCGGCCATCGTTCTTGCGATGAAGAACAAGATGGGCGCAGCGGTCGAGATCGCTGTCGGAAGCAGTCTGCAAATCGCCCTGTTCGTTGCCCCTGTACTCGTCTTCATCAGCCTTCTGTTCGGCGGTGAAATGAACCTGATTTTTACCACGATCGAGATTGCCGCCATCGGCGTAGCCGTCCTGATCGCGACATCCATCTCCCGAGACGGCTCGACGACCTGGTTCGAGGGGATGCTGCTGCTGTTCGTCTACCTCATTCTCGGCGTGTCGTTCTACTTCGTATAGCCCTGCACCAGGCATCAACGCCTTCGGCGTCCTCTGACAGCCGAGTCTGCATCGTCAAAAAAAGAAGAGCAGCAGCCCTGCCCTGTCAGGGTGCTACTCTTCTTTCTTTTCCAACGCTTCGTATAACAACGCCAGATTGCGTTCCAACTGGCTGATCAGCAGTTTCCCTGCATTCTCATCCACCAATCCTGTACGCACCGCGAAATCAACAGCCCTTGAGAAGCCATACATCTGGGTATCCAGCACTTCTTCGTATAACGGGCATTTACGAGTCGTTAGGTTTTCCATCTGGATGGCGATCAACTTCTCGATTTTATCGGCATCTTCCTGAAGAAGCCTCTGCGCTTTTTCGTTCAGATCGATTGTAGTATCCGATGCTGCCATTCCCACTCCCCCTGTGCCCATACTCCCATTCATAAGCGAGCTGCTGTATGTCGATGGAAAGTCTTACGCCTGTTGTTTCTAGCTATCACTTTTATATTAGACGAAATTGCTCAGAAGCACAAGGACAGGGCACACCTTTCCCGAAACTTTCCTCAATAAAAAGGGATTTGCACACATAAAAACACCCCGTTCGGATGAACGGGATGCTATTCGCTGTTACTTTGGAGTCCCTGCGGAGTTATTCCACCACAGTAACGTTCAGGCCATGCTTGGAGAAGATCGCTCCGAGTTCTTTCTTCGCTTCCTCCGCATCCGGTCCGTGAACGTGAAGCTCATAGGAAAGGTTGCCTACAAGCGTAGTAAACAATCCTAAAATGCTTTTAACGTCAATGTACTTATTCTCTGCTTGAAGAACGATGGATGAACGGAACTTGTTCGCGGTTTGGGACAACTCTACAATAGCCGCATTGTTCGACATAGGATACCCTCCTAAAATTTAGGCATAGCAAATCTCACCCACATCATACCTTGTTCCCCCGAGCGCATGCAAGGGGAAAAAACATTATTTCAAGGAATCCGGGTTCAGGCCTTCCAGCTCCGGAAGCACGAACAAACCGTCTTTGCGGATCAGCACGTCGTCGAAGTACACTTCCCCGCCCCCGTACTCGGGTCTCTGGATCAGCACCAGGTCCCAATGAATGGAGGAGCGGTTCCCGTTATCGGTTACCTCGTAGGCTTGCCCTGGAGTAAAATGAAGGCTGCCGGCAATCTTCTCATCGAAAAGCGTATCCTTCATCGGGTGAAGGATATGCGGATTAAAGCCTAAGCTGAACTCCCCGATATGCCGCGCTCCGTCATCGCTATCCAACAGGGCGTTGATGCGTTCGGTATCGTTAGCGGTCGCTTCGATGATCTTGCCGCTTGAGAACGTGAACTTGACGTTCTCGTACGTAAACCCGTTGTACACGCTGGGCGTGTTGTACGAAATCGTGCCGTTGACGGAATCGCGCACAGGGCAAGAATACACTTCTCCGTCGGGAATATTGCGTTCCCCCGAGCATTTCTGCGCGCCGATCCCTTTGATCGAAAACCGGAGATCCGTTCCCGGACCGACTATTCGCACTTTGTCCGTGCGCGACATGAGCTGCTGCAGCGGGTCCATGGCCCGATCCATCTTGGCGTAGTCCAGATTGCACACGTCAAAATAAAAGTTCTCGAACGCTTCCGTGCTCATGCTGGCGGCTTGCGCCATAGAGGCGTTCGGATAACGCAAAATTACCCACTTGGTCCTTTTAACCCGCTGCTCCATATGTACGGGATGACGATGAATTCGGTCGAAGGCTTTCATCCGTTCAGACGGCACGTCCGCCAGCTCATTCGGGTTCTCTCCCGCTCGAATGCCGATGTAGGCGTCCATCCGTTTCATTCGTTCAAGGTCATAAGCGGCCCAAGTCTCCAATTGCTCATCGGTTCCGTGAAGCAGCAGCGTGCGCAGGACGGAGCGATCTTCGATCTCGACAAACGGATTGCCGCCGAGTCGGGCGACTTCCTCGATCAGACACTTCAGCAATTCACGCTCCGAGCCAATCATTTCGATGAGTACGTTTTCTCCCGGCTGCACCTTAACCGAGTATCCCGCCAAATTTGCGGCCAACTGTTGAATTCGCGGATCGCGCATAATTGATTTCTCTCCTTCTGTCTTACTTTCCTTCGCCTACATTGTACCACTTACCCGGAAGCAAGAAAATTCGTCAGGCAAATCCGTTTCTCGCTAAAGGCTTTGCCCTTCCATCGATAGGACAGCGCCGTCTCCTCTTTCATACGCTTGGGAAACCAGCTCTTGGAATCGGCGGTCCAGTAGACGACGGTGTCTACGCTTAATGTGGCTAGCGCCTCCTCCAGACGACGCTCCGCCGTCGCAAGCAATTCCTTCTCCCGACTGCCGCCAGCCAGATTGCCGGTGCGCAGGTTCTCTATCTCCTGCCTGAGCTCGCCGGCTATTCTGTCTTTGGCCGTCTTGTCGTTGAGCTTGATCCGAAGACGAACGGAGCCGTCTGCGGACGTCCCCCCGACGAAGGCCATAGCAGCGTTGCGGCCGTTCATGACCTCCAGCAATTTCAAAGGGCGGTAACCTGCGGGTCGGTAGGCGTTCTTGGCGTTCGCCGTCAACGCGCCCGGCGTTCTCCAGCTCAGCTTCACGTTCCCGTGCTGTCTAACCTCTCCCTTATAAGCCGCTTTGCTCCCGAGCTTTCCGCCGGGCTCATAGAGGGCAATTTCCCCTGCCAGGCCGTAGCTCTCCGCTCCGGACAGCGCTGAAGCGGACATGGCAAAGGCCTGCTCCGCCGCCATTCCCGTCCCGGGACCCATGCAGGACGTTTCGCCAATCAGCAGCGCAAGTCCTGCGCATAAACCGGCCGCCTTGCTTACGAGCTTTCCCATCGTCATCCCCCTTCGCATTCGTATCGTCTCCCCGTACGCTCCCGCTATTCATGCAAGCTCCGTTTTTTGCCTATACAAGCAAAAACGCCTTCGGCGTCCTCCGACAGCCGGAGAAGCTTTACGGAGACGATTCAGAGAAGGATAAGCGTGAAACTTATAAAGCATGTATCGTCAAAAAAACCTGCCCGGAGCCGCAGCTTCGGGCAAGTCAGATTCGATTAATGTCTTTCTCCGACGACAATGCAGTTTCTTCCGTGGTGCTTCGCTTCGTACAGAGCCATATCCGCCTTGTAGAACAACGTTTCTACGCTGATTTTGTCGTCGGTCATGCTCCATTCGGAGATGCCGCACGAGACGGTAACCTGAGGGCTCGTCTCCGCTTCGACCCGCTGGCGAATTCTTTCGGCGACTCGCTCTGTCTGCTCCAGATCAATGAGCGGCAAATAGATGGCCAGTTCCTCGCCTCCCCATCGCGCTGCAATGTCGCTGTCGCGGATGGAGGATTTGACGATATCGCTCACCTGAATCAGAATGTCGTCCCCGACCTGATGGCCGAATGTATCGTTGATCTTCTTGAAATGGTCGATGTCGACCAGGATAAGCGAACCGGAGCTGTCTCTCATTTGCTTGCGGCCGATTCTTTCGTTCAAGTAGTGCCGGGCGAACAGGCCGGTCAAGTTGTCTGTAATGACCATCCTCCGCACCTCGGCGTGAAGCGTCGCATTGGAGATCGCAAGCCCCAGATGGGCCGACAGCACCTGAAGCAGCTTGTAATTATCGTAGGAAAAATGATTCGCTTCCCGCTTGGTGATCATCACCGCGCCGATCACTTGCCCATTAAGCAGCAATGGCGACGCGAGCAGCGAACGGGAGGTCGTCACGTCCATTAGCTTGGAGGTAACGGGTGTCGCCGAACAATAATCCGACAAAATAATCGGTTCCTTCGTCGACCACATGACTCCGCAGAAGCCGTAGCTCTTCGAGTAGGTTTCCCCGATCATCTCCGCTACGTTCGCGGACATGACGATGAATTGCTGGGTAACGATATCATATTGCAAAATGCAGCAGAAGTCCGATTTGAAGATTCCAAGCAGCTCCGCAGAGGCAAATTGCATCGTTTCCGACAGCTTCAGACTGCTGTTGAGGCGCTGGGTCAGCTCGTTAATCAAACGAAGCTCTCCCACAAGCACGTTGGCTTGCTCGTGAAGCTTGGCTTTCTCGAACGCAGCTCCCGCAGCTCCCGCAAGCATCGTCAGGAAGCTCGTATCGGCTTCGTCGAACTGGCTTTCCGGCATGTCCAGACGCAGCACCCCGTATACGCCCTGTTTGCCGGACAAGGGCAGGGCGAGCCGATGTCTGCCATCCGACAGCTCCTCTCTCATGCGCCCGTCGAGAAACGCCGCTTTGCACAAATCCATATCGCTTAGATGGAAAGCCAGCGGCTTGACCTTCTCGTTCGGGCTCGAATAATCCTGCGACAGGAACAAGTCGGCCTTGCAGATCGGATAAAGCTGCTCAAGGCTGTCCAGCACTTCCGCCAATACGTTCTCTACGTCTATATGGTCGTTCAGCCTGCGCATCACGTCGAACAAAATATTTCTTCGCGCTTCCTCTTTCTTGGATAGCTTGCGCTCCATGAGCAAGCCGCCTACGAACAGGTTTTCAAACCCTCGATAGATGCAGCTCCGAATGTGAAGCGCCGCTGCCTGCAGAAGCTTCAGATCGCCCGCTTGGGCAGTTCCCGCCGCCAGCAAGCAGACGACGACCGCGCAAGGAAATCCGGTTGTCCGGGTGAAGATCGGAACCGCCAGCGTATCGAACGATTTCAGCCGGGCAAGCCGATGCTCCTCGGCTCTCATCAGCGTCGGCCGGCAAGTATGAAGCGCCCTGCTTGCGGCAGTAGGACCTATGTCCTCCTCCCTCCAGGAAGCGAACTCGCTCTCGTCGTCTTCGGCTAACGTCCCGGCGGACACGTTGCTCCCGTCGGAATGAAGCAGCGCAAGGGGGCCTCCCAGCCAGGGAAAACCATCCGCTTCCTCCAACCATTCGGCGAAGCCGGTCGCCAGCAGCTCGTGGATATAGGGCAAATCCGCCTCTGTTAATTCCTGCTTCTGCAGCCATTGCGGCAGTTGCTGACGGGGGCGGGATGGATTGTCATTATACTCTTGCGCCTCTTGCCATTGCAGCGGTTTCCACTTTTGGACCATGCCCGACACCTCCGTCCCCGATGTCTCTTTCTTTTACTATACAATGAAACAGTGATTTTTGCACTAGCTGGATGGAAGTCTATGGCCCTGCGACTTATTTTTGAAGTCCCTCTCCCTGCCTGCGTTTCCTCCTGCCGCTCTTGACAATATTGCCCGATCCCCTATAATATATTTAGTTGAATACTGGGCTTAGATCTTGTGGCACCCTCTCGGATGATCCGCCAGCGGGCAGCGGCTGAACTCCCTGCTGGAACCGATGTGTCGGTTATGGTGAATCCGCGCAACGAGACCCATTTTCAAAAATTCTCATTTTGAAAAAGGAGCTTTCTCACACATGGCAAGATATACAGGTCCTAAGTTTAAGTTAAGCCGCCGCCTTGGCATCTCCCTGAGCGGATCGGGCAAGGAATTGAAGCGCGCTTTCCCTCCGGGTCAGCACGGCGCTAACCAACGCCGCAAAATCAGCGGCTACGGCATGCAATTGCAAGAAAAGCAAAAGCTTCGCCACATGTACGGCCTGAACGAGAAGCAATTCCGCAACTTGTTCAACCGCGCTTCGAAGCAACAAGGTATCGCCGGCGAGAACTTCATGTTCTTGCTTGAAAGCCGCCTTGACAACCTCGTTTACCGTCTCGGTTGGGCGAACTCCCGCTATGGCTCCCGCCAGCTGGTATCGCATGGCCACGTAACGGTAAACGGCAAAAAAGTCGACATCGCTTCCTACACGGTTCAAGTGGGCGACAAAATCGGCCTTCGCGAGCGTAGCCGCTCCCTGAAGTCGATTAAGGAAGCACTGGAAGGCCGTCATCACATCCAAGGCTACCTTGAATATGATGCCAACGCTATGGAAGGCAAGTATACTCGTCTTCCGGATCGCGGCGAGCTGTCCCAAGACATCGACGTTAAACAAATCGTCGAATTCTACAGCCGTTAATTTCGGCTAATCGCAAACTAGTTCTAAAAAACCCCGAAGTCCCTTATAACAAAGGGATTCCGGGGTTTTTGTCGGTATCGATAAAATGCAGGATAATGCAATAAAATGCGCCGAAGTGGGGCTAATTGGGGCTAAATATTACGTGGGTAGACGCTATCCCCTTCACTATTGAGCTTGAAGAGCGAAAGGAAGCCCGGTCAAAATTCACCAGGGCTTTCTTCCGTTATTCGATCAGCTCATCACCGTTTGATATTCGCAAACGTTTGGGAATATTGTAAAATGGTTTTATTTGGAGAGGTGCAGTTCTATGAAACGACTACATATCCTTTATGCACTTATTATTTCACTGTTCATGTCGGGCTGCAGCAGTGTTGTGGTTCCTCCCCAAGAATCGGTAGCGCCCACGCAAATAGCGACTCAATCTCCAGCGTCAGCCCAAACTGTACACGATGAATATGACTACGAATTAATCTTTCCGAGCGATAAATACCCGGAGACAGCCTTACATATTCGCGGTGCTATTGAGCAGGGCTATTCTGACGTTTGCACAATCGACCGTGACGGCGCGGAAGAAAACAGGAAAGAGTCTCTGGCCGGGATCGATACGCGCGACGGTTATGACCGCGACGAATGGCCGATGGCTATGTGTGCGGAGGGCGGCAAGGGCGCCAGTGTTACATCGATTCGAGTGATAATCGGGGAGCTGGCAGCTGGGTCGGGCATCAGCTATCGGCGTATGAGGATGGTATGAGGATCTTGTTCATCGTGGACAAGCCGAAGGTGCTGTTTCCGCAGCAGCCAGATCCGGCAAGCCCTTCGAAGGATGTAGGACCTACAGACGAAGACAATGTAATTTATCCAAACTGTGCGGCTGTCCGCGAGGCTGGGAAGTCCCCGCTGCATAGAAGTGATCCTGGTTATTCTAAAAAGCTGGACCGCGACGGTGACGGCCTAGCATGTGAGTAGTCTAGTAACTACCGAATTCGAAAATCATGTGGCTCCTTAAGCATATAGGAACCGTCCTCAAATCGCACAGCATCTTCATCTTGATCAACAAGAATCCCACCATAATCAACTATCTGATCTTCGAGCCATACCATAACAGGTGTTTTGTTGTGTATCGCAGCATGGATCTTTTCATACGTATCAAGCAAAAATCCCCTCTTAAACATTGACCATTCCTCCCATTTCAAATTATTTCGACATTTAGGAGGATTACCCTTCAATTAGTCGAAATAACTAGAAAGAAATCAAAAAATGTATTAATTGGGAGGAATCTGATTTGGGTAAGAAGTCAGTGCTTTTTTTATCATTAATTACGGTATTTGCTTTGGGGGTGGCTTCAGCAACAGCGGCAGCGAAAATTGAAAATATAAAGGCTACAATTAACTATGCCATTACAACAAAGATTCTCGGCAAAAGCTTTGCGCCTAAAGATGATAAAGGAAAAGAAATTCGCCCAATTACTTATAACGGACGTATCTATGTTCCAGCAGTTCAATTCGCGAACAGTTTAGGATTTGCTTCTGAGTTTAAGAATAACTCTTTGGTTGTAGGGGAAAAGAGCGGAAAGACGGATCTAATCAAAGGTAAATATTTTCAGAGCTATTCGATGGGTAGCCCAACAACAGATCCTGATTTGCTGACAGCAGGTGGGGAGACATATAAATCTGGATTCTATGCACTTATTACGAGCGGGTATAATGAAGATTTTATTAACCTGACTACCAACGAAAAATTCCAAAAGTTAACCTTTAAGGCAGTTGTAAAATCGGGCGAAGAACCGTTCACGGTAATCGTAAGTGATAAAAAAAGTGGCTTAGTTTACAATCAGTTTAAGATTGATGCGAATAGCGGTGTAATCGGTCAAGATATAGATATTGGAGCTTCGAAGGAAGTTCAGATCAGGGTAAAATCATCGTTAGGCAGCAGTTCCAAGTTTTCGAGAGAAGAGCCTGGGGAATTGATATTGGCTGATATTTTTGCATACTAAGTAATAAAATCACTCAAGCACCTTCGGGTGCTTTTTATTTTGGCTTGATGATGGGGATATTACCTCAAGGTAATACAAAAAGACACGGTCACATAGACCGGGCCTCGTTTTGCTTTGCTACTATGTTCCTGCATTTCGGAAAGTTCGAACAGCCCCAGAATTCTCCCCTAGACCCTTTTCTCAAGACCATAGGTGATCCGCAGCGGTTACATGTTGTCTCCTCTTCCTTCGGCCCCTGCTGAACCACTTGAGCGGCTACAGAGGTCTGCCCTGCGTTTAGCTTAAGACTCATTTCAATTAATTGTTCACGGTCGATCAATCTAACGTTATTTGATTTCGCCAGCGTGATAGCCGCTTCTGTATAACCGCTGTTTGAGATTACCCATGCTTCTACGGCTCCATAATGAGCTATAGAAGCTTGCGCTTCTTGAACAGCCTTGATCCCGACATTCCTCGAATAGCGTTTTGCCTGGACAACGATCTTACGCCCATCCTTCGTAATTTCCAAGTCGGCTCCAAAGTCTCCAGCAGCTTGAGTGACGTTAACGGAGTAGCCATGTGATTTGAAGAGATGTCCCAGGTAAAGTTCAAACTGCCGACCACTCATCTTGTCGATATCAGCAATCCCGGACTTCTTTAGCCGCTCTTGCCTTGCTTGATTCACAAAGGACATAATCATGAAGAGAATGGCAAATACAACCACAATCGCGATAAATCCAGCAATAAATGATTGTGTCAAATAAACTGTCCCAAAGAATGAACCTAACATTAATAGCCCCATAAGGGCCTGAACAGGATCAGTCTGCTTCTTTCTTCTTCTAGCCATAATAACTCTCCTTATAATAGGTAATACAGACTAGTTACAAGGATACATAATTTTACCTTTTATGACAATACGGTATAATCATGACAGGCGCCTAAGCGCCCGTGAGGCTACAGCAGAGAAAACCGAAAGCTGATATCGTTATGGCGTTTTTCGCAGGAACCCGCTACGAGGGAGCGACGCGAAATCTCCCCTTTACATAGATGCTCTTTGGACAATTTGATATTCGCAAACGTTTGCGAATTTGGTTCTGCAGCGGGCGGATCGTAGAGCATACGAGGGATTTTATTCAGCTGGATGATGGGGATTATTACTTTAAGGTGGGGTGTGAGGTAAAGTTGAATTTAAAAAAGCCTCAGCGTTAGCTGAGACTTCTTACAACGATGCCAAAAGGCTAATTAATTGGGAGTAGACCTTCTATGCCCGGGAACCTTAGTTCCATCTTTCTTTGTGTAGGGTTTGACAGGTACAATTTTCTTAGTCTGCTTTCCTCTAACGCTGGATTTAGTTTGAGCCATGAAGCATCCTCCTTCCCAACAATCTTATATGTTTTATGAAAATATCCCCCAGCCGTGGGGATATCAGATTAGTGCTTAGTTTTCGTCTTTCTTGTCTACTGCTTTTTCTTGCTTCTGCTTCTTCTCGGTGTACTTTTTGTGCTGTTCCTCGGTGACTTCAAAGCAAAATGCCTCAAGTCCTTTTTCATATGCGAACAGCTTTCTGCCATTTCGTAGCGTAATAAAAGGTGTACAAACTAGCATGTTTATCAACTTCCTTCCGAAGGTTGTACCGAAAAAAACCTTGCAGAAGGACAACCAGTAGTGATACATTAAAGTTGTCGAAGCTTTTTATGTATCGGCCGCACTTTTGGTTGTCTAAACCTACAGTCGGCTATGCCGTAGGCCCTCTACAAGGCCTGCGGTATTTTATTTTTTCTAGCCTCATGTCTTATCCCCCTCTCCACCATTTACATACTCTTAACAATCTCGCATTTGAATCTCTGCAACTTGTCTCGATACCTTACACTGAGACATTATCTCAAATATATTCATTCCCTTAATTACATTGGGCGGTGCAAGCAATTCACCTG
This sequence comes from Cohnella boryungensis, assembly GCF_042651945.1. Classification (NCBI taxonomy): domain Bacteria; kingdom Bacillati; phylum Bacillota; class Bacilli; order Caryophanales; family Paenibacillaceae; genus Cohnella; species Cohnella boryungensis. Next base: position 353,005 of record NZ_JBHSED010000040.1, on the reverse strand, counting down.
CAAACGTGTTTGCTTGCCATTCCGGGTTTAAGTAAGGGGGAACATTTTTTGCAGCACTCCCCCTAGCAAATGCTACCCTGCTCGGAGTATGTAAAAAATAATGTCCTATTTCATGAGCAACTGTAAACCGATGTCTAGGCATTCCTTTTACCGCCCCATCATAAACATCTTCTCTTAAAAGAATCGTATGATCTTGAGGAATAGCAAGACCATAATGCCCACCCATCTCATGAATGGGCATTATATGGTAAATAAAATCTGGATCAACTTGAGGTAGGATGTGTTCCAGGAACTCCATAACGGGGAATTCCTTCACATCTTTTGCTCCTAAAGCATCTCGCATATCAGCAGCAAGATCCCTAATTTTTAACCTAGATAGCGGCTGGGCGACGTATAGGGTCATCGAGATCCTCCCTTATTATGATTCGAGAGAATTTCTCGAATTTTCATCTTATTGCTCTCGTCCAGATCTTTTAATTCTCGTGCAAATGCCATAATCAAAGTTTTGTCTTCATTGCCGTAGCCTTTCATATCGATCTTGTTCGATATTTTAGATCCCTCAATCGCTTGGAGCAATTCTCTTTGCTCGTCAGCATTCAGTGAATACTCGTTAATCAATATATTCACCCAATCCTTAGGGACGTTGCGCTTGCCGTTTTCCACGGCGGATAAGTAAGAAGAGGTTACCTCCAATTTATCTGCCATTTCCTTTAGCAACTCTCCTGTGTCAATTCTCAGTTTCCTACAGAATTTCCCAAAAAGGGTCAACACGGATTGTTCCTCCTTCCAGAATGTAAACCTCAGCAAAAAAGCGACCAGATCTTTCCTCCTCCTTTAATGTACTACAAAACCGCCCGATAAATCAACAGTTTTTTTGTTAATTTTTCGGACATCTTTTTTGCCACATAAAAAAGCCCGAGAGCCTAAGCCTCGGGCTGATAAGTCTATTACAGATGCGGATTATGGATCGATATGGTTAAATGCACTGACCGTACGCTTATCCATGCATAAACTAATCGGGTGATGAACATCACAATAATCAACAGGTGGTGAATTCCTTGAGCGGAGTAGTAGGTGGGTATGGCGGAAGCTGCGGCGGACATGGCGGCATGCAAGCAGCAGCCTTTGTTCTTGTGCTCTTTATCTTGTTGGTTATCATCTTGCGCGCAGGAACAGGGATCTACTAAGAATCACCCCACTGTATTTTCTTCCCGGATTATGTGATGGCGAATATCGAAAAACCCCACTAACCTGCTGAGTGGGGTTTTCTTTATAGATAGCCCGAGAGCCTAAGCCCCCTGGCTGATCGTTATGGATTCTCTACTTCGTACTCGTCCACATCGAACGTTAATATCTTATCGAAGATCACGTATTCGGTCCGTGTCTTGAACGGCCCTTTGTTCCATGTCTTCACGAATTTGTATTTGGCTGGGCCGCTGCCTGCGTCCTTGGCATCGTACCAGGAAAGGAAGGCGTTCAGTTCGGCTGCAGACAGGTCGTACTCTTTGATCTGGCCACCGGAAATGTAGATCGTAAGGAGCGCGCGTTCAAAGCTTGGTTCAACAGGAACTTCCGGCTCTTCAAAAAAACCAAACACATTAAAATCATTGACTACCGTTGTGCCAAGTGCGGTTCCGCTAGAAAGTTTAATCCTCGTTACTCCTGAAACGGGTGAAGCAAGTTCTATGACATGGCCTGACGATGATGGCATATATATAGACGATAACAAACTTCCATCTTCACCATAGAACTCTAATGATAGTGCGGAAAAATTATAAGCTGGGTGACTGGCATCGTACTTACTCACGTTTGCGCTGATTTGATATTTGTTTACTGTAGCACTTGTTGGAAAGTCGAGGTATACCCCTGTATTGGTTGTGCCGCTCTTCCCAAATGTCATACCTGTGCTTAAACTTCCATCAGTTATAACATTTGTTGTTGTCATATTGGGATAGACTGGCGAGATAATATTCATAAAGTTGTTATCAAGTAGTCCACCAAGGTACTGTGGGGATTCGAATGTCTTATTAAAAAGATCAAATTCGAAAATTCTAGTAGGATTTGTTGTATGAGTATTTTTCAATGTTATTTTTGTAATGTTCTCAGCAGCGACATTAAGTATTTGTAATGAGCCGTAGAAGGATGGCCTTGCAATTTCTGCTACTAACACATTCGATGAATCATAAAAACCTACAGTTATGTATGGAATATCCGAAGTCCCAGATCTATAAGAAAGGGCACTTAACTTAAAAGCTGTGATCGATTGAGGCTCATCAAATGTATACGATAAGACGCTTTGGGACGTACTCGTCACTTTTGGAAACTCAATGTAGGTTGAAGCAACCCCATCCGTCACAACATCCGTTGTTGCCAATTGAGTTCCAGAAGAATTTAATACGTTAAGAGTTTTTCCCCTTAACAAACCAACGTCATTAGGTGAAGCAGCACTCGCAGAGGTTACCGACAAGCTTGAAAAACCCAGAAACAGCAATACCGTGAGAATTAAAGCTCTCTTCATTTATGTTCCTCCTCTTATGTAATGCCACCATCATACAAGGAAAATTCAGGAATTTGCAGACTGATAATCGACAGGAATCTACAATATACTGGAAGGTTGAAAGGAAAAACCCGGAAGCCGTAACCTCCGGGCGAATGATTAAATCTTGAAACCCATGACCCGCAACGACACAGCCAGGGAGCGCCAGAAGTCCAACGTTCCGGTCGGGTTGTTGATCTTAGACAGAACACCCTCGCCGAACTCCTTCACAAACCACGCAGGCGCTGGCTTAACCTCCGTCGCATCCTTGACAGCCATCGTCAGTGTCGTGACTTTGCTTGTCAACTCGTCCACCTTTTTGCTCATTGCCTCAAATTGCTTGCGCTCCGTATCTGTCATCGCTTCGTCCTCCTCGTTTTTGGTTGGCTCGGGCTGCGGGAACACCCAATACTGCCGAGCCTCCCGCACAAATACCAGCTCGTCCGCCTCGATAATGCCATCGTCCTTTACACCCTGCCGTATCAACCCGTCGTTGCCGTATTTTCTGTTGTCATGGTTAGGGTCATAGACCTCTATCCATTTTCCTTTGATGCTGACCATGAGGACGTAATGCCCTCCCCCTGTCAGGTGTCCGGGTCCCATCGATACGATAACGAGCGCACCGGCTGCTAGAGCTTGTTTAGCCGTCGCCAGATTGCTCGTCTGCAAACAAGTCAGTCCGTTCTTTTTGGCGGCAGCGGCGAAGTAGCTCCACTTAGTTCCGCTGTCCGCTGTGCGGTAGCCGTTGTCTACGGCCCACTTAGCAGCCTCCGGGGGCAGTATGGGCTTGTCTCCAAAAGTGCTGGCGACCATCGCGAAGCATGTCGGGCCGCAAGCGGATGTGCCTATCGTCTGCTTGGGGTCGTTGCGGATCGTGTAGGGAATATTGGCCCATCCCTTGTCCTCTTGGCTGTAATAGACAGTCATTTACCGACGGCCCCCTCCCTCGCCTGTTTGAACGCCTGATGACCCGCAACGGCCACCGCGCCGACGATGATGCCCTGAACAATCGCCTCTACCGTGTAGCCGATCACGCCGCCCGTCAGCAGCACCGCAGCGGTGATAACGATGTACAGAATGCTCCAGTCCGGTACGCTCGGCGTCCGCTTGAGGCCGTACCCAATTACCCAGCAAGCCGCCAGTACGATAACCAACCTTGTGTCAATAAATCCTGCGATAGTGTTCCAATCCATATGATCAGCTCCCATTAAATTTTGTTGCTGCCGCTACTACAACTGCAATAATCGCTCCGACAACGGTACGCCATAACCAACGTTGATTGTCTGCGATGTCGTCGATACGATGATGTGCCGACTTTGACTTGTCCAGAGCTTCGACTGCCTTGTCCTTTGCCTCGTCCGCTGTATCCCGGACATCCGTCATTGCATCGATCTTTGTCTCCACTCTGACGATTCGCTCTCGAATCTCTGATAAAACCTGCGCCTCATTACCTGACAACTGCCCCACCCTCCTTAATATAAAAGAGCCCCGCTTATGCGGAGCCCTGCGTATCTGCATCCAGCAACACTTGCACATCTGCCCGCCAGCGGATAGGCACATCGTCGATTGCCTTCAAGCCCTTTTGGATCAGTTCGTAGTAGATCTTAGCCATGTTAAGTGCCTCCCATGTAAAGTTCTGCAAGCTCCACAAGAGCACGCTGCATCGCCGTTTTATCAGCTTCCTGTGCTTCCGCGAGTTCTGCGAGTGCCAGTTGTATCTTTGTCTCTTCTTCCAGCCGCAAATCTTCCGGTGTCTTTTCGAAGAGCATTCGCTCGAATTCCGACCGCGATAGGGTGCGCCCCTCAATCTCTGCCCCTCGTGCCAGAATCTCCGGAGTCGGCTGATCGAGCAGCACAGGGTCGGGATACTCGGCCATCTCTGAGGGGTCGTATAGGTAAATCGTCTCCGTGACAATTGTCGGCTGCCCCTGCTCATCCAGCGCTTCGCGCTCTATTTGCGCGGTCGCAATCGCCCACATGGGCTTTCCGTCGTCTAGTCTAAAGCGCATATTAGTCTCTCCTTATGTGCGATTTCCTGCGGTAGTTATAGTACCGGTGCCATTGTCAGAAAACGCGGTTGTGCCGCTTTGGTACAAATCATTGTTGGTGACGTAGTGGCCCACGCCAGTGCTAATTCGGAGGCCATAAGTAGGCGATGCCGTGCCTTTCCTCACTGTGTTTCCTTGGATATTGCTGTACATGCCGCCGCTGATAGTGATGCCGGCGGTGGTGTTGCTGCTGCACGCGTTTCCGGTAATGGTGTTGTTGTTTCCGACACTAGTAATGCCATTGTTGTTGCTGCTGCACGTGTTACCGGTAATGGTGTTGTTGCCGTCGCTGGCATTGATGCCGTTGGCTGTGTTGCTGCTGCAAGTGTTGTCGGTAATCGTGTTGTTGTTGCCGATGAAGATATAGATGCCGTTGCCAGTGTTACTGATGCATGTGTTGCCGATAATGGTGTTGTTGTTTCCGCTGCTGATAGTGATGCCAGCGGTGGTGTTGCTGCTGCACGCGTTGCCGGTAATGGTGTTGTAGTTGCTGCCGCTGATAGAGATGCCGTCGTTGCGTAAATTCGTAATCTTTGTCTGCTCGACAGTACAGTACTCAACAATAGATAAATAAATTCCGAGCATGGTACCGGATGTCTGATTCGCTTTATTCCCGTCAATTAGCAAATCCCGAATTAGAATGTTTCTGTTACCGTTAGTAGTGTCGGCGTTTGATATGATATTCACGTTTGCATTGTGACTGTTCCGTAACTTGATAACCGTGGCCGCGCCCACACCTTCCAACGTTACATTACTATTCAGCAGTATGCTTCCGCTCACGGTATACAAGCCTTCCATGAGCAGCACTTTGCCCCCACTCGCAGGCAGTGTATTGATCGCGTTATTAATGGTCGTTTGGTCACTGAAGCCTGAACAGACGTAATCTGCACCAGTCTTGGACTTTGCGCTGCTGTTGTTGGCTGCTACAACAAGCGTAGCGGTGCGTTGTCCAACGGATAGCGCTGCGATTGCCTGCGCTACCCGCAGCGGCGTCATATCCGTTGAATTGTCCGTCCCAGCCTCCGCCTGTGTCTGTGTGGCAATCGCTCGGTTCACCTGTGCCCCGGCTGCAATATCGCCGAGCTTCGTCTTTTCTGCATCCGTCATAAAGCGGTTATTGGCGTCTTGCGTAATAATGGACGGCGGATGCGTGGCAGGATGCACATAATTGTTGGCTCCAACCGCAATTCCTGCCAGCTTGTTCTTCTCCGCGGTTGTGTAATCCTCCGTCGACAACCCTCTCCCAGCGACCTTGTCCACTTTTTCATTGATCTCCTGCCCGATTAGGTTCATGTCCGCTGGACGGACTGTGTCGCTCGCTTGCCAATCTATCTTTGCCATGAATCAGGTTCCCTCCCTCACCGTAATCGTCTGCAGCATTAAGTGGTCAGCTGTGATCGGTACATTGACGGTGTTAGAAGTTAGTGTCACATTGACAGCGTCTTTCAACTCGACCAGCGTGATCAGTGACACCTCCGCCGCTGGAACGATATAGTTCAACGCCAGTACATTATCCGTGACCTGCTTAACCTGAAGACTGGTAATCTCATAGGTTCCGTTAATGACGACCTTGTCCACACGTCCGTTAATGTATTCGGTCAAGTCGTGCAATAGTCCGGCGTCTATCATTTGATTGGCACCTCCGGTCCTAATGTCATAAACGTTTTCTCCCCAAGCTGCCACGATCCATCCATTTTGTAATTCCAGGTAATGAGCTTCATGCCGATATGTTCTTCCAATTCTATTCCGCCCTCAAGTGCTGTGTTTTGCTGGTAAACCAGATTGGCCGGCTTGATCGTTTCGATCGTATGCAAGACCTCGCGAAACACGCTGGCATTGTCGATATTGGCCGTCACCGTCAATACGCGGTTGGCGTAGTCTACAGACACGATCGTCATCCCAAGGCCCACGAGCATGTCCAGTTGTTGCTGCAGGTAACGGATTGTAAACGGCGGCTTTGTCTGGTACCGGTTGAGGATCCGACGTCGCCGGAACTCCAGTGTCTCCGTAGTTGGGTCCGCCTTGATACCGAGCATCTGCTCTCGTCTCCTGATTGCCTGCAGCCCGGATGTCTCTACGAATTGGTCGCCAAAGAGTTGATCAACCGATACCTGCATGAGATTGAGCTCAATGGTTTCGGTATTAGCCAGCTCGACGAAGTCTTCGAGCCCCAAATAAAACGCTGGGAGATGGATCAGTATGCGATCATCCGCCATGGATGGTCACCGTCCCCGCCGTGGGAATCTCGTCCGCTCCGAGGGTCAGATTCGTGGCATCCCCGTTGATCTCCGTTCCGGCCACGTCCTCGATACCGGTCACGGTCAGGATGCGCGCATCAACCTGAGCGGTCCGGACAATAAGCTGCTGTTGGTTGGCCCAATCCCGCCGGAGCTCAAGGAGATAAGATGCAACGACGGCTTCGACGTCCGCTTGCACCTGACCTGGCGTCACGCCGGCCGCCAGCGTAAGCGTTGTCTCCACATTGATTGTAAGACCCGTCACGCCGGCAATGGTCACGAGATGATCGATCGGCGCCTGACCGATCCCCTGCCCGCCGTTGACCGTCGGATCCATGATCGTCTGCACCTCGTCGACCAGCGTTTGCGACGGCGGTGTCCAGTCTGCGGCGATGATCGTGCATTTGACGGTCCCGCCGCCCTGCCACACTGGGTAGACCTTGGTCGCCCCGACGCCCGGAATGCTGTTGACCCGCTGCTTGTAATCTGAGACGTTACCGCCGAATGCCGGCTCGTTGACGGCGGCATAAAACCGTTGCCGGAGCGCGTCGTCCGATTCCTCATCTTCGCCCGGCACCAGCACCTCGACCAGTACCGCCCTGGATAGGTTGGCGACGTAATCGATCGGCAGCAGCGCGCCGAACTGTTCGTTGCCGACCGTACCCGGCGTCTCGCACGCCATCCGATACGTGCCGGCGCTGATGCGCTCTTTGACAGCAAAGGTCAGATCCCCGATCGCGTACCGGCCGCCCAGCATCACGTCCATCAGCGTATTCCCCGTGCCGTAAAACAGCCCCTTGCGTTCGGCCGGCGTCGCCCCAGCCTTGTTAACGCCAAACTCCGATGTCCTCCTGCTCAGGTACTCGCCGCTCGCCGTGTCCACAAAGGAGAGGTTGTAATTGACGTCGAGCTCGATATACATTTGTGCCAGCTCGGCGGCCGCCGGCGCGCATGCATCATAAATAACGCTGCCCTCCCTTTTGTCGATCGTATCCGACACCCGGGAGAGCATCCGCTGCAGAATAAAGTCAAACGTCATGTGCTCATACATTTCGGCTCACCTCTTGTTCAAAACTTCCTTCCGTAGAAACGACAAGAAAAGACGCCGTCAGGCTGTCTCCTTCAACGGTCACTTGCATATTTTGTACCGCGATAACGCGGTCGTCCTGAAGCAACGCCTCCTGAATAATCCGTGACACCTCCGAGCGGACGTACTGAGGATTTCCGCCCAAGACCGCGCCGAGTTCATGGCCGTAATCAAACGAATAAATCGCATAGCGGAAACGATCCGATTGCAGAATTTTAACCACGGTCTGTTTCACCGCATCCAGGCCATCCGTCATGCCAGCAATGCGCCCGCGCACGAAGTCCAGCTTATACGTGCGGGAAGGCTGGGCGACCTCTTCCGTCACCATGTCCGCGATCGATGCACCAACAGGTATCATCCGTCCACCACCTTGTCCAATATGACATATTGCTGGCCACCCTGGACGCGAAGCAGAACGACCCTATCGCCAGCCTGCAGATCATCTCGCACCGGGTAGTCCGTGCCGCCTATCGTCACCTTCAACGGCAGCGTGGAAGTGGTCCGGAGCAAAAACTCGGACGTAAGTGTCAGCCGCTGGTCGATGGTTACCGCGAGCGGCGATACGCTCTTGATCGTGCCGACCCGAACGGCGACCGGCGCCCCCGCCTCTACCACTCCCATGCTCGCCTGCTTAATCGCGCCCATCAGCTTTTCAATACTCATACGTTCTTCAACTCCAAAGACATGGTATGGGAGCCTCCGTCAAACCGATGACTGCAAGAATCGACCAGGAAAGGCTGGTTAATTCCTCTCTCACTAATAACGATTGACACATAACAGCCGGCGCGCACCCTGATATCGCCAATTGCATCAATTTTCAGCGTGCGGGTTTCCCGGTTTTTGACCGCGATAAGCGAATCTAGCAACTGGGTGATTTGAGCCTTATTCATGTTCTCGTCAACGGATTGCGAGAGCTGCAGCAGCCCCCATCTAGCGATACTATCGCTGTCCTGTGTGATGTACACGTCTCGTTTGCCTGACGTTTTATTGTCTCGGTACAGTCTAATGCGGTTGTACGTGTCGCTATCGATTGAGCGCTCAGCACCATAACCGGTCATGAGGCTGCGGTCTCCGATGACAAAGTCAAGCAGCATATTCTCGGAATCTCGAATCGATAGCGCGCCGAAGTCGTCGTACAAAAGATAAGTGCGCCCCCCGTTGATTAACGTCAGGTCGAGTGCTTTACAAAAGATGTCGATCAGCTTTTGGTTGTCCTCGATCAACGTAGGTATGACGTACCGGGTATCGTCGAGATGTCCAAGCTTGAGCTCAAAGTCACTGGCGATCCGGCGCAACACGTCCGAAGCCGTCGTATTCGCGAATGCGTATGTGCCGGCATTTTGCAAATACCGAATCTGATCGTAGCAAAGGATTTTTACTGCTTCGTCGTCACTCTCAGAGATCTTGAACACGTAACCGTAAAAGACCTTTGCGCCATCATAGCGAAAGCTTACCACGTCTCCGGTGTTGATCTTAAAATCCTTTGCCTGATAAATGCCATTCCGTACAAGAGTAAACTCCAAACTGCCAGGTCGGCCGATCCGCGTCGTTTTCCAAGAGATATCCGATACGATACCGGAAAGATCCCATAGCTCGCCGTCCTTATTGTCCATCAGCAGCTTAATCACAATGATCCCCCCTACGTCGGCAACTTCAGCACCTTCCCAACCGCCAGTGACTTAAGCTGTGCATCGGTCAGGCCGTTGAGCTTCTGGATCTCTCTCCACCGCTCCCCGTTCCCGAGCACACTCTTAGCGATTTTCCAAAGCGTGTCTCCGGCACGAAGCGTGTACGTCTTCGGCTTCTCCCGGTCATCAGCACGGGGATTGTCTGCATTAGCTATCTTGTTTCCTCCACCGGTTGCCGCTGCCTTAACGATCACGCGCTTCGCGGCGTAAAAAATGTACTTTTTCAATGTGAGCGTATATTCGATATCTCCAGAACTACCGGCCGCTTCCTTCCACTCAAACGACTCAATACTGACAGCTTGGTTAATATCGAATGTATCCCCTGTAAAAACAAAACGTATGGGCCGCTTAGTCGCCATCCATCTTGTTAAATAATCCACATAGGGATTCACTTTGACTTTTACAGATCCATCAGACGCGCCTGTTCGAGCGGATGTAAGAATCGGAGCACTCGTAAGCGGATCCACATATCGATCACCCACAAAGTAACTGCGTGCATTTGGTGATGGGAAAATGCTGCTGAACCGATAGGTTGTTAGCTTAGGATTCTTGATCACGTTGATTTCGCCCAATTTAACGATATCGTAGGTCGCCCCTTTGCTTCCGTCACTGACCTCGATGCTGCTCGGATTGAGGGGGAGTTGGAAACCTTCTTGCTGGTTGTTATAAGATAGCCAGATACCATAGGTCATCACGCATACACTCCTCTTGCTCCAGAAGCAATAGCCTCCGTCATTTGGTCGCTGATGTTGGCAATGATCTCATCGACTGATCGGCCATCCTGGCGAACGTGCGTGTCGCCAAAGCTAACCTGAGGCGTCAACGTCACGAAATTCTGAATGTTCTTCATTTCCGCCAGTTCTCGCATCATCTTTATGTCCTCGCTGGAGATATCGACAGTATCTCGAATCTTGCCGACTTCACCCACCTTGTTGATGTTTGGCATTCCACCGCCACCGCCACCAAATTTAAAGGTTGATTCATTGGCTTTTTCAGCATCCCGTTTGGCCTGTTCGGCTTCTTCAGCTGCACGTTTGGCCTGGCGATCATTAAGCATATCTTGCACTTTCTGCTCACGAGCAGCTGCTTTTTCTGCGGCTTTACCCTGCATTGTCTTCACAGCCTCTTCCCCGGCTTGGCGAATCGCCTCGGCCTCTGCCGCTGCCTGCGATGCAAATTCGACGTTACCAATCGCTTTCATGCTTACGCCGGGGATTTGATTGAGTTTTTCAATCATCCAGTTGATGCCGTCTATGATTCCGTTAATCATGTCCTCCATGATTTGGAGGCTTTTAACTTTAGCGTCCTGGAACGCGTTAGCGATGCCATAACCGACCTTCGCAAAAAAAATTGGCACCTGGTCAAAAAAGCCGAGAATGGAATTCCATGCGCGGTAGAGTCCTGCGGCAAATCTATCGTTGGTCTGCCAAAGCTTCACGAGCCAAACGATCAATCCAATAATCGCTGTCGCGATCAGTACATAGGGGTTTGCATTCATCACTGCGTTTTTAATCGCCTCAGCAATCGTAATAGCTCTGGTAATAGCCAGGTAGGCCCCCATCACTCCAACGATGCCCCACATGACCGGCTCAATTGTCGACCAGTTCGAAGAGACAAAAGTGTATACGTTGGACATTGCCGTTAAAAGCATGTCGATCACTTCCGCTGCTCTCTGAATCGCTTGGCTAAGGCTATTTCCAAACTGAACACCCGCATCACTGTTCAGAAAAGCATTAACCCTCTCAATCAAAGGACCAAACGACTGTAAAGCGGAATTTTTCACCTCATTCCAAATGTCCCCAAACGTCCGCGGCATTGTTTCGAATTTACGGTTGATGTCGTCAGCTGCGGCGAACATTGCGCCCTTGATGATGTCGGCTGTAATGGTACCTTCCGCAGACATCGTTTTGAGTTCGCCTTTGCTCTTCCCGGTAAAATCAGCAATTGCTGCGGCTAGCATAGGCGCGTTTTCCATAATGGACCGGAACTCATCCCCCTGCAGCTTTCCAGCAGCCATCGCTTGGCTGAGCTGGTACATGCCGGCTTGTTGCTCCATGGTACTCGATCCGCCCACTCGAAAGGATTTCTGCATAAGCTCAGAGAAAGCGATCAGTTCATCGTTACTTGTGAAGGCATCCGACGCAAGCGTCCCCATACGACCAATAACGCCGGCCATGTCGGCATAGCTACCCCTAGCGCGATCGGCTGCCGCAAATATCTTGGATTGAAGCTCGTCTGTCGTCTGCAGCCCATCGTTGATTAAGTCCAGCCGGGCCTTTGTGTTTACGTACTCATCGCTGATACGCATTGCTGACCCGACTCCAGCGAACGAGAGATACCCGGCGGCAAGACCACCCAGACCACCAAATCCAAAGCCACCACCACTGCCGCCTCCACCTCCTCCGCCTCCACCGCCTGATGGAGGTCGAATATCACGCACCGCTTCTGATAATTGCCGCACGAGCGTAATAAGTTGATTGAGTAAGGATGTGATGTTGCTACTGAGCTGAATTGTAGCAGTTATCGTGCCAATCCGGGCTATGATCTGCGCCCTTAGCGTAGCGGCTTGCGCCAATGCTAGTGCGGTATTTAACCTTACCGTCACATTGATCGGAGCTACATGGATACCACTTAGTCTTGCATTGATTGCTGCCGTATTGATGTTCAAATTAAGGTTGGCCGGTCTTTCGATCAGCCGCCTCATTCGCTCAAGCGCTACAATCACTGTGTTGACTTGATTTGTAACCTTCTGCAACGGTTGTGCAAATCGGTCCATCAAGCGCAAAGTCGTTGATATCGTAGGCACCTGTCGCACCTCCCGAAAAATAAAAAACACCCCGAAGGGTGTGGATTTACGATCTCTCTATTTTAAATCGCTGAAAATTTTAATAGCATCCTCATTTTTTGTTTCCAGCAAGAACCGACCATTGAAAGGCCAATCCTTTAAAAGACTATTGCTAGATTTGGCTTTGTCCAAATCCTTTGTCGACGGATACTGATAGATTTTTACTGGAGAATTTTCGATGTAAAAAATGACACCATCATCAGCTCCAATGGCTTGAAACATCGGCTTTTCGCTTGAATCCACTTCATATCCCTTTTCTTTGAATGTCTGAATGACATCGTTCAAAGTAAGTTGGCTCTCTTGTGGTTCCGTTTTCGAGCATCCAACAACCAAGACCAAAGAAAGAAGTAAGCACCAGATAAATCCCTTCTTCACCTTGCGACCCCCTTTTTTTCTACATATTACCACAAAAAGCGAGTCTGGGCTATTTCCTCTTCACTTTCGCTGCCTCCCTCTTTTCCTTATCAATCCGTTCATCAATGGCAGCCATAACAAAAGCCTTCTCCTCGCGCGATAGTCCAAGAAATTCACTTGGCCATTTATGGAACTTATGGAGGGCATAGTACGCATAGTTCGCGTCGCTATCGCCCTCCTGAATCAGTTTTTTGCCTCTTCTACCAAGTCTTCCATCTCAACGTCAAAACCGCTGAGCTTCTGAACCTCGCTGGCTAGCGTCGTCACCTCGCCAGCAAGCAACACGCGCTGCACGTACTCTTCAGGTGTGCGGCAGCCTAGCTTCTGAATGCTGGCCGCATCCTTAAAATCAGGGACCACCGTATGGTTAATAACCGTCTTTAGATTAAAGCGCTGCGCGTCAAACTCAACCTTGCGGCCTTTTCGGATCTCCGTGCTCGCTTTACGAATTCCATCAAAATCCTGCGACGTCATTGCACGGATGGTAAACTTCAACGGACGGCCTTCTCCGTCCTTAAACCGCGGGGACACCACCACTTCATCGGTCAAGTTATCGACCGGGTTCGCGTTCAGAAATTCTTGTAAACTCATTGTAATCACTCCTTATCATAAATGGGCGTCGTTAAGCGCCCGAGATCGAATTGAACAAATCAGGCAGATCGTAATCGCTGAACGTGAACGGCATTTCCTCGTCCATCATGTCGTCGGACGTCGCATCAAACTTGGCTGCGATGACGCTGTCGAGGTTGCATTTAAGCAGCATGGCAGTCTGTTTGCCGGTTCCCGATGTCGGGTCTTCATTGATGATCTGCAAATCAAACCAAAAGTCCTTGCCAGTTTTGACGAAATCACGCATGAGCTGACGGAATACCGATGTCACATAATATACTGTCAGTGTGCCACTCCCTTTCCAGCCGGCCGAGCGCTGCGGTGTATTCGTACGACCAAGAACAGGAACATCGACCTTGTTCTTCTCAATCGTCGCTTCGATGGTTTTGGCGTAGAAGAGTTCTTCAACTCTTCCGCCGATAGTAGCGATCGCCCGGGCCTGCTTGCCGCTGATTGCGTCATTCTCTCTGAAAAAAGTCACTCGAAGGCCCCCTTTATTGGACCGTAATGGTCAAATAGATTTTCTCAATGCTATCCACCGGTTGAATGTCCGCCTCGATCAGGACAGCATCCACATCACTGCCCGCCGCAACGGCAATATCCGTCTGACTGTCGAAGTTCTGGATAGCGTTGATGTTCTGGAGCGAGGTCAAGTAGTTCACGCATTCCGCTCGAAGCAGATTCCGGCCATCAGTATTGTTCGACACCTTGCCAATGTAGAATTGCGAGAAGATACGGACGAAGTCGTTGTTGATGCCGTCCAGCACACGAATGACGCGGTTTTTGCTAAACGGCTTACCTTTGTCCGGTGTGAACGTTGTCAGCGAATTAATGTCCTGCTCAACAACGGCCCGGCCATTGTTCGGCGTGAACACGAACTCGCCCGCCTGCAGAGCGGCAATGATCTGGCTGTTGGTGTATCGCGTGGCCACATCTATTGCACCTTCGTATGCCGCATACGTGAGCGATTCATTTACGTTGGCGCCAGCCGTCGCACCAGCCACCCACGCCGTGGTCTGCGCAGCTGTTAGCGTCGTGCCGTCGTCTAGGATAACGCCGTTTTTGACCGAAATCACGCCCTCATAGTCCGCGAACGGGTAATTCTCCAGAACAACTTGAATCTTCTTCCCCTCGTCATCCCGCAGCCGCTTGGCGAAGGACGTGAATGCCCCTTTCGCCGTGACGTCCGTCGACGGCAGCGCGATCGTGTTAAAGTCCTGCGCCTCGATCGCGGCCAGATAGTCGAGATAATCCTGGTTCGTGGCACTGCCGTCGGCACCGCTGGTCAATGGGATGCCAGCCGAAGCCGCGAGCGCCCCGGTACCGCCGAAAACGACCCAGTCATTCGCAATCAAGCCCGCAATGTTGGCCACGGACTGAGAATCAACCTCATCTCCGTTCAGGAGCGTCTTCACGTCGAACAAGTTCTCGTCATCGACGTTCTCCGCGATGACGATCGTCAAGTCGTTCCCGCGCACGCCGCCCCACTTGGCCGTGATCGTCAGGTTGCCGCCGGTGGCCGTTGCTTTCGTACCGGTGTTGACGCGGTAAAGGAGCAGCTTCTGCGCACGCTTCAGCGACTCCCTGACAAGCAGCAACGAAGCGTCCGTAATTGGATAGCCAAGCTTGTCCACCGTATCCTCGCCGGCTTCGATCGTCGTGATTACCTTCGGCGCGCCCCACGACAGCAGCAACGGGATCGACACTATGCCGCGTTCGCCTAACGTGCCCAATGCTTTCGGTGCGGTCACGATGTTCGTGTAGACGCCCGGGCGCACTTTATTTTGTACAGTCCATGTGCCTCCAGCCACTTTTACTTCGCCTCCTGTTTCAAATATCTCTGAAGCAGCTGCTCGGCTTCGACGACGCTGTACATCTCGCCGTCCTGCAGCAACGCCCGCAGATAGTCCTTCTGCTGCGGCGTGAACCGCTTAGATTGCAGCAGACTAGCTTTGCTATGCTTCGCCGGCTGTGCGCTGGCTTCTTCCTTACGACTCATCCTTAATCCCTCCATGCTGTTCGAGCGTCTCCATCTTCGGATCATCCGGCCGCGGCTTCCACACAAACAGCGAATACGTGACCCAGAAATAGAGCACCTCATTCTCGATTTGGAACCGTATATCATGTCCATCGCACGGGCACCCGCCAACCGTGATCCGCTCCAACGCCTCCGTGAGTTGCTCGGCCATGCTGTACATCGCGTCATTCTGCCGATCTATGGCAAAGTAACGGATCACGAATGGATACCGGCGCTTATACCGCCGCCCCAGTTCCCGCGTGTGGCCGGGCTCTAGAAGTCGGACGTAGAAATACGGCGCCTCGAGCCCCTGCGGGATCTCCTCTCCCGAAATCGGGATCTCCGGAAAGGTGTCATCCAACGCAGCGTGAACCGCGTACCGGACAGAGTTAAAACTGACTTGCGACAATGGCATCACCTCATAAACCGCTCGATAAATCGCTGCATCTCGCGCTCCATAATCGCGGGTATCCTTCGCTTGAGCAGCTCGCTTGAGATCAGGAGCATAAACTTGCCCTCAACCCATCCATTTCTCGGGCCGACGTACATCCCCGCCGGCTCGCCCTTCGGCGGGCTGTAGTTCGGAATATAATAGAAGGTATTGCCCACCCATTTACCGGGAACCCAGTGGGCCGCAAATCCATTTTCGATGTAAAATGAATACTCTTCGGTGTTATAGACCTCGATTTCATACCCGTCTCCGGCTGGGCGCAGCTCCCCGAGCGTCCATCCGCGGCGCAGATCTCCGTTGCTGGATGGTGTTCGCGGGACAACCTCTTCCATTAGCTCACTGGCCAAACGAAAAAGGCACTTCCGCATAAACTCGGGAAAGTGCCTCTGCATGTCGACCAGCTTGTCGCGAAATTTCACCATCTCTGAAAAATCGAAGCTCCCCAGGTTAGCCACGGAATCGCCACCAAAGGCTGATCCGATCCAGCAGCCTCTCATACCACCGGGAAGTGCGGCCGTCCGGCTCGACATAGCCGTCGACGTCCACCGCCATGATGTGGGGATGATGCAGAGCATGCAAGGAAACGCTGCTCGGAACTTGCCATGTCCAAACCTTATTTCGGCCGGGCTGTCGGAACCAATCCAGAAACTCCTGTACGCCATCAGCGTCATCAACAGGTAACTCCTGTACGAAGGTGCTTCCATCAACCATATGAATCTTCAAGGTGATGACGGCCGCCGCTGCGGGAGGCCGAGAATCCATAATCCCATGCATCACGCCCACCCCTTAGCTGTCAGGTAGATTTCCTGATGAGATGAATAAGGAGGGAACGGCTTGCCTGCGGAGAACTTCTCCACTTGTCCGGTAGCTACTCGCGTCACAGCGATGACGTCGCCCTGCCGAATCTCCAACTCCGGCGCAATGAACAGCTTCACATCGTACCGAATATCATTCTGCGCCTCCGTCTGGCCATTTCGCGGAAGACCGGTCTGCGAAAGCTTGCAGGGCTCGTCCTCGTAGACTTGCTGCAGCACCTGTTTGGTCTCCTTCGACACTGGATCCTTCTCCGGCGTATGGCGGCTAATCGTCGCCCGGTCTTCATACATGCGCTCGATTGCTCGGCGGTGTCGGCGGTAATTGATCATCGGCCCATCCCCCATGTCATTCGGCGGTAATGATTCAAGTCGGCGCGATAGTTGAATACGACCTGATCAATAACGGACTTGGCCGTATTGGCCAGGCCGCCTCCGGATCCACCTCCGCCGGAGACGGACGTGTCGCCCACCTTGATGCTTCCGGCTGGACCCCCGACCGTGGCGTCGACCTCGTCGACATGAGGCAGATCGACACGCACGGCATCCACGACCATGCTAGCCCAAACGTACAGCAGGCCCTCTGGTATCCTGCGATGATTGATATCGTGCAATATCCGCCGCTCTATCTCGGCAATGTACGTATCGACGAGCGGCTTCCTTGCGTCGTCCGGAAGGTCGAGACGAAGTTTAACAATCGGCCAGACGTCCACTGTCGTGATCATGGTGTTTACTCCGGCAACCTGGCCAGCTTCGCACCGATGAGTACACGTGCTTCATCTTCAGAGACGGGCAGTTTTTCGCCTTTCTTCCAAACACGATCCTGACGACGGATGTTTTTCAGCAAGACCACGTTAATGAGCGCCGACGGCAATTCCAGAGACGCGCTGGCCGTGCCCGCTGTCCCTTCTCCATTGGCGGCACCTCCGTTCAACGGGTCGACCGGAGGTTGGTCTCCAGTTCCCGGTAATAGTTGCTGTTCCGCGTTGGGGTCTCCTTCTTTGGGTTTCCTCATGTCTATCTCCTTCTTCCTTCATTATTAAAGAGAGGCCGAAGCCTCTCCCTTAAGCAACTTTCGCGATAAAGATCGTATCGATCGTTTCGAACGAAGGCAGCACGATCTCGGAGACGATGGTTTCCACGTTAACCGGATGTGGTTCCTTGATCGTGGTGATTGCCACGCCCGTATTGACGATCTGTACTTCGGCAGCCGTTGCGCCGGCCATCAAGTCAGCCTCCTCCGGCGTCGTGCCATACCAGGTGTTCCCCAGATTACCGTCCGGGATCAACGTGAAGTAGTCATCCGGGTAGAACAAATGAGTGCTGCCGTCGAGCAAAGCGTATTTCTTGTTGTACACAGCGATCGTCAGTCCGAATTTGTCCAGCAGGTATTTCCGCATCATGTCATTGGTCACAATAACGTTTTCCCAGCCGACCGGGTTCATGTCCTTAAGGAAACCCTGGTTTTTCATGATGTAGCCCCAGGTCTTCCGAGTGCAGATCGCTCGAACCGGCCGAGTGCCCGTATCTCCTTCAACTGTATCCTGCCATTCAGGGATGAGTTCCGCGATCGGTGCTGTCGGATTGCTCCATTTTTGAGCATTATCCGTGATCGTCTCCATGTGATCACTGTCCATCTGATAATCATAGTCGTAATCCTGCCTAGTTTGAGCTGACGTAATCCGAATTTGCCCACTGGACAGCAACTGCATGATCTCACGCTCCGGAATAACTTGCGCACCGGCTACAAGCTGAGCGCGATCGTCGAAAATCTGCGTGATCAGTGGCATAATGTACTGGTCATTGCTGTTGTCCTGCAGCCGGAGCAGTTCCTGGCGATCTTTTTCACCGAGCCTCATGGCTTCACGGAAGAACGGCATCTCCGTCTCGACTTTGCTGAAGCCGATACGATCACGCAGCGTCGCCTTAGCGTCAAACGCAGAAGGCTGCAGCGAAACCGGTACGCCGCGAGCGCCCTTGATCCAGGACAAATCAAGTCCGAGCTTCTTCTTCGGCGGGAACAGCGTCGCCCCCAGGTACGGAATGTTGTTGCTCGGGTTGTTGGTGATGTAGGCGGCGAGTGCCGGCGCAGTCACATAATCAAAAATAGTAGGCATGCTTGCTTGATCCCCTTTCCGCCGTTAGGCGATAAATACGATTTGCGTCAGCGCTGTGACAGCAGCGGCGTCCGGTGCTTCCGGCAGCTTGGCTAGATCGATGAATCCATGAATCGTCAACGCACCCGGCGCAGGTCCGTAAGAAACATCAACGTCGTCAAACAGTACACCCTCAGCATTTGCATCGTTGGACTTGATGACCAACTTCGATGGATCGGCGATTACACCACCACCCATGATGGTGCCGGCGGGAACGATCTTCTTGCCGTCCGCATTCGCCGTCACGCCGGCATCATCGACAGTGACGGGCATATTGACGTAATGATCCGGGAACTTGAGGATCTCCTTCCGGTTGCCGTATGTCGTAGTGACAAATTTGCTCATTGCCTATCAACCTCCAAAATAAGATTTCTGTGCATCACTCGTGGCAGAATTGGCCTTTGCAAAGTCGGCGATCTTCTTCCCGAAGTCAGCCGCCTTGTCCTTTCCGCCACCACCGCCGCTGGAACCGCCGCTTTCGAACAGGTTCGCGCCGCGGAACTGGAATTGGCCGGCAGACTCTTCTACAAACAGCTCTTTGTACGATGTCTTCAGCGTTTTGACTTGGTCTTCCAGCCCTTTCACTGTGCCGTCTTCCTGTAGCTCAAGTTTGGTCTTGTCGATTTTGCCTAGCAGAAGATCCGAATGCTTGGCGTTCGCCGTGGCCAGCGCTTTGTCGATCGCCGTGTTCAAGCGCATGTCCTTCGCCTCAGCCTCATACTTCTCCTTGGCCGCCTTATTCTCTGCCTGCAGCGTCTCAATTTTCTTCGTCAGCTCCGCTGCATCGCCGTTGGTCTTCTTCAAATCTTCCAGTTGCTTGTCGCGGTCCTTCAGATCGTCCTCGGCTTTCTTCTTGGCCGTGTTCACTTCGTCGAAACGCGCCTTCGGAATAAACCCCTTTAGTTCCTCAGCGGATGCCACCGCAGCCTTCTCCGCCTGTTCATCAGACAAGCCCAGTGCTACAAATTGCTCCTTATTCACGCCAATTTCCTCCCTATCATCTTCGCTTGGTGTCCCGGTTGCGACCGGTGATGGCCTCTTATTTTGCGCCGCAGGCAACGACGATTAGGCCCCGGCAGTCTCAGCCGGAGCCCACAAAAAAAGCACCCTCGCGTATGCGGGAGTGCCTCACTCTTTCAAAACGCCTATTTTCTTCAGGTGTTCTCGAAATTTCTTCTTATCCGTAGCACGCTCTTCATCAGTGCGATCGAAATGACCAATTACCTTCGGCTTTGACGTATCGTTCCAACGAGGATCAGAAAACGGCTTCTTATCGTCGCTCACTTCATCAGCTCCTGCAACAGAATGTGGTACACTCCATTAATCTGCTCGATCTCAAGCACCTTGAACGGAAAGTCACGGCCATACAGTACTTCCAATTCGCCCGAATTGATCTGTCGAAGATCTGAGCCAAGCGCTGCCGCTAGGATATAGAAATGAACCTGCGCTCCTGGAGTGTACAATGCGCCCGCTGTCGTCGAGATGTATTGAGAATATTGTACCACGCTGTCAGGCTTGACGTCTCGCATGAATGTGGCCAAGGCTGCACTCGAAGCGAAATGAAGCGATCGGGACACATCACCGCTATATTTCGGCAGTTTGCTGATTGCTTTGTCCAAGTTCTCGACCCACTGCATCTCGTTGCTGTCGAGGGGTTCGCCTCGGCGCAATTTGTCGTTGAGCGTATATGATTGTCCGCCGATGTAGCGCGTGACCGCAGCTTCTTCATCATGGGTCAGTGCCGGGGGAGGTTCCGGAATTGTAGCCTTTACCTGTGGCGTCGTAACCGGGGATGGAGGTTCCGACGCTTCCGGCTTCTCCGTCGCAACCGGAGCGTGCTTCTCCGCCCAATCGCTGAATGTATCTTCAGGAGGCACGTCATAGGCTTCCAGATCAACAGGTTCAGGATCCTGTTCCTGTTTCGCCTGCTTGCCATCCAGCATATCCTTTAATGCTTCCGGTTCCTTTGCCTCATCCGGTTCTTTCGTCTCTTCCACGTCTCCGAAAAACGGAATCGTCGTCGAACGGCAGTACGCGTGCAACGGTGGATAGTTGACGCCTGCCCGCGCTTCGCTGACGAGGATGACCTTCCCGTTCATGCCCTCGCACTTCTCGGATGTCCGGTGATCCAACGTCGCGACATACTTGTACCGTTCGACGCCCGCCTCCCGGTAACCGTCCAGACGGGACTGTCCGGAAAAGTAAGCCGCCTCCGTGCGGATCAGTCTTTCTGCCGTTCGCAAGCTGACATCCATCTTGTTCGAAAAATCCATGATGACCGTCGGCAGTTGTTCGCCGCGGATGATGTGCTGCTCGAGCGACGTCTCCAACTCCGCAATAAGCTTCGTTCTGTCCATCCAGATCCGCGCAGAGAAGTTGCTCCCGTCGGGCGCCCAGGGCTTAGACAACACGCGATCGATCTGCCGCTTGTCCAATTGCGTCGGCGGAACACCCCGGCCATTGCCGCGCTGCATCTCGTATATGCCGCGGTAGTAGCCGTCCTTGTAGATGCGGCCCATTGTATCGGTCGTGCCTTTGACACGCTTGGCGGCCAACAACTCGATCTCCTGACGCATCCGGATGTGCTGCTCGTCCAGTTTGCTGATATGGATCCGCGCTCGAGCGTTCTCGATAGCCTTGCGCCACCGCGGATCCCCGCCGTGCTTGATGATGGCTTCACGGTATTCGTCCAGGCTCCAGCGGAACTCCTTCAGCTCACTCGCCGTCAGAAGCTTTCGGGCTTCGGCCATACTTAGGCCGTTGTTTCGGGCCAGGCGCGCATACCAAGCTTCCGTGTCCCGTTTAATCCGGGCCTTTGCCTTGTCGTACTCTGTCTGCTGTTTCCGAAGGTAATCCTCACCTTTCCGCAGCTCCGCCTCGTTCAGCGCCTCCATCCGCTTCGCCCAGTAATCCTCCGACCTCATTCGTCGTCACCGCCGCCCCCGTCCCCGTCCGGATCGGAATCAGGCTTGAGCCCACCGTAGCCGTCGGCCATTCGCTTTAGGGCTTCTTCCTTCTGCTTCTTGATGCGCTCGAGCTCGGCCAGCACATCCTTAACCCATGGATGCTGCGCAACAAGCGTCTCGTCGGATAGGATGCCGACGCTGTCCTTAATAGCCGTGATGATTGCTGTCTCGTCGATCGGCATGTCCTTATTAAAGATGAAGGATAGGTCCTCACCGCTGTAATCCACCTTAGTGCTATTGTAAAGATGCGTGTCGACGAACCAGCGGAGCTGCTCAAGTGATGCTTGGAATTCGGTCTCCATCATGCTCGCGTCCAGATCAAGGTCGGAATACAGAAACTTCAACGCAATGCCCGACGGCGCGCTGCCGATATCCACGCCCTGCGTATCGACGCCGCGACCGAACTCATAAATGTCCTTCCGAGCCTGCTCCTGATGCGTCTTGTAGGCTTCGACATTGATATGGAGGTTTACCGTATCAACGTCACCGTCGCCGTCAACAAAAGCTGTACGGTAGATGGCTAAGTTCTTTCTGAACGCAGACGGGTCAGTCCCGCTGAAATTCTTAACCTTGAAGATCGCGTCGGGCAGATCCTCTAGGTTGTTTGAGTTATCGGACTTATTCCGGTCGTAGTCATCGACAAGCGACTTGATGATCTCGACAAGCGGCTGCTCTTCCTCGTTGTATTTCCAAGCGATGAACGGCACACGCTCCCAGTTCATCCCATGCTCTTTGTCGTCAACTTTGACAGTAAAGTGGGAGCTGACCGCCCCGGCCTCAACGTCAGGGATAAGCCCCGTACCGCCAGCTACATATCGACGTACCCCGCTGGTATCCCACCATTCAATCTTCCGGACCGTTTTACGCTGAAGCCCTTCGTACACGATGACCTCGTAGTCGCGGATGACAGCATCCAGGATGGTATGAGCTTCGTCGGCCCATAACGGGATGATCTCCGGGCTCTTCATCTTGCGGAATGACAACGTACCGGCATCATCGTAGTGAACAAACCACCACGCAACGCCAGCATTTACGGCCTGCTTACCGGTACTCTGCAGCCGGCGGAACATATCCGGCTTGAATATCTCTTTCCACTCGTCTGCATAAGCCGTTTTATCCGTCTGTACACTCAGTGGCTTACCAAGCAGATAGCCGGTCTTCTGATCGACCAGTTTTCTGACAAACGCATTGGCCAGCTTGTTGTTGGCCAGGTTACCGACAATCTCTTTGGCCCCACTCGCACTGATCGCTGTTCGCTGCCGATCGTTAATGTCCGTCTTATTGCGGTAGTAGCGCTCGCCGATCTCCATCCACTTTCGCTTATCGGACTTCCGCCAATCGCCGATCTCGAGCTGAATGATCTGCTCCAACGTTGCGGCCGTCCGCGCGCCGCGGATGATGATATTTTCGAGCTCGCGCTGTTGTTCGCCGTTTGGCCATAATGACAATGACACGTGATTTCCTCCTTCCTCTCGTTATCAGGCATCCGGGAAATAGACCCCGCTGCGCGCAGGCTCCACGAACGCTAAAACAACCGCATCCGCCCGGTCAGGCGAATCCAGTCCACGTTTTTTCATATCTTCTTTACGCTCGAGAGCGAGCTTGCCCTTACTGGTCATGCGGTACTTCCGCTGCGAGAGCTGCGTGACGAGCCGATCGTCGTTTGGAAGCTCGAGCGCCGCCGGCTTCCCTTGAATGTACTTGGAGAGGGACTCCTGCAGCAGATCGCGCAGATCCGCCCAGGTCTCCGTGCCGCGATTTTCATAATGCTCCGTCGCATGCTTGGTGGGACTGCTCCCGTTGATGACCGGCGTGACCCGCCATCCCCGCAGCCGTTCCTCCAAGACGATTTCGTTTAACCGGTCCGTCACCCCGCCGCCGACGCCGCTGTCGTCTATCTTGATCTCGACTTTCCGGAGCTGCTGATACTTCCGCAGCATCTCGCGAGCTGTCGAAATGACCCAGCCGACAGTGACCATCGTATCCTGCTTGTTGTAACAACGGAGCTTGTAGACCTTCATACCGATCCGCGGGGCGATGACGGTTTCGTCATCACCGAAGCGCGCGACGTCGACACCCAAGTGCAGCGTATCTCCCGCCTCCTCAACGGTCGCGCCGGCTGCAAACTCGGCCAACTCGAGCGCAATGAAGGAGTCGGCTTCCGCCTTCGGAAACTCCCCGTACACCCGCACGCGTACAACGTCGCTCTCGGCGCCGTACTTGTCGATAAGCATCTGGATGTTCTCACGGCTCGTCCGCTTTGAATCGCGGCTGTCGACCTTGTGCGTACAAAAACGCGCCCGGTCCCGGTTATGCGAATCATAAAAAACCCCAGCAGTCCGCGTGGGGTTTCCGAACATCGCAAGCTTATTGTCTTCCCCGGTCAACGTACCGAGAATCGTCTCCAAGATCGGATCGGCTACGCCGGAGGCCTCGTCCACGATAAACAGCATGTGGTCTTCGTGGAAGCCGGCCATATTCTCCGGACGAGTCGCTGTCCTGGCCGTCGCGAACCAGCGCTCCTCGTGGCCGACCATGTAGACCTTCGTCTTCGTCCACTTGAGCAAGTTCTTAACCATGGACGACTCGAGCCACTTGGCGACCTCCGCCCACAACACGTCATAGAGCTGCTGCCGTGTCGGCGCTGTGCAGACGACCTTCGGGTTCGGCCGACAGCACAGGAACCAAATGACAAGCGCCGCCTCCGCGCCTGTCTTCCCGACGCCTTGGCCTGACCGAACGCTGGTCAATCGGTACTGCGCAACGTCCATCATGACCTCGCGCTGCCAATCGTCCGGATCCATTCCGAGCATATCCTGCGCGAAGGAAACCGGATCGTCCCAATACAAGTCGAGAAGATGAACCAGATCCGATACGACGTTGTACGGCTTACTCATCGCCGGTCACCGCCGCAGCTTTCTCAGCCATATTTGCCTTACGCCGCTCCGCAATCTGCTTAAGCGCCTCGGTCCAGCTCTGCGTTGCACCGGCGCCGCCTTGGAGCTTCTGTAGCTCGATCTGCAGTATGGCCGTTCGGACTTGCTTTTCTTCGTCCACGGCCACGAACCTATTTTTCAGCTCGATCGCCTTCAGTTTCTGCGCCTGAACGCGGGTTAGGGCATCCTCGATGCGGAGGATGTCCTCAAGGATGCGAATAGTTGTCGTTTCGATCTTGGACACAACCATTTTCTCGGACTCGGTGACGACCGTCGTTTCTTTGCCGGTTCTCGGATCGGTAATCGGCTTCGCCTCTTTCACGGTCCGCAGCTCACGAAGCACGCTTCGCTGCTCCTCCGTTAGACCATCCGTCAAGCGCTGAATGCGTCCGAGCATACGCCGCTCTCGGATAGAGAGCAGAGCGATCGCTTCGTCAGCCTGGGCAACGGGATCAGTGTCGATCCCCGCCAGCAGCTCCTGCTCGTCATCAGCAAGCATATCCCACCAGATCGTCTCGTGCTCGCCTGTCCGGACCGCTTTCTTGTTCCCGTGCGGGCCACCGGCGCCGCCACGGTTCCCCTTGGCATTCTGGTTGCCCTTCGGCGCGCCGCCCTTGTTGCCGACTGCATTTCGATTGCCTATGGGCGCTCCCTTTCGTTTGGTAACGTTACTATTAGTTTCAACGGTAACGTTACTATTCAGATAGGTGGACCACTTGTCCTGACTCTTCCATTTCCGGACCTGCGTCTCGCCGATTCCCAGCTCGGCGGCGATGTGTTTCAGTAACATCTTGCCGCCGCTTTCTAGCCACATCTGTTTTGCTTTGTCTCTATTCGGGCTGCGTTCTTTACCCACTACATACCACCACCCCCGCACTAAACTATTTGGGATTTATTACCGATACTATTTAGAAGGAGGGATCAAATGAACATACCACTGATCGCGTATGGAGCTATTGTATTTCTTGTTGGGTTTACTTTAGCCATCTTCATTTATGAACGAAGATCTGTAAACAAAGAATTAATAAAGCTAGACAAACCCATTGCAAGAATAGTTCATGATAATGAACTTGAAGATTTCGAAGACGTTATCAGGTTAAAAAGCGCGTATAAAATATTAAAGGAATCGAACGGAGATAAATTCGAAAATTCATTACTTAATCTAAAAATCATGGAAAAACAGCGGAAACTCCCAATAGCTGATTCCGTGAGTCAAACGAGTTCCTTAGTCATTCCCCTAATAACCTTTATGCCAATTGTTGTTTCACTTACCATTGAATTAATTCGTGGAGATAATACAATTCCCGAGAACCAGAGTTTACTCTGGGACGTTTATGGGGCGACTACCTTTTTCTTGATATTCCTAGCAGTATGTCTATACTCTGTTTTTTCGCTTAGTGCCGTCAGGCTGAGAATAAATAATAAGGTGCTTACTCAAATCATATCCCACTTACTAATTGCAGAAGAGGTCTCTCGTGCAGAAGGACGAGCTACAAACTAGAGCTCTCCCTTCTGCAGCTCGATGTCCAGTTCAATCAGCTTCCGCAGATCGTCGACGGTTGTTATCTCGATCCGATTGTCCTGGAAGTCCTTCACCCAGCGCGCGACAGCCGCTTTAATGATCTTCCTATACTGCTCCTTTGTCTCCATAATGCCAAGCAACACCTCGAGCTCATGCTGCTGCAGCAAATCATCTTGATTCGGCATTGGTCAAACACCTCGGCACCCATTATGATGAATATGAGATCATGTGTTCGTAACCGTGGCCACGGCTGTACATGATCTCGGCCGGGGTGTTTCCGGTCGGATGGGAGGGGCGTTAGCGCGCCTCTCCTTTTTATTTTGTCGCGGAACGATGGA
This sequence comes from Cohnella boryungensis, assembly GCF_042651945.1. NCBI lineage: Bacteria > Bacillati > Bacillota > Bacilli > Caryophanales > Paenibacillaceae > Cohnella > Cohnella boryungensis. Next base: position 326,343 of record NZ_JBHSED010000040.1, on the reverse strand, counting down.
TCAGCATCGGTTCAATGCCTGTCGCCGTCCGGAACCTTTCTTTGATTACGTCACAGAAAACCGGATCCAGCTCCATCGTTCGGCACTCCCGCCCCATTTGCTCGCAGGTCATAAGCGTGCTGCCGGATCCGCCGAAGAGATCCACTACGACGTCGCCGGCTTGGCTGCTGTTCCCGATCGGGATGGCTAGCAGCTCCAACGGCTTCTGCGTCGGATGGACGTACTTGCCGACGTCGCCGCGGGAAACCTCCCACACGGTCGAAGGCTCCGGCTCCTCCACGGGCAATCCGGCACGCCACACCGTCGTCTGCCGCCGGTCGCCATACCACGCCGGGGCCTTCCCGCGGAGATGAGCGTAAAAGACGGGTTCGTGCTGCCAGCGGTACTGGCTCCATCCGAACGAAGCGGCATTCTTGACCCATATGCATTGGCTCCGAATGGCAATGCCGGCCGCCTCCATAGCATCCTCGAACTGTCTCTGATACGAAGATGGATGAAAGACGTAGATCCCCGCAGTCGGTGCCATTATGACGGCGTACCGCTGGAAGACGGCATGAAGAAAGCCCGCGAATTCCTCCGCGGGCATGTCGTCGTTCAATATGGAGCTACGGCCGTCGGCGGCCAGCCGTTCCGAATCGCTCTCCACGGCTACGTTGTACGGCGGATCCGTCACGACCAGCGCTGCGCGGGCGCCGTCCATGAGCATGGCCACGTCTTCCGGATCCGTTGCGTCTCCGCATACCAGGCGATGCCGTCCGAGCTGCCACACATCGCCGCAGCGCGTCTCCGGTACCTTGATCTGCTTGAGTGCTTGGTCAACGTCGAAATCATCTTCGCCAACCGGCTCTGCTACATCTGAGTCGGCCGGGAGCCCGCTGATCAGTTCGCCGATTTCCTCAGTCTCGAATCCGGATAGATCCAGCTCGGCGCCGCCGGCCTGCAGCTCATCCAGCAGCCTGGCCAATGCTTCCTCGTCCCAACGGCCGGACACCTTATTCAGCGCGAGGTTCAGCAGCCGTTCTTGCTGATCGTCCAGGTCGACAACGGACACTTCCACTGCGGGATCGCCACGTGCCCTTAGAATCTTATATCGCTGATGGCCGCCGACTATGTTCCCTGTCCTCTCGTTCCAGACGATCGGCTCGACGTAGCCGAACTCTTCGATGCTGCGGCGCAGCTTCTCGTATTCCGGATCGCCCGGCTGCAGATCGATGCGGGGATTGTAGGCTGCCAGATTGATTCGGTCGAGCGAAATGAGTTGAATGTTCATGGTGCACCTCCAAAAAGAAAAGCATCCAATGGATGCTTTAATGGTAACTAAACTAATTCTTCATCAAAAGCACTTGCATGATGCTTTGTTATAAAATATTTTTCATCTCTTCTTACCACAAGCCCTTTGGTTATTAGTCGTTTAATTATAATGCTTACAAATCTACGACTTTTGTCGATGTTCATACATATATCATCCAAAGTTAATCCAGCAGGTGCTTTCGATTTAAGTATTTGTATTAGTGTGTTTTCTGTTTCTTCAGTATTTTTCTTATATAGTTTATACGAAAATTCAAACTCAGATGTGTTACCCTCTTTTGCACTATGTACCGTATCTTCAATTTCCTCAAGCTTCTTTTTCAATTCATTTATATTATCAGCATCAGTTGGTGACATTGATTCAGCGAGAGACTTAGTCTCTTCAACTGCTAAAGCAACTTCTTGAAGTTTCTTATCTTTTGACTCCAATAAATCCATAAAATATTGATCATTTGAAAAATCACTTGGTGCGTATAACACCTTATGTTTGAAAATTAATACCAAAAAGAACGAAACTATTAACAACACCGGAAGTAGCATTACAAACCATACAAATACTTGTTGAATCTCAAGAGGGAGTCCCAGCAACACAATTGTGCCCGCCGTTTCTGCAAGACCTGCAAATATAGCGATTACAGTCAAAGGATTTTGAATTCTTGAATTCTTATTCATGTTACAGCCCCCCGCCATAATCAAACATCATCTTCCAGTATCAGACATTTTTAGACGATGGTCAAGAAAATGCTTGTGTTATGTCGGATTTGGATGGGGCGCGCTGAAAATAGCCTCTCAGGCTTTCAGCGCGACTTTCGGTCATCAAGTAGTACAGTGCCTGACAATGGCGGGATGATGAGTCCGGATTAGTCTGTATACAAATCGGGATTGTCTTGAAACACCATGGCTAACCCCGCACCAAGTTTCCGCACTTGCGATTCTTCTAATTTAATCCCCATAAATTCATCAATTCCGTGGATTATTTCATGAATCAGCGTTTCTCTTTTATCCAGCTTTGTCATTCCCCTATCAATCCGGATTTCTCTGTGATATAGATCGATCTCACCTTTCCTAGGTTCGTATTTGCTGACACACCCGACTTCAATAATTCGATAGATCTGACAACCTATTTTCACATTTTCCAACACAGTTCCCCATATCCATTCTTGTTAATATTTATGAAACTCTTCTATTTTTCTGACGTAATAGGTACATAGAAGGAGGTGAAAAGTCATGGCTGAGAAGTACAGACCTGGACAAAAACCGCCAGATTCCGCTCAATTCAAAGAAGCAGGGCCGCGTGGCGGTATTGTCGGAAAGACCGAGATTACTGGTATAGAAGGCAAGCCACTGCCTCCCACCAGCAAACCCGGAAATACTTGGGTCCCCGTAGATAAGACCAAGCACAATAAATAAACATGCCACAAAGAAGAGGTGATACTGATGTCAACAACAGGTGAAAAACCAGGAATAGGAATTTACACTTGCAAAAATTGTGGAACAAGCGTTCTTCTCGACGATAATTCGGACAGGCTTCCACCTTGCCCTAAATGCTCTGGCACTGAATACAGACCATAGTTTACTGGCAGCCAAATGGCTGCCTTTTTTCTTTTAACATAAATAAGAACTGCCGCCCCTTTCGGAGCGGCGACAGAGGAGTGAGGTGGTCAACCTCGTATGGCATGCTATTAATGTACCACGGATAGAGCGTCAGATGATGTTCAACTTGCGTTCGAGGTACGGTCAAGTTCAGACATTTCATTCCCCTATTATCGATTGCAGTGTATGATACGGTATATAGCAATAATTGTCATCAAGGTGGTGTGCTTCTTGTATTACAAAAGAAGAAACTATGGATATACAAGCACTAAGTGGCAAGGAGAGTCTAGCTTTAAGAATGCCGTTCCAAAAACTAATCATACGCGAACATGCAAAATCCATAACGAAATAGCGGTTAAGCGAGTGGCCGAAAATCAGATCCAGCTCTATTGCATTTCGTGTGAGGTTGAGAAGGAAGCAGATCGCAGACGTGATTATTATGTTCAAAATGCGAAGATGTTTCGTAAGAGGGCCCGAACTGAGCAATTTGAAGCTTTTCTCGAAAAAAGTTCTACGGGAATCATCATTTACATATTTCTCGCTGCGATATTTGGAGGATACTTATACAATTGGATAAACACCTTTCTAGATCGCAACGATTACGAGTTAAAGTTTAACATTTTTGTATTTGACGTAATCTTGGTCATCATTCAATTCTTGGTCGTTGGAACTATTGCTTTATTTGTAATCCAAAATGAGCAAAAGAAGTCAAATACGACGGAAGATTACAATTCATCAGCTCGAGAACAAATAGAGCGAATTCGAGAAATAGAAAAGCATAAAGTACGTGAATTTGTACGAAATCACTATCAGACTTATTTAGAGATTACATCATCAATTCAAACAATAGACAAGCTTGACGGTTTTGCATTTGAAGAATTCATGGCATCTTTTTTTAGAAGGATAGGGTATAATGTACAGCTTACTCCGGCATCCGGAGATGATGGTCTCGACTTGATTATTTCAAGGAAAGGAACAAAAATCGGCGTTCAATGCAAACGTTACAAGAATAAAGTAAACAATTCAGCGATCCAAGAGGCTTATTCGGGTAAGGATTTCTATGACTGCGATGAGGCTTTAGTGGTAACAAATTCCTGGTTTACCGAACCAGCTAGAAATTTAGCTGAGAAATTAAACGTAGCGCTTTGGGACAGGACAGTACTCATTAAGGAACTCTCCATAATACAAGAAGATCTCTCCTGGAATGATTACATGAGCCAATATTATGATTTTAGATATTTTGAACTGTCTCAAGCCAAAAAGAGATAATGAAATGCAATAGCGGCAGCTAGGGCACATATGTACTGAACTGCCGCTGGTTCCTTATATCAAAACCTCACATCATCCCGCTCAAAGAACCCCAACAGCTTCAGCGTATTCGCAATCGACTCCGTCCCCTCCGTCAGCCTGCGCTGGATTGTACTGTCGCTCATGCTGCTCCGGAAGAACAAAACGGTTTCCGTGAAGGAATATCCCTTCAGGTATCGGAATTCGATTGCCTTCCGCGCCTCTTCGTCATGGATCAGCACGGCTGCCCGCTGAAGATGTCGTGTGTAGAACCTGTATTGCTGATAGACCCAGCGCTGCTTCTCCGCAAGCACCGCGGCATTCGCTGTCTTGTCGGCGTGTAAATCCTCCTGATCGATGCGCCGGGCGATCTCTCCGTCAACGGCCACCTGACGCATGTCCTCTTCATGCTTTTCGAAATCCGCCATCAGCAGCTCCATGCTTCTGTATTTGCTGAGCAGGAACTTCGTACGCTGGATCTCAACCTTAGTTGCTTTCGGAAATAGCTCCGACTGCCATACCATTGCCATTCCTCCTCACCATCCTCCGTCTGTGCTATAATGATGGCGAGTGTTAACCATGAATTCCCCCGCGTCGCTGCCAGGCATACACGGGGGATTCTTTTTATTTATCTATTTCGACTCCGATGTCCCTCAAAGTCTGCCGAGCAGCACCTTTAACGGTTTCTTCTGTCGCGACTTCTGCAATCACTACCAGTTGCTGAATAAGAATGGCATTTTCTTTTCGAAGGCGATTTTCCTCATTATTCAAATCGCTTCCGGACGGAGCAATGGGCATAAGCAGTCGGATCGTCCGAGGCCCTGAAGCCTCCTTACTGATGTACCCCTTTCGTTCCAACCGTTCCAAGAGGTAGTGAGCTGTGGAAGAGGATTCGTATTTCATTGCGCTAGCCAATTCCCTGGTTGAAGGAGAATATCCGTTTTTCGCGATGAACATCTCGATGAACTCCAACGCTTGCCGTTGCACCCGCGATAATGGTTGTGCGTTAGATTGGGTCATAAGAACCCTCCATCCCAATTCCATATCCTCTGCTTTCCCTTAGCCGGGATCGGCTTCTGCAGCGCCGCGACTTCCGTAAGCTCCCACGCAAAGCGGCCAGGTGTGAAATCACCAAATTCATACTCAGGCGAATAGACATAAACTCCGTTTTCGAGAATGTATCCATCCGTCCAGGTGTCTACCGATTTCACACAATCATTCAAAACGGCCGTCGCAACTACTGCTCCTGTAGGAAGGTTGTCCGATGTAAATCCATATTCCGACAACACTGATCTGATTGCGTCCTCTCTGCTGGCATTCAGATCGACATGCTTTGCTGCATGAATGGCCAGTGGGCCACGATACTTCGTCAGCCAGCCCCTCGTCTCGAATCTCTTAATCCGCAGCGCGATCAGTGTCGCCCAAGGCTGCCAGACGGTGATGGCTTGCATCGGTGTACCGTAAGCCGGGAAACCGATGTAATCGTCCGCATGCGGCCACTGACGGAACCATGCAGGCGCATGTTTGTTGAATGCGTCCTGAGACTCAAGAAAGTTGTTCACGGTCCACTTTTGCGTCTGAACAGTATAATCCTTAAGACGATCTCGCTTCCAAAACCCTGAGAATATGCCCGGTGTTTTCTTCGGATAATCGACAACCTTCCAGTTCTCGATCTTGCCGTCTAGCAGCAATACGCTGGCATATAGGTCGTGCGGGTATTTATCAGACCAGTGCAAAATATTACCCTCCCCTCGAATAAACTATTGCCGGTTGATCAGCTCTAATGTACAACGGATGCTTCGGATGGCCATCAGCAGAGATAGCCAGACATTCCGGCTCATACTTGGCAATCATCTGATAAACAGCTTGGCCGCGTCCCAGCAATGAACCTTTCGTTCCCCAGGCAAGAACGATTTTATCTGCTATCCGCGCTCCCTCGAGTATGTGCTTGTCGTTATCAGGACCGATCGGATCAGCACAACGTTTCAGTTCATCCGGATCAGTCGCGCGATAGGCAAACAAGTTTCTGACTTCCAATGCTCCAAATCCCCAAGCTTTTGCAAATCCAATGCAGCGGCGAATGGTTGGATCATCCTTATTTGCATCGGCTGTTGACGGATTCAGCATGATAAAGAGGACCGTCGGCAAATCTGCATTCCAAATTCGCCATAACGAATATCTGTATGTGTCAGTTGGATCCATAACCGCTCCCACGTTCATTGCCGCTCCCCCAGTCGCTTCCGGCTCATCGCCTTGAACGCTTGCTTGTAATATCCACGCGCATTCTCTTCGGTTATGGACTGCCAAAGAAACTCTGCTGAACACTGCGCCGTCATAACGAGCTGCTCCACTTTATCGCTCGGCGGAACGTGGAAAAGAATGAACTGAGCTGCATCGCAAACCTCGTCCAGACGGCCGTCGTCGTAATGAATTGTAATCCTGACCATCGCTACCCCCGATTCCGCCGGCGCGAGTCCTGCGCAGACTTCCGTTTCTTCTTCCGTTGCTGCCGCGCCCACTTGGACAGCTTGCCGCCCGACGACAGGCTTATGACAGCGGAATCACTCCCTGCCATCTTCTTCTCGGCAGCCGCCCGTAGCTCCGCGGGGATCGGCTCGAATTCACCGCAAACAAGCCGTTTACGCTCCTGCTCCTTCAACCGAACCAATTCTCCTGTATCGACGTTCATTTCGCAGCCCCTAGTTCTTCTTCACATACTTCACTGCCGCTCGGAGTGCTTTGGTTAACGATCTATTCTCAAATTTCGAGGTCCCATAGGCATTCGTATCGTCCCAAATGACTACTACCCACGCTCGTTTCACCTGTTTCAATTGGTGGTTGGGAATGGCCATTCTGGCCAAACGATTAAGATTTACCTGTATGCCCCCGTTTGTTGCGGTTACTCCGCTGAAGATCGTCACGGCCAGGTCGACCATCTGCTGGTCAATCCTGTCGAGTTTGTATCCCAAAAACTCTATACATTCCTCAGTGTTCAAGATGATCCCTCCTCATACCGTGCGCAGGCTGGCCACTGGATCCGGTGATCCGTTCCAGAGCCGTTCGTTTCGCCCCGAAGCCTGTGATCGCCATTAGATCCCTGGATAATCAATAAAACTCTGCACATCATATTAGTGAACAACTACCTTAATCCAAAGGAGCCTGAGAAAATGCCGACAAATAATTCAAACAATGTTGAGAAAGTTAATTCACCGGTTCGTGGTGATTCCGGTGCTGGTCCACGGTCAGGACGTGAACCTAGAGAGCCGAGTTGGATAGAGCGGGACATTCATAGAGAAATCGAACGAAATAGAGATCGAGATCACGACTCTGACCACCATAGAGGCAACCGTGCCGGTGGTGGCGTCCGAGGATAATATTAAGCTCATATAGAGGAGAGATAGTCAATTTCTCCTCTGTATGTATGTTGAACACCCTTTTAGTGGTCACACCGCTTCTTGCATTGCCGTTACGCTCGCATTGTGCCGAACGTTATGCGCCTGAAAGAATCTCTGGACATGTTCGCTTACGTCCTGCCCTGGGAGCAGCTCCGCCAGATCGGCCGTGACGAAACTGACAGCGCGCTGCAGAAGCAGGAACAATTCCCGCATTACACGCTCCCGATCGATCTCGGCTGCCTCGACTCCGGCTCCAAGCGCCTCAACAGCATCGTAGATGCGAGCCCGCTCGGCGTTGGCCGTCGAAACAGGAAGGACGGGCATCCGGATCGTAACAAAGCCGACTTCGTTAGTCTCCAGCGCAGCTGCCTCGATCGTCCGGAGCAACATATTACGCTCTTCTTCCAGCTCCTGAATGCGGTCATGACCGTTTTGTGCCTCGTTTACTGCCTCGAGATGATTCGCCCCAGCTTCCAAAAGATCATCCTCTAACTCACGAATTCTTTCTTCCTGCTCTTGAATCTTGATTGTCGCTTTCTCGAAGCGAACGAGATCTTCCCCGCGTTTGTCGAGCAGTTTGCTGATTTCTTCAACAGCTTTATCCACTTCCGCCTTAAGAGCATTACGCTCAGCCTGCAACTGAGCAAGGGCTTGATCTTTCTCCTCTACTCGTTGCTCAACGCGCTTGAGGATCTCTTGACCAACCGATTTTTCGTCAGCCGGCTCCCCCTCCTTCGCTTCCGCGGAAGCTGCATCTTCCGGAGACGCTGCTGGCTGATTCTGCGCATTTAATTCGATAAGCCCGCGAGCGGTTGCCTTTTGCTCCAAGAGTTCCGCAGTCCGGCAATCGACCTCGCTGGCTGTCCTGATGGGTGCCAGCAACTCCAACGCCCGTTCTTCCGCATCCAGTTCGCGAATGCCCCAAGACTCCAGCAATTTATAGAATTTAGGCTGAGCACCACCGATCAAGCGCATGATCCTTGTTCTGGTTTCGCCAGTAAGTCGCCGCTGCAGATACTCTTCCTTAGTAATCGTAGCAACCGTACTGCTCCCATTGGTCAACGCCTCCACCTCCGCCATCTCTTCTTTCCACGATCGTATGCCCCATCCTCGAAGTTGTTTCACAAGCTTATCTGTTTCGTTATTGAAGTATTTCAGAATGAGGTCTTCCCGATGCTCGCCGGCGGCCCTTTTGTCGAAATACTGTTCCTTGGTCAGAATCGGCTCCCACCGCTTAACTGGTGGTCCTTCGTATTTCAGACGCAACCTACGATCCAAATCTGCGATCTCCTCGGGCGTAGCCTGACGCTTCTTGATATCGCTCATGACGAACCTCCAGATTAAGCGGCGCCGCCCCGTTGCTCAGCGACACGCTTTTTATATTTCAACCAAGCTGCCGACAAAATCGTACTGCGCGTACCGATCGATTTGGCGATTTCAACCCATGTTTCTCCGCTCTTACGACGCTCAAGTAACGCCGGGAAGTCATAGGGAATATCCTCAAATTTAGGGCGCTCGGACAGGATGATCGCGTCAATGTCAGCCTGATCGTTCCCCTTTTCGGATGCTCCCTCACTTTTCGGAGCATTCCCTTCAAGGACTTGACGCTCCCATTCGGAAATCGTGTCTTCCGGATCGCCCACCTTGTCGAGATCCTCCAACTCTTCAGCATCGTCACTAGACTCGTCATCGATGTGATTGGGACCGACGCCGTCGTCCAGATCCTCGTCGCCAATCCCATGTGGATCGTCGGATTCATCGTCTTCGTCGTCCGCCGGCTCTGCACCCAATTGCTCCGCCCTGTTCTTGCACCACTCGTCCCATTTGGCTGCCAAAGGCGCGACGTCCTCGCGGTACCCGTCGATCAGATCAACAACACGGCCGCTACTCATGCCGGCTTCGTTAGCCAATTTGAGATATGTCTCGCCGGCAGCCAAGCGGGCGACCCACTCATGGATGGGATACCAGTGTTTCTCCGGACGCGGTGCCAACCCGGAAAGAATAAAGTCATCTACCACTTCGCGACTGATTTCCTCCGGGACGACCTCGATCAGATCATTACGCTTGGCGACATCCAAATCCATTTCAATCTGCTCGCCTTCCGGCTTGTATTCGGACACGACGCCCTGCTCGTCGACACGGTACGATTTGATCGGCTTCTCGGTCCGGGTATTGATTTGGACGTTATACCGGACAACTTCCGCATCGATGGCGATCGCAACCCTTCCGTCAAGCATTTCGGAAAGCATATCGATTTTCCCGTAAAGTGCGCCATCTGAAACCTCCAGCACGATCTCCTTTACACCCTTCGGCTTAAGATTGATCTTTTTCAACAGTGCCTTGAATTCAGTGTAAGCCATGCTATTCACGCTCCCATTTGTCTGATTTTGACCTCTATGCGAGGTTTAAAGCTATAACGCTTGCGGGCATAAGCATCTACGACTTGGCTGTCGTCCACCCACATAACGCCCTTCAAGGCATCCTTCACGCCTTTAAGGTAGTTATCAGCATCCGGTTTGCTGGTCGGGTAAATCTCACCAGCTTCTGCGGCGGTCGCCTTTCGTCTGCTGAAACTCTTGGGAATAGAGCGATATGCGATAACCATGACGGCCAGTGGGCCTTCCAAGAGTTTGGCAGGCGCGTACTCGGCAGCTGCAAGGCGGACATAGTCCTTGTAGTCTCGCGATTTGGCTGGATCGTACATCCGAACAAAGCCGCTCTTAGTACTCGCACGAGGTCTCCCTTGCGCGACCGGCTCGCCAAAAACGGTAAACTCGATCATCTCTTTGCGAGTCTCCTTCCTTGGCGCCGCCGCCGCGGCAGCGTGTAAACTTCACCGACAATCCGGCCGCGGTGCCAAATGAGCTGCCGGCGCTTGGTTTGATACAGATTGTCAATTCGCTGTGGCTTCATGCGCCTTTGTTCCCCCTCCGATACATATCTGGAACGCGGCCACCTCTGTTCTGCGGCGCCCCCGGATCTGGTGGCTCTGGATTGGTGCTGTATGTGCGGTCCAAACTGACGAACTTGTTGAACTGCTTCAGGAATACCAGCTCCACCGTACCGACCGGACCGTTCCGCTGCTTGGCGATGATGATCTCGATGACGTTTTTCCTGTCGCTCTCCTTGTCGTAGTAGTCGTCCCGGTACAAGAATGCAACGATATCGGCGTCCTGCTCGATGGCTCCAGACTCCCGGAGATCGGACATCATCGGTCGTTTGTCCTGCCGTTGCTCAACCCCCCGCGACAACTGGGACAACGCAATGACCGGCACTTCTAGTTCTCGTGCAATCTGCTTCAAAGTCCTGGAGATTTGAGAGACTTCCTCCTGCCTATTCACACCGCTGCGGCCGCTGCCTTGGATAAGCTGTAGATAGTCGATTAAGATCATATCCAGCCCTTTTTCCTTCTTCAGCCGTCGGCACTTAGCACGAATCTCGTTAACCCTTATGCCAGGAGTGTCGTCGATGAAAATGTTGGCCGACCCTAACTCTCCGGCAGCGTGAGACATCTTCTCCCAATCATCACCTTCGAAGTAGCCCGTCCGCATACGGCTTGCGTCGATATTGCCTTGCGCACATACCATACGCTGAACAAGTTGTGCCGCAGACATTTCGAGACTGAAGATGGCCACCGATTTCCCTAGCTCTATCACGTCGTTGTCCGTTACCCTATTCACCGCTACATTCTGAGCAATGTTCAGCGCGAAAGCCGTCTTGCCCACTGATGGTCGGGCTGCAACAATGATCAGGTCGCCCTTCTGGAAACCCGCTGTCATCCGATCAAGATCAGGAAATTGCGAAGCTATGCCGGTTACGCCACGGTTAATCTGGCGATTGACAAAACGGTGCTCGGCGTCCTCCATGACATCCATGACTACGTCACGAACCGTCCGGAACTCTTTTTTCGATGCCGATTGCTCGACCAGCACCGTCAACTCCGTCTCCAGCGCTGAGAGAAACTCGCCCGACTCCGGCTGATCCATGGCCTTGCGCATGATCTTCGTGGATACCTCGATCGCCTTCCGACGCCGATACACTTCCGCCACACGTTCAGCGTAGAACGACACGTTTGCTGCAGTCGGAACCGCATGGGCCAGCTGCGTCAGGTAAAGCACGTCAATACCTTCACCCAAGTGCTTGCTGTCCCGGAGCTTTGCGGTCAACGTGGTCAAGTCGATTGGCTCTCCGTCTTCACTGAGCGCGGCCATTGCCTGAAAAATCCGCTGATGCGCGACGCTGTAAAAGCACTCTGGACGCAGAATTTCCGAAGCTGTAACAAATGACTCGGACTCAAGCAAGACTGCACCAAGAACAGAAAGCTCTGCCTCCATGTCTACCGGCGCCGGCATGTCCATCCATTCGTCCATCATGCTCATACCGTACCCGTGTCTCCCATCACCTTCGCCCTGATCTCATCCATGAACCCGGGCGGCGGCGGACTGCTATTACGGCTCCATTGCTCAAGCTTACCGAAATAGGTAGCCGTTTCATCCTTGCTCCGTTGACTGTCCACCATGTCACCCAATTGGCCACGTATGTCTCCGATGCCCGGCTGTCTTCGAGGAGTCGTCTTGATGTGTTGAATAACGTTGGCCAGTGCGTCCTCGAATGAAAAATCTTGCAGATAACGCCAATGACGCTCGAAGTTTTCTTCGCCCACGTCGAAAAAGGGATACTCAGACTTGATCTCCTCGAAAATTTCGTAAAGCTCATCTCTGGTCACGTTGGCGCGCCTCCTCTCGTTTTCGCCGCAAGTCTTCAAGTTCCAGTTGCTGCTTTGACTTGCGCGGCGTTTTCGTTATTGACGTTTCACGCTTTCGCTGCTCTGATACATGCAGATCAAGGATGATTGGGACGCAAAAGTCCAGTGTGCGAACCGCATCACGATAGTGCTTTGGCTTGTACTCGTCATATGCCTTATCGATCCCTCGCAAGACGGTATCGAGGGGGATTTTGCAAGCGACGATCTCATCAAGCGCAGACTCGTCCTTCGGAGACAGAAACGTCCCCTTCGCTCGGCGGGAAATAAACTTGTCGGTGATGATCCGACGATAATCTGTGAACGATACTCCTGACTGCCCGGAGTCGGCATCCGGGTCAGCAGCGGCAGCGGGGGCGGCACCATGCCTGGGTAACAGCATACCCTCGTCATCAGATTTACTAGGGTCATCATCTTCTACAACAACAACAGCAAGATCTTTAAAGGCTATAATATCTTTATTGGATCGGAAGTTTTCTTCCGGTCTCTCTGCAAAGTGATCGGAACTTTTCTTCCGATCACCCCCATTTCCGGGCGAGTGATCGGAAGAATTCTGCCGATCAGATCGGAAGTTTTCTTCCGGTCTGTGAAGGAACTTCTTAGACTTTCGAACTGTCAAAATCAGCCCGGAAGGGGCGCGAGTTACGCGAATGTACTCGTGATCCTTCAACACCTTCAGCCAGTCGCGAATGGTACGGTCGCTCACTTCAAAGCGAGCAGCGAGTTCCTCCGTTTTAACTGGCTTGTTCCCGAGGACGATGCCCCAGACGATTCCATCCTTCTCCTTCTCCGTTGTCGTCGCGCTGACGCACCACAGGAAAAGCCAGATCGCGCTGCCTATATTTTTGTAATGTCCTGGCTCCAATAGACCGGAGTACATTGGAAACGGATAGCTGGTCTGAGGCATCCGCTCAACCCCTATATTGCAATTATCTTGATCGTGCTCGTATAACGATGGATGAGGTGCAATTGCGTCGGCAGACTCTTGGCTACCAGCCAATTATCCACATTAAGTCCAGCTGCCTTAATCTGAAGCGCTTGCCGCCTTGTTGGGCGCTTGCCGTGCTTCATCGGCCACTCCGAGAGATACTATGCATTTCAACGGTCATGACACCGGCGCTTCCGTGATGAAGCAGCATCCCCGCAGTAACACCCTTCCCCATCTCCTCAACGGTCCGGGCAATTGTAGGAGGGACAGCATTCGGCTCGCTTATTCTAGCAATGTGGCCGCCGACAATGCGTGCAACCGCGTTCAGATGGGCCTTGGCGGCCTCTTCACCCTCTGCTAATGCCTCTTCCAACCACTTGTCCATGACCCTCATTTTTTCTGTCAAATCGATCGCTCCCTCTTAATTTTGTCCTGCCAATCCCTATCAAATTTGCACCGGGACGCGAGAATCTCGTAATAGCGCCGGCCTTGAACAAAGGAAACGAATTTATGGCTGCTCTGCTCATAATAAAATCCATTGAGGACGATGGGACGAACAACGATGATCTTCGGCCCGGACGGTTCTGAAAATAGCAAAAGCTGCTCCACCGTCAAATGGTTCGCCCCCTATCGTCTCGTATCCAGATAATCCGTTGCTTGTAGGACACCTTACGTGCTACCCAACCCGGATACCCGAGCGCGAAGTAAGCTTTGACTTCCCGCCGGAAGGCCGCTGGATCCGTATGATACAGCGCCCATACACGCTCCGAAATGCCGGACTGCGTCAAGAGTATACCGTCATCGTCATACACTGGGCCAACCGGCCCCGCTGAATCATGCGACACAGACCTCAACCCCGCCATCCGCGTTATCGAAGCGGATCACTTGATCGAATGCAGCCTGGGCATCCTCGATGTGGGTGATGACGAGAACTCTCTTAAACCGGCTCGCCACTGATTTGATAGAGTCGAGAACAAGCGCGCGGTGCTCCGCATCCTGGGAGCCGAGTCCCTCGTCAATCGTCAGCCATTCGACCTTACTGCCGGCGCGCTGCGCAAGCAGTTCGGCCAGCGCGAAGCGAATCGCGTAGTCAATACGGAGCTGCTCGCCGCCTGAAAACGTCTCGTATGGCCGCTCTGCCGTCCAGTCTCCGACCATGATGTCCAGCGTCTCGGATACGCCGGCGCGAGATTTGAGTTCTCGCTGCGTCTCAAAGCGGACGTAGTGCTTGCCCTTGGACATTTTCCCGAGAATCTCGTTGGCGATGCGCTCGAGCTGCGGTACGGCGTTCTCGATGATGAGCGCCGGGATTCCATCGCGGCCGAACGCCTTGATGAGCGTCTGGTAACGGACCCAACGCAATGCCTTCGGCTCGAGCTCGCTGGAGATCCGGTCACGTTCCTGCTGGTCGGCGTCGAGCGCTGTCAGGACCGCCTTGATGCCGCCGATCTGCTCGACCAGCGCCGCCTGTTCCCTCCGCCGCTGCTGCTGCGCCACCTGAAAGCGACCAAGATCGAGTTGCAACACATCGTATTCCAGCGTATCGAGGAAGAGATCTTTACGCTCTTGCTCAAGCCCATCCCGTCGTTCCTGTTTACTGGCGAGCTCCCGATCGATTGCCGCGATGCGCTCGCGTGCGTTGGTGGCATCCGTTCGGGCCGCACCGATTTCATCCTTGAGCCGTGCCCAGCGCTGCAATTCGGTTGCCTGCGCCGTCAGATTGAGCAGCGGCGCCAAAGCGGCGTCAACCGCAGTCAACTGCCCTTGAAGGTCTTGCTGTCGCTGTTCGCTCGCCGTCTTCCGAGCCTGCTGCTCGAGATGCTGCCGCTCCAATTGCTGCAGCAACTCATCCTTGCCGGCGAGCTGGGCGAATTTGATGGCAGCTTCCCGAAGCTCATCCACTCGGACCTTGCAAGCACGATGGGCGGCAAAATCGTAGTCGATCTCCAACTGCTCGGTCTGCTTTTCCGCTATCGACTGCACCAATTGATTGAGCAACGACCAGTCCAACTCTTCCAAGCTCCGGCGAAGTTTCGGCAGTTCCGCGACGGCTGCTGCGGCCGCTTGTTGAAACTTGCATGTCGGCAAGCAGCCGTTGTCGTGGATGTGTACCTCCTGCTGCTCAAGCGCGGCGATCTTGTCTGACAAACTTCGCTTTTCGAGGTTTATTCGGGTTTCCTCGCGATCACGTTGCGAAAAAAGTGTGCTCAGTTCACCCTGTAACAAATTCCACCGTTCAGCCTTATCCTCGAAGGTTCGGAGACGCTGAGATTCCGTTTCAAATGCCTCCGTTTGCTGCCGGAGCGCTTCCCGCACGGCGAGTTGCTGCTGCAACGTCGAAATCCTGCTGGACAGCGTCCCCATATCTACGCCCAACTGGACCAGTTCCGCTTCCGTCCCCGCCAGATCACACCTCAATCTCTCCAGCTCGGGCTTCCGGGACTCGAGAGAAGTAATCCGATGGTTGATTTGCTCCAATTCCGTGGACTTGGCCAAGATAGCTGTTTCATTGACCAATATCTTCTCCGATCGTTCAAGGCGACCAGTGTGTCCGAGATGCTCGGTCCATAACGTCGCGATCTCGTCGCTGATGACGGCCTGATCGCGGTCGATTTGCTCGATGCGGGTTCGCTTGACCTCGAGTACGGCAAGTTTTGACTCTGCCGTCTTAACCTGATGTTCAGCCTGCACAACAGCCGCCAACACATCGCTGTGCTGCGACTCCAGCGACCGCAGTTCCACTTCCTTCACTACTCGGCCGGCCAGACGTTCATCCAGTGTCAGCAGCTTGTCCTTCGCCTTCTCGATTTCGATGTTCAGCAAGCCGGCCCGCTGGCGGGCGCGCTCCTGCAGCTCCGGATAAATGTTGAGCCCAAGAATCTGCGACAGGATTTCCTTACGCGTGCCGGCAGTTGCACCGGTAAAGGCGTTGGCCTGACCCTGCAGGATCATGGAGCTGGCCGTAAACGTCTCGTCGTCGAGATTGAGAAGGGACCGGATTACAGCTTCGGTGTCAGTAATCTTCTCCGCGGACCGACTCTCCCATCGATCGCTAACACGCTGTTGAAACTCCAGCGTCGATTTACCTTTTCCCTTCGTGCTACGGGTCCGGATCGCCCGGAACACACTGCCTTGGTGCTCGAATTCGAAGGTGACAGACATCTCCGACATGCCACTGCGGACAAGGGCGTCCAAACTGACACCGCTGATCACGTCGCCAAAGAGAGCGAAGCGCGGCGCCAACGTGAAGGCGGATGACTTGCCCGCCCCGTTGCGACCGGCGATCGCGGCCAAGGAAACCGCCGACAAATCAATGTCGGCGTGCTCGATGGCTCTAAAATTGTTAATGATGAGGCGAATAGGAATCATACTGGAGGTGCCCCCTCTACCACTTTCAAGCAGTCAACAGCGAAGCCACCAGACTTGCCTTCGAGCAACACGACCATTTGGCCATCTCCAAGCTCCCACGGCTCGCTCCGAATCGTCCAGACTTTATTCGGGTATTTCCGCGCTTCGAAACAATTCACTATAACTACCTTCGTTCCGATCTTCACAGCCCCACCCCCATCAGTGCTTCCGTTATGGCCAGCAGTTCAACACTCTCCGTCTCGGAAATCCCTTCATTATTAGCCCAAGCTGCCAGCGCCGCGAGCGGCGTCAGCCCCTCCGTCACCTCGGCGTCCCGGACACGCTCCGTGCGCTCAACCTCCGCGCGGATCTCCGCGACGAAAAACGCACCGGCGTCGTATAGCGCCCGCTCAAGCGAGCGCCGATCGAACCGCTTCTGCAACTCTTCGCTGCAGGAATAACGCACCCGGATGATTGCGTCGTGGACGTGAGCAAAGTCATCTACTTGGCCATCCAACCAGGCGGCCACATCCATATCGCACCAGTCAATCGTCTTAAATCGGCGCGCCGGCGTTTCAATAAATTGCGATTTCACGCCTTCAATGGGACCAGAAAGATTAATCCCGTCGAAATCATGAATCCAGAAACCTGGAGTCGTATGCTCGTCACCGAAGTTATGTCGCTCTGGAGCTCCGCTGTAGTAGACGTTGCTGCCTGCGAACTGCGGGCGGTGAATGTGGCCGAGACAGACGAGATCGAACATACGGGCCGCCTCGTTCGTTAGGATCGGTTCGTTCTGGAGCAACGCATCTTCGAAGCCGGTATCAGCAAGGTCGTAGGTCAAATGGGACATGAGGATGACGGGCGCTCCGCCGACTTGAGCACGAAGCTCGCGACACGTCGCCGTGATCCAATCCGTCATCTTGGAATGAAACTCGTGCGGCGGAAGCCCAGCGAAGTCGTTTTGCAGTGCGAACGACGAGCGGTTCATGCCCGGAAGGCAGGCGACAATCACCTCTCCGTCGCTCGGAAGCGAAACAATCCCTGGCTCCGTTAGGACTTGTACGCGTGGAATCTGCATCTCGCGAATCAGATGATAGGCACTGATTGCGTCATGCGACGGTGTACCACTGGTAACGGCGACCTCAATCCCGGCTTCGGAGAACCGACGAAGCCAGGCGACAAATGCCTGAATCTCCGCCGTCGCCCGGTCGATGAACACTCGGGAATCCTTAAATGCGTCGCCGGAGAACAGCACCAGTTCGCACCCCTCATCGATGATGCGATCAGCCACCCAATTCATCGTCCGGGTAATGTCTTCGAAGCGCGATGCCGGTGTGGGGCCGGGATACCCGAAGCCCCAATGGCTATCTGCAACATGTGCAATCTTCATTTACAGGTCCTCCGGCAGATCAGCGGGGTCAAAGCCAGCGCCCCCGTCCGGTTTTTGTTCAAGGAAGTCGCCGACCTTCTTCCACTCGGCCTCCGCCTTGACATCCTGGACTACCTTCACAATCTGCCGCCCGAGCGCCATACTGGCTGCCTCAGCCAATCCATCCCAGCCCAATTCAAAATCCTTCATAAGCTTCAAGACACGGTTCTTCTGAACCGTCCCGGTAGGCTGGCCGCTACCGGAACGGCCACCGCTTTGATGGGCACCACCCTGAAATCGCCCACTGTTCGCGTTGGCCGTTCGCCCCTTGGCCTTTTTACGATCTTCCTCGGGCACATCGGCATATTCGTCCATATCGCCTTCGTCCTGTGTGAAGATGCCGCTGGACCGGGTACACTGCAACGTCAGGCCCACATAGGCCCTTTTATAGGCCATCTTGAGCACCGTGTTCCACTGTGAGAACAAGTCTTCATTCGGAATGCGGTACTGTTTGTAGTTTCCGTACTGACCCTCTTTTTCTTCGAAGAGAAGGTCAGCCTTCTCCAAGTGCGTTGGAACCTTGTTCTCGCTCACCCAACGGTAACGATATTTCGACTCGAACGTGCTGCACTCGCCCACGCCCTCACCGACTACAATCCCCGATGCGCGGTGAACGAGCTGCAGAGTATGATTGACGCGATAGTAACCTGTTTCAAAATCACGTTCTTCTTCCTTACTCTTAACGATCGCTGCGAACCCATAGAGTTCGCAAAGTTTTTCTGCGCCCGGCTTGTACAACGTCGGCTTCTGCGTCCCGGGGACAACGCCAAAGTCCTCATCCTTGACCATGATCGTTTTGAAGAACTCTTGTAGAAAATCGTATTTGGCTTTCATGTCGGTCAGCCTCCGCTTAAAGTCGGCGACGCTGCCGAATTCGAGATCGACAATCGCCCCACCTCCGGCGTTACCGCCGGAGGACTGAGGCAGAACGGAAAGGTTTCCCTCGGACAAATTAAGCCGCCTCCTTCATGAGTTCGGCCACAGCACGGAGCGCGCGAAACTCGTCGCGCACCTTACCAAGCCGAGCAACCGCATTCTTCAAGTTCAGTTCAGCGTCGGACAACGCTTCGCGCTCATGCTCCGTGTACTGGCGGATTTGAGCTGCACGAATTTCAGCGTTCTTGCCGTCGATCACGTTTCCGAGCAGCAAAGAATCCTCCTTTGCTTGCAGGGATTCCTTCGCCACAACGAGCCGTCCATTTGCCTGAAGAACGACTTCCTCCGCTTCGGAAATTTCCGTCGGCAGGGTCAGCAGGCGATTGATAATCGATTGTTTGTCCATAAGTCCTCCTTGGATTATCATTGATAGCTATGCTATATGGATGACATAGTAGTTCCTCACATGAAGAATGTGGATTGAAACCTTGTAGGGGAGCCGCCATCATGGTAAAATGGCGGCAGATTTGGTTTTTCGGATAGCCCGCTGCAACGGGCTATTTTTCATTCCTCGCAACCATCACAATTCCGCGGATACCCCGGCTCCTCACCGTCGATCAGATCACCGCAGACTTGGCAATACAGCCCATCCAACACAGCTTCAGCAGCTTCGCCCATGCCATCCCTCCTTCCGTATGTATTTGGGCGATCACAACGACTTCTAGCGATCGCTTGATGCGTCAGCCGCATCTGGAAACGCACGAGCTACTGACCCCGAGCCTGGGAGAGGCCCACTCGCACGTCTGCGGATATGGCTGACAGCCCTACCGGCCGATTGCCCCGGCCGGTAGGCTTGTCCGAATTACACGCCGGCTTTCCGGGCTAACTCCCCAATTGCAGTTCGGCTGAACTGCTTGCCTTGAAATTCGATCAGATCATCAAGCGCCCCCGTTATGATGCAGCCCGGGACGTACTTGCGCAGTAGGATCAATTCCCCCTGTACAAAGACTTCAAGCGGATCTCCTTCCGAAATCCCCAGTGTGCGCCGCAGTTCCTTCGGCAGCACCACACGTCCAAGCTCGTCCATCTTGCGAACAATTCCAGTTGCTTTCATATTCAAATCCTCCGTTGTGGCCGCAACTTCGGCGGCATTAGATGGCAGCGGAATCGCTGCAGAAATTATTTCAACTGCTTGCTGTACCATCTGCATGACAAGACTCAGCCTTGTGTTCTGCAGAACAAGATATTCCATAAACCCGCCGACATTAACAATGCCAATGAGACTGTAATCACCGACCGACGGTAAGTTCTTTCCGACCCCCGCGCCGGGACGCAGCGGACCTGATTTGAAGCGAACACAACCAACATTTGAAGGGTGCCCCAGACATGAATCAACCGCGACGACCACGTGCCCCTCAGGAACTTCAAGCAACCGCAACATCAGATTTTCGGCATGAGTCGGATCATCCAAGGTGCCGACAACGTTATATCCGAGTTCTGTTAAACGAGACCCAACGAGCAGGCCGAACGCATCCCCGGTCGATCGATCAGTGCCGATGCAGAAGAAGGTGATCTGATCCGGTGAATATTCCTTTGCCAATTTCGTCATTGCCTCGATCACGTTGACTCCTCCTTGCCTACGCGTCTCCACTGCGGTACAATAGGAACAACTACATTTTGATTTGCCTTTGAATTCAGTCGCCCCGCCAGGCGGCTGTTTTTTATTTCTGCGAGCTGCAAGCGCTCGAGCAGCGCAATGCGTCTTTCAATTCCCCGCTGCACCCGTCGCGCATTTGCGAACCATTCCGGATGCACTACCGTCAACGTCAGCCAACCGTCGAGCTCGTCGATTCGTTCCTGGAGAGGTAACAAATGGCTTCCCTCCTACCACTTCGGGCATTCGTGCAGATTAAGCACGTAAGTTTCGATCATGACCAGCATCGCCGGCCTGAACTCGTAGCGTCGGAACTCCTTCTGAACAGCTTTCTGCCCCAGTTCCGTCAACTGATATCCCGCATCCGTAAGTACCAACTTGCCCTCTTCGATCAATTGGCGCCTGCAGGATGCCAGCACCGATTCCTGAATTTCCTCAGCTGCGTTCATCGCTTCGCACTCCATTCTGCTAATTTGAAAGATTAGACCGGCACCAGTACACCGTGCAGTCCGGTTACGATCCGGACTGGCAATTTTCGCGTGATGACTAACGCGACCGGCTCCCCGGTATCGCCGACTTGCCGATAATACTTGCGATTGTAGCTATCGAGCCGATCACCCTCCTGGACAATCAGCATGTCCGCTGTCTCGCGAATAATCGGCTTGCCAACCAATACGCTCATTTGCACCCTTGCTCACCTCCCTTCATTTAACTGACAGAAATGTGCACAATAAGTCCCTTTGCGTCTACCCACGCATTTTATTTGGCTACCAATTCGAAACAATTTCTTCGATTGCTTTCAACGTCGGCTGGGCCAGCCACCAGCGTTTACGTTGTTTCTTTCGCTCATACATCCGAACACGCGGATCAGATAGAATCTCATCTTCCAGATATCGCACGGACATTGATGTCAATTCGGCGATTTTGTTAATGTCCAGGAGCAACAATTGCTGATGAACCTGTCTGCTGATTTGTTCCTCAATAATCCGCGCAATTTCTTTCTGATCGACTTCGATGTGAACCTTGGCGGCGGGAATCAATAGGTTTCACCTCGCTTTCTGTCGAATATTTCCTGCTCCTCGGGTAAAATGGTAGTTATCCAGACTATCCATTCGAGAAAGGAGGTGAAAACGTATGTTAAAAACTAATAAGGAATTTGCCATAAAAACGGCGGTTGAGTTAGCGAAGATCAACATCCAATCAACTGACAAATGGATTACTCCTGAAGAAGTCAATTACTTCATGCAAGAAATCTATTCTTTTTTGACGGACGAAAAAGGAAAAGAGTAATTGTCGAGTAAGAGCCTAGCAACTTCCGGAAGAGCCGTAATCTCTTCTGGAGTTGCTAGTTCTTTTTTTGAAATGATGTGTATGACCCAATCCTCTAAGGCTTCAATTACAGTCGCTCGCTTGTCCACCCTCTCACCTCGTTTCCCCAACAGACCTCGTCAGTCTAGAGTTTCATGTTTCATAATTTTTCTACGTTAAAGAGTCAGCTAACCTCTGCATCCGTCTTTTTGAACAAGTAGTCGAGAGTAAAATCCGGAAAAAACATAGTTTGGATCGATTTTGCTTCGTCAATCAACATGGGGGATTTTCCGTTGAGTTTGTCGGACACCGTTGCACTACGTCCTTTAAAAATTACAATTAAGTCCTTCCTCTTTAACCCACGCCTTGCCATTTCGGCATCTAAGTTAGGATACATTTCATCACCCCTTTGTTACTATATATCGTAGGTGTGCTCTGAATATATACGACAAAAAGCAACTTGTCAACAGGTATGAGAAAGAAAGTTACTTTATATCGCACTTTCCCGCTTTACAAATGCTATTTCGGATGCTAAATTAAAGTTAAATTACGGATTATCGTAATATTGGATATTCGGAAGGTGGAAAGAGATGAAGCGCGGTGAGTTTCTATCTAAAGTGATCGCAGAAAAGGGATTCAATAACATGAGCTTAGCTAAAGCCTCGGGTGTCCCGTATACGACGATCAGATCAATGATTGAGCGTGATCTGTCGAACGCATCTATTGATAACCTTTTATTAATATGTAAGGTTCTAGATGTTCCTCCGGAATTACTCGCAGATCCAGAAAACTGGTCAAACGATAAAACCCAACCCTACTATGCACTCACTTCCAAGGACGAGCGTGATATCGCCAAAGACTTAGAACGGATTATGGCCGACCTGGACAGCAAGGAAGCATTGGCCTTCCACGGCGAACCACTTGACGACGAGGATCGCGAGCTTCTTCGTCGTTCGTTGGAGAACTCTTTGATTGTTGCAAGACAGATGGCCAAGAAGAAATTCACACCGAAGAAATACAGAAACTAACAGCGAGGGGATCATCGTGCGAATTAAGAGCATGGTGAAGCGAATAGCCGATAAATACGACACCAACGACCCACTTCAGATCGCTTCACAAAAGCAAATCTTAATCTTCTACGAGAATTTTAAAAACATTTGGGGCTATTTCAATTCCAGCCGAAGAACCATGATGATTCATGTGAACGCCAACTTGAATGAAGCTCTTCAACGTTTTGTAATTGCTCATGAACTAGGTCATCGTATTCTGCATCCGAATGTCAATGTACCCTTTCTACGATCTAACACGCTGCATTCGATCGAGCGCATCGAACGGGAAGCAAACCAATTTGCTGTCGAACTACTGATCGAGGATGATCTCCTTCTGGACGGATTAACGATTTACGAAGCAGCCACAGTTTCCGGAGTACCGGTTGAACTGGCGTACCTCAAGAAGATACCAAGATGATCATCAACTCAATACATAGATCAACTCGCGCTTCCCCGCCGCGAGGCGGTTCATCATACACAAATACAGAACATACATTCCCTTTACGGAGGTGATTAGTTAAAAAATTGTTACGTCCGCACACTTCGCGGGCGCATGGCTTGAACAAACCAATCCCCCAAATGCGTCTACCCACGTCTAAAGGGATGGTAAATTTGAAATTGCATAAGTCGAAGATTGACGATGAAATTTACTATTATCTATTGAAGAATGGCGAGAAACGATTTATGTATCGCCACAAGTATAATGATGCACGTGGTAAAAGGAAGGAAAAGAAGAAAAGCTCCTTCTTGACGGACAAGGCTGCGCTGAAGGCGCTTATTGAGGTTAAGGCCACTTTGCTGCGTGGGCAAGTCAAGCAGGTCGAGCATAGCCAGATGACAGTATCCCAGTGGCTGGACATTTGGTACGAAACATACAACAGTAGTTGGGAAATCACTACTAGGCTGCAGCGTAAAAATGCAATCGAGTTACAAATGAAGCCACTGCTCGGCAAATATAAGCTCATTTCTTTGGACAAGACGACGTATATCCGAGAGTACATCAATGTCCTCAAACAGAAGTACGCCGATAGCACAGTAGCATTGTTTCATCGTTTGTTTAAAATCGCTATTAACGCTGCTGTAGAAGATGAGATTATTCCCCGGAATCGATTTCGAAAAGTCTCTGTCGAGATCGACGACGAACTTGAGAATGTCCTTACGGCATCCGAGTTGGATTTATTTCTAGAAGCGGCACAAGAACATGAGAATATCACGAACTACACACTCATTTTATTACTCGCCTTTACCGGCGTTCGAAAAGGTGAGGCGCTTGGATTGCGATGGAAACACATCGACTTTGAGAATAAAACACTCACCGTTGACTGGACTCGTGATCGGCATGGGTGCAGGCCGCCCAAGACGAAAAACAGCTATCGCATGATCCCGATTGATAAATTGTTGGTCGATCAACTTCTTGCTTATCAACGTTGGTGTGTGGAGAAGAAATTCTCGTTCGGCCTGAAAGTGGACAAGAAGAATGACCTCATTTTCATCTCTTACCAAGATGGGGTGCCTATCGCAGAAAACATGCCTCACTACTCTTTCAATCGTGTGCACAAGGTTCTTACTGACCAGAAAACGCCAGTAAATAAAATATCTCCTCACGGACTTCGTCACACGCATGCAACCATCTTGATTAATCAAGGAATACCCGTCAAGACAATTGCTAAACGTCTGGGCAACACGGTAGCCGTGATCCTAAAAGTGTACTCACATTCTTTCAAGGAATATGAATTGATGGCCGTATCCGCTTTCGGAAGCACTCTGACATTTGGGGCAAGTGGGGCTACAAGTGGGGCTAATTGATCAATAAATGCCCGGAGACTGCTATAATACTGGGGTTTTTGTCGTTTGCGAGTGTTACAGCCGTTAATCGTTCTTCCGCAGAACCACCCCGAATGACGGGGTGGTTTTTTTCGTTTGACCGATTGACATTGATAATGAGAATTACTATCATTTGAAGGGGCAGTTATTCTATGCGAGAAAGCCGGTGCGGACATGAAGAAGATCAAGTTTTGCTGCAGGAACTTCAAGCATGGCTCCAAGTCGGTATACAAAACGCTTAAAACCGAATATCCTGAGCTCAAGCGCAAGAAAAAAGATTGCCTCGGCGTCTGCAAGCTGTGCACGAAGCAGTGCATGGCCCTGATCGGCAAAACGGAAATTATCGTCGCCCCTTCTCCCGAAGCGCTATACGAAAAATTAAAGCATCGGATAGGATGACCCGCGTATTTGTGGTACAATTCGGGTAGATTCTACAGATATCCATATTTAAGGAGTGACTGGCCGATGATAAACGAAACGTTAAGCAAAGCCCTGAACGATCAACTCAACTTTGAGCTTTATTCCGCTCACGTATACCTGGCCATCGCAGCCTACTGCTCGGGCGAAAGTCTCGACGGCTTCGCCAACTTCTTCACCGTGCAAGCCGAGGAAGAGAAGTTCCACGCGATGAAAATTTATAAATACTTGAACGACAGAGGCATCCGCGTTCGCCTGTCGGGCATGGATACGCCGAACAACGAATATTCGTCGGTGCTGGAAGCTTACGAGCACGCCTACGCCCACGAGCAGGAAGTCACCCGCCGCATCTACGACCTGTCCGACCTTGCGCTGAACGATCGCGAGCATGCTACGATTCAATTTCTGAAATGGTTTATCGACGAGCAGGTTGAGGAAGAATCGATGTTCGACAGCATCATCAACAAGCTCAAGCGGATTGACAAGGACAGCAATGCCTTCTTCATGATGGATTCCGAATTTGCGGCGCGGACGTTTACGCCTCCCGCCCTGTAAGAAGGATGCCTTGATCGACCGACACACGGCTGAGCCGAGATTTTCTCGTGCTCGGCCGTTTTTGATTTTGGCGCATGCCGCACGTTCCCGTCGTCTCAAACACAACCGCAGACGTTTTCATGCGTATAATGTAATCGGAGTCCTTCCGCCGCTCGCGCTTCAAGAGAAGGATCGGTTCCCAAGACATGCCGAAAGCAAGGCGCAGTCTGGCATATCCAATCGTTTTGCTCCTGATTGCTGATCTGGCAGATAGCTTTCCAAGGAAGCCAAACAATGGGTATATGTGCTATAATGGTTCTGTTTGTTTAAGGAGGCTTTCTTAATGACCACGACTAAACATCCCCCATCCGAGCCTAAACGAAAGGGAGAGGGCTTCAAAACAGCGAGTAAAATCGCCGGCTTCACCGTATTGTGGCTGATTCTTTTCGGAGTGCTGGCCGGATTGGTCGGAGCCGGAGCGGTAACGGGCTTCGTCGCATCCCTCGTGCACGACGATCCGATCCGCGATGCCAGTCTGATCGAGGAGAAGATTAACGAGAACGCGATTACGGGCTTCGTATATTTCAACGATGGAACGCCAATCGGCCAATTGCGCTCCGAAGAGGATCGCCGCCCGGTTACCTACGACCAAATCCCGCAGACCATTGTCGATGCGGTCATCGCCATAGAGGACAAAAACTTCTTCACTCATCCAGGCGTCGACACCAATGGTTTGTTCCGTGCGGTTAAGCAGCAATTGCTGAACGAAAGCGTGCAGACGGGCGGAAGTACGATTACGCAGCAATTGGCCCGGAGGGTATTCCTCAATCTGGATCAGACCTCCAGCCGCAAAGCCAAGGAAATTTTTCTGTCCCTGCGTTTGGAAAGATATTTGAAGAAAGAAGAAATCTTGACTGCCTATCTGAACAAAGTGCCTTACGGCAACGGTTCGAACGGCTATCAGGTATTCGGCATCAAAGCCGCCTCCAAGGGCATCTTCGGCATCGAGAAGCTGGACAAGCTCAACATTGCCCAAGCCGCCTATCTGGCGGGCGTCCCGCAGCTCCCTTCCCTCTACTCCGCCTTTAACGGCAAAGGAGAGTTCAACGAGAAAAACTTCAAGCGCGCGGTAACGCGGCAGAAGCTCGTTCTCAGCCGCATGCTGGAGGAGAAGAAAATTACGCAAGCCCAGTACGAAGAAGCTCTCGCCTTCGACCTCTACAGCTCGCTGGCCAAGCCGAGCGAGAAAGCTTACAACACTTATCCTTACCTGATGCTTGAGGTAGAGCGTCAAGCCGCAGAGCTGCTGGTGCTGAAGCAAAATCCCGATCTTAAGCGCGAAGACCTGAAGAAAAAGGAAAACTCGGCCCTGATCGAGGATGCGCGCGCGCAGCTTCTGCGCGGCGGCTATAAGGTCACGACGACGATCGACAAGAAAATCTACAACCTGATGCACGGAATCGCGGAAAATCCGGATAATTTCGCTCCAGACCATCCGGTCAAAGGTGTCGAGCAGATTGCCGCCGTGATGATCGATCATAAGACAGGCGCTATACTGGGCATGATCGAAGGTCGCGACTTCCACATCGAACAGATGAATTTCGCTACCCAGATGGTCAAGCAGCCCGGCTCGGCGATGAAGCCGATCGGCGCTTACTTGCCGGCCATCGACAAAGGCTTAATTCAACCGGGCAGCATTCTGGACGACTCGCCGGTCATTCTTAAGAATGGCGGCAGCGGTTACCATATTCCGAAAAACTCCAACAATCGCTATTCCGGACTCGTTACGGCCCGTCAGGCCCTGAACAATTCCTACAACATTCCGGCATTGAAAATTTTCTTGAACAAAGTAGGAATCAAGGAGTCCTGGAAGTTTGTTCGCTCCCTCGGGATTACAACGCTCGTCAAGGAAGACGACGAAGCGCAGACGGGTGTCATCGGCGGTCTGAAATACGGAACCTCCGTCGAGGAGCTGACCAACGCTTATGCCGCAATCGCGAACAAAGGAGTCTTCAACGACGCTTATCTTATCGAAAGCATTCGCGATACCAACAATCAGATTGTGTACAAGCACGAGCTAAACCCGAAAAAGGTCGTATCCGAGCAGTCCGCCTATCTGATGACCGACATGCTTCGCACGGTCGTAACGAACGGAACGGCGACATCGTTGACCTCGCAATTCAAAAATTACAAGAGCATTCCGATCGTCGGCAAAACCGGCACGACGCAAAATTACAGCGACGTCTGGTTCGAGGGCTACACGCCCGACATTACGCTTGGCGTATGGGCCGGATACGAGAAGGTCATCCATACCTTGTCCTCGGACAGCCACGGCCGCGCTAAAGCGATCTGGGCCAAAATCATGAACGAGGTGACCGAGGCGCGGCCTGAGCTGTTCCCGACCAAGTCGTTCGAGAAGCCGGACGGCATTGTATCGATGACGGTATCCAGCGTCAGCGGCAAGCTGCCTACGGAATTGACGAGAGCTGCCGGCAAGCTCGTCAGCGATATCTTTAATCGCAAATTCATCCCGACGGAGTCGGACGATGGGCTAGTCAGGGTCAAATACATTTCGTACAATGGCGTCAATTACTTGCCGCAGAACGGAACGCCTGAGGATCTGCTGAGGGAATCGGTGATGGTCGTGCGCGAGACGCCTCTCGACACACTGATCGAGGAGCTGAAGGCGAAGCTTGGCAAGGTATCGGCCCAAAACCGCCGAGCGCTTTCTTACTACCTTCCCAAGGATGCGTCCGAAAGCGCGCCTTCCAAGATTGATCCGCGCGTCGAGGATGGAGCCGCTCCGGGATCGCCGAAGAACGTTGCGGTAGAGGTACTGAACAACCTGGCTCGAATTACGTTTACCCCCGCGCCGCAGGCGGATGTTGCCGGATATCGGCTGTACCGCTCTGTGAACGGAGGACCGTATCAGAAGATCGAAGCCTCGGTTCCGGCCGGCGACGATTCGAAATTCGTTAATTACATCAGCTCGCGCCAAAGCTATAACTATTATGTGACCGCGGTTGATGTCGCCGGCAACGAATCGGCGGCAAGCGCGATCGTTTCTCCCGATGGCGGCATTATCGTAGATCCGTCGCTGCCCGGCAACGGTGATTCGGGCAATGCCAGCCCAGGGACATCCAATCCGGGCACGTCGTCCGGGAATCCGGAAACTCCGGTCGGCGGAGACAACCACAGCCATTCGCCTTCTACTCCGGGCGGTCTAAGCGCTCAGAGCACAGAGATCGGCGTTACGTTGAACTGGAACGCCAACCCTGCCGGGGAAGGCGTAACGCAATACCAGGTATGGTACAGCTCGGAAAACGACAAGTACAAGCTGCTGGGCACGACCGAATCAACGTCCTTTGAGTATATCGCCCCGATGGCCGCAGGCTGGTATCGGATCACGGCGATCAACTCCTCCGGGGAATCCTCTCCGTCAAACACCGTTCAAGTCGGCTCGGGCGGATAAAAGCTATAACTAAAAAGCACCCGCAAGCGTCCAAGGACGAATGCGGGTGCTTTTTATTGGTTAGTCTTCAATCGTCGATAGATCTCCGGTTGGAAGATTCAGCTCCCAGGCTTTGAGCACCCTTCTCATGATTTTACCGCTGCGGGTCTTGGGAAGCTTATCCTTGAACTCAATCTCGCGCGGAGACGCATGAGCCGACAGACCTTCCTTCACGAACTTGGCGATATCCGCCTTAAGCTCGTCGGAAGGGGCATAGCCTTCGCGAAGCGAGATGAACGCTTTGATAATCTCGCCGCGAAGCGGGTCGGGCTTGCCGATTACGCCCGCTTCCGCGACCGCAGGATGCTCGACCAGCTTGCTCTCGACCTCGAAAGGACCTACCCGCTCGCCGGATGTGTTAATCACATCGTCGATCCGGCCTTGGAACCAGAAGTAGCCCTCTTCGTCCTTGTACGCGGAATCGCCCGAGACATACCAGCCTGGAATGTGAAAATATTCCGCATACTTCGTCGGGTTATTCCAGATCTTGCGCATCATGGACGGCCACTGCGTTCGAATCGCCAGATTGCCCATTCGAAACGGAGGAAGCTCGTTTCCTTGATCGTCGATGATGGCCGCCTGCACGCCGGGTACGGGGCGCCCCATCGATCCCGGCTTAATCTCCATGCTTGGGTAGTTGCAGATTAACTGTCCGCCGGTTTCCGTCATCCACCAGGTATCGTGTATCCGCTGGCCGTAGACCCGATTTCCCCAACGAACGACCTCCGGGTTAAGCGGCTCTCCGACGCTGAGCACATGGCGCAGGCTGGACAGATCGAACGGCTTGACCGCGTCGTCCCCGGCTCCCATCAGCATGCGAAACGCCGTTGGAGCGCTGTACCATACCGTTACTTTATACTTTTCAATCGTGGCGTACCAATCCTGAGGACTGAACCGTCCGCCGCGCACAACGTTCGTCACTCCGTTCAACCATGGCGCGAATACGCCGTAGGACGTACCCGTTACCCAGCCCGGGTCGGCCGTACACCAGTAGACGTCATCCTCGCGCAGATCGAGGACAACGCGACCGGTATGGAGGTGCTGGAGCATCGCGTTCTGAACGTGAAACACGCCCTTCGGCTTGCCCGTCGATCCGGAAGTATAATGAAGAATTAAGCCGTCCTCCCGATCCAGGAAGGTGACCTCAGATTCATCGGAGGCCGAGGCCATCGCGGCACGATAATCTACGAGTCCGTCTGCCGTTTCGACGGATTCCCCGAAAACGATAATATGCTTTAAGTCCGGAAGCTCTTGGCGAGGAACACGCGAGAGCAGCGCGGGAGTCGTAATGAGCGCCACCGCTCCGCTATCCTGCAGACGATCTCTGACGGCTGTTTCCATAAACGCTTCGAACAGCGGACCGACGACTGCCCCGACCTTCAGCGTGCCTAACAAGCTAAAGTACAATTCCGGCGTCCGCGGCATGAAGATAAACACGCGGTCTCCCTTATCGACGCCCAGACCGCGCAGCACGTTGGCGAAGCGGTTCGATTGCTTGGCCATCTCCGCGAAGGTATAGCTTTCCTCCCGGTGATTGTCGCTATAGTGCAGGGCTGTCTTCTCGCCCCGTCCGGCCGCTACGTGACGATCGATCGCCTCGTAAGCCATGTTCACCTTGCCCGTTGCAGCCCAGGAGAACGTCTTCTCAACGGCCTCCCAGCTAAAGCTCTTTACCGCTTCCTCGTAAGATGCCATGTTAGATTCGGTTGCCGTTACGGCCAATTTTTCGTCCGATTGCAAAGTCACTATCCATCACCTTCCCATTGAAATGCGGGCAACCCGCTGCGAATGCGCTTTCATGATGTGGAGGAGAGAAACTCCTCTGCCACAGCCATTATACCACAGCGTACCCGGGAGGCGCATAGCTCCGGGGGGCATTTTACGCCACGCCAAGGACAAATTTCCTTTGATCTCCAAGCAAAATCTCCTCCGCCGGCGTCATAGATGCTATAATGAACAAAGCTCGGCATCGGTTAAGGGGAGGGCGGCATGGAGCATATCAAAAGGTTTGTCCGGCATACGATTGAACGGCATGGCCGGTCCCTAAGCGTAGAAGGCCCCATTGCGCCGGAAGCGCTTCGCAATCTGCAGATGCATCCCAAGCTGGATGCCTTTCGAAGACCTCTGGAGCAGCATCAAGCGCTCGTTGAAATCGCCGAGCTGCCCGAAGGACGGATTATCGCGGCTTTGGACGGCGATCTGATCGTCGGCTACGTCACCTTTCACTATCCGGACGAGATGGAACGCTGGTCCGAGGGCGGCATGGAAGACCTCGTAGAGCTGGGAGCAATCGAGGTGGCGGACGACTACCGCAACTTCGGGCTGGGCAAGGCTCTTATCTCCGCCGCATTCGAAGACGGTCAGCTTGACAATATGATCGTATTCACGACAGAGTATTATTGGCACTGGGATCTGGAGTCCAGCGGCCTTAACGTATGGGAGTATCGCGAAATGATGGAGCGGCTGATGAAATCGGTCGGCATGGTCTGGTTCGCGACAGACGATCCGGAAATCTGCGCGCATCCCGCCAATTGCCTGATGGTCCGCATCGGCAAGGATGTTCCGCTGTCATCGGCGGAGCAATTCGACCGCGTTCGCTTTAGACAGCGTTTCATGTATTAGAAAGGAAGGCGACCTTCTCTGGCTTCCAATACGATATGGATTAACAATACGGCTTCAGACGCCTATCGGTTTTCCGACGATCATCCCTTTCATCCCGTACGGCTGGAGCTGACGGAAAATCTGTTGAACGCAAGCGGCGCGCTGGATCGAAGCCTCATGGTCCCTCCCGGCCTTCACGACGAGGCGCAGCGGATCATTCACGGGATTCATCGCGCGGATTACATTCAAACGGTCATGGAGCTCAGCCGGGCCGCACCCTCCGCGGGAGCGCTTAGTCAAGCCCCGCAATACGGCCTGGAGACGGACGGAGAGACGCCGCACTTTCCGAATATGCATCAAGCCGCTGCAGGGCTGGTCGCGGGCTCTATGTCCGCCGCTGACGCCGTTATGTCCGGCCGTGCGACCAGGGCGCTGCATCTCCCCGGAGGGCTTCATCACGCCTTTCCCGATCGCGCCGCCGGCTTCTGCGTTTACAATGACGCCGCCGCCGCGATTGCGTTCATTCGCGAGAAATATGGGGCTCGCGTGCTCTATATCGATACCGATGTGCATCACGGAGACGGCGTGCAATGGTTTTTCTATACCGACCCTAACGTATTTACGTTATCCATCCACGAAACCGGCAAGTTTTTGTTTCCCGGAAGCGGCTTCCCGTACGAACGCGGCGACTCGGCAGGCTATGGCGCTTGCCTGAACATTTCCATGGAGCCGTACACGGAGGACGATTCCTGGCTGGCCTGCTTCGAGCAAGCCCTGCTGCGGGCCGCTCGCGTATTCCAGCCGGACATTATTGTCAGTCAGCACGGCTGCGATGCGCACGCCTTCGATCCGCTCGCTCACATCCATTGCAGCATGCGGATCTATCGGGAAATGCCCAGGATGATCCGTGCAGTTGCCGAGCAGTACGCGGACGGTCGCTGGGTCGCCCTGGGCGGCGGCGGTTACGATCACTGGCGGGTTGTTCCGAGAGCCTGGAGCTTGCTCTGGCTGGAGATGAGCAACCATCCTCTGCTCTCCTCCATCGATGCCAGCGCGGACGGCGGTCCGCTCCCGTCCCTGTGGCCTAGCGTCGCGCTGCATCGAAAGCCGGACGTCCCTCTGCCCTCTTCCTGGCTGGATGACGTCCAATCCTGGACGCCGATGCCCCGCAGGGCGGAAATTACCGTGAAGAACGCCAAAAACCTGGAGATTGCCCTCCAGCATATCGGTTGACGGCCGACGGGAGCGCCGGCTTATCCGGCATTTGGGCAAAATCAAAGGA
This sequence comes from Cohnella boryungensis, assembly GCF_042651945.1. Lineage (NCBI taxonomy): Bacteria > Bacillati > Bacillota > Bacilli > Caryophanales > Paenibacillaceae > Cohnella > Cohnella boryungensis. Next base: position 293,234 of record NZ_JBHSED010000040.1, on the reverse strand, counting down.
GCCTCAGGCAGCTTGCACGCTGCTTGAGGCTTTGATTTGCTTGCGAGGAGCGCGGCGTACGGCCACTATCCCCTTCCCTCAGGTCTGACGGGTTTTCTTCCGCCTGAGCGAGGGGGATAATGGCGATAACGGGCATAAGAACGCCCAAGCTGCGTCGCACTTACAGCGACTTCATCATCTCTTCGATGATCGCGTAGGAGCGATTCGATGCTTCCACGGTGAACTCGGCGAAGTTGACGTGCGCGGAACCGTCCGCCTTGTCCGACATCGAACGGATAATCACGTGAGGAATGCCATTCATGAAGCAGGTTTGCGCCACGGCGGCTCCTTCCATCTCCGTGCAGGCGCCGCCGAATTGCTCGTACAGACTCTGTACGACACCGCGTTCGGCGATAAATTGATCTCCGGACAAAACCTTGCCCTGATAGCAGCGGCCGGGGAATATACGCTCTCCCGCTTCCGACGCTGCCGCGATGAGGAACGCGTCCGCAGCATACTCGGACACGTCCTGGTAAGGAATCGTTCCGCGAGGGAAGCCGAGAGCGGTCACGTCCACGTCATGCTGGAGCGAACTGGCGGAGATCACGATGTCCCCGATATTCAGCTTCGGATCGACAGCTCCTGCAACTCCCGTAAACAGAATCGCTTCCGCGCGGTAACGGTCAATCAAGATTTGGGTGCATACCGCCGCATTGACTTTGCCGACCCCCGAGCGCGTCAGTACAACCTTCTTCCCTTGAAAAAAACCGCGATGATAGGTGATTCCCGCGTGCTGCTCTGTCTGCTTGTCATCCATTCCCGCAAGGAGAAGATTGATCTCCTCCTCCATGGCTCCAATAATTCCGATCGTTGCGAATGTCATAGCGGACGACCACCCTTTCCTCTTCCCGTTTTCTCATAAAGAGACCCTGCCGGCAGTTTCTGTACCCGGCAGGGTCGGCTTCATAGCGGATAGTTACTTGCTCTTCGGTCCTGCGACGGAGCGACGGATAATCAATTCATGCGGAAGCGTCACTTTGGCATTATCCACGGCTTCCTTCTTCATCAGCTTCGTCAGCAATCTCATCGATACCGCGCCGATGTCATACATCGGCTGCGCGACTGTCGTCAATAACGGGCGAACCATCGAAGAAATCCGGCTGTTATCCACGCTTATCACGGACACGTCATCCGGCACGCTCAGCCCGGAGTCCTGAATGCAATGGACGGCGCCAATCGCCATCTCATCCGTGGCCGCGAAAACGGCTGTCGGAGGCTCGGCCAATTCAAGAAAATACTGCATGGCATCGATGCCCGATTCATACTTGTAGTTGCCTACCCGTACATAATCTTCACGGTAAGGCAAGCCGGCTTGCTCCAACGCCCGCTTGTAGCCCTGATAACGGGCGTAGCCGTTCGCCGGATCCTGCAGCGTTCCGCTGATCATGGCAATCGAACGATGCCCTTCGCTGACCAATCGGCTAACGGCGTCGAAAGCCGCAGATTCGTGGTCGATGTCAACGGAAGGGATTGTCCCCTTATCGTCGGTCGTGGCGCAAAGCACAATAGGAACGTTGGACGTCTTGAACGCCTGGATATGCTCCTCCGTAACGGCTCCGCCCATGAACAGCAGACCGTCCACTTGCTTCTCCAGCAACGTGTTAATGACACGGATTTCCTTGTCCTTGCGCTTGTCCGCGTTGCTTAGAATAATATTGTAGTGATACATATTGGCAATATCTTCAATTCCCCGGGCCACCTCGGCAAAATTCGCATTGGCGATGTCGGGAATGACGACGCCTACCGTTGTCGTCTTCTTGCTCGCCAAACCGCGCGCTACCGCGTTCGGCCGATAACCGAGACGTTCGATCGCCTCGTATACTTTCTTCCGGGTTTGCGGCTTGACGTTAGGATTATTGTTGACGACGCGAGATACCGTCGCCATCGAAACGCCCGCTTCCCGTGCCACGTCATAAATGGTTACCGTCACTATGATTCGCTCCAATGTTCGTGACCGGCAAACGAAGAGTCTGTCCAGTCATGGATTATTAAGGTAATCATACGACAAAACCGTATGATTAGCAATGCAACATATGGTTTATACCGCTCATGAAATCGAGCTTAGGAATGGCTTGCAGAAGGCCCCAGCTTTTCCGACAAGAAATCGTAAGTAATCCGCCAGTGGGAAGTATCCCACACCGCCTCGCCGTCCTTCACCAGAATGATCTGGGGAGAAGCGTGCTTGACGCCCAATCGCTCCGCAATCTCATTGCTGACCGGACGGTCCTCGATGACATGAACGATCGCATAGTCTACATCGCCCGTTTGGTCGTCCTGAATATAATGCGTTGCTTCTTCGTGAGCGCCGGCGCTGACCGAACAGCTCGTGCTGTGCTTGAATACGAGCAACGGCTTGTTCGAGGTGCGATCCAGCGCTTCCTTCCATTGCTCGAGGGAAGTGAGTTGTTGCAGGGCTGCCATTCGGACGTCGCCTCCTTCATCTATCAATCCTAATGATTATCGTAGCAGAAAACGTCACCAATCGCAAAAAAGGAGGGGGAGCCCCCCCTCCGTTCCCGCTATGAGACGAACTGGCCGCTCAATTGGGACAAACGCGTATGTATTTCGTTCATCCAGACTTCATCCTCCAGCGACGAAGCCACAAGCCACAAATCGAGCAATTCATCTATCCGTTCTTCGGTTGCCCTGGCGATATCCGTTGCCCGGAGCGACTCCGACCGATCGAGCGCCTGCGAAAGAACTCCCGCCCATTCATGGACCTGGTCAAAAGGAATAATTCCAGGGGCCGGACGACTTCCCAATTGACCCACAAGCTTGCCGACATCGTTCTTCACTCCGGGAAATACGTCATTCCTGCCGCATATGGCGCAATGGTACACCGGAACGTTGTAAATATTGACCTTCTTCGCAAATATCACGGTGCGGAGCTCCAGTTTCATCTCCCTACCGCATGAGCAGCGTTTGAGCAACGGCATTCTCTCCTAACGACAAAAGAGCTTTCACGAAATATTATTCGTGCCGATGCCTCCGAACTCCTGCTCAGCGAGTGCTGTAATTTCTGGTACGCCGCCTATTAAATAGGCTATAAAACAGCAGCACAAGGAGACTCGCGGCAGCGGCTCCCATGCCGTCGTGGAGCAGGTCGAGCAGATCCGGGCTTCTCATCGGCACGAAGGATTGATGCCATTCGTCCGTGATTCCGTATAGCACACACAGCGCGATATTAAGCAGACAGCCTTTCCAGGTGCCCGCCCGCTTGCCCATTCCGTAGGAAATCGTTAACGCCAGGATGAAGTAGGCGACATAGTGCATTGGATTAAAGTCTGTCAGGAAAGGGAGCCACTCCTGAAACCATGGCAGAACGCTGTCCAACTGTTCCCCGCTTCTCGACGAGGAGATGAAGATCGCAAGCATGCAAATCACGGCCGGGGCATATCTCAGCTTTCCTTTCATGAAACTCACACCTTTCTGTTCCCTGTCACGGACGTGAAGGAAGGGCAAAGTTCTGGTACAATGGTTGCTGATCATGAAAAGCTATGGAATGGAGGGAAATCTATCTATGACTGCAAGCAAAAGAGTCGTGTGCCTGCTGGATGATGAATTCGAAGATTTGGAGCTTTGGTACCCCGTCTATCGCGCTCGCGAGGAAGGCGCCGAGGTCGTGTACGCCGGCCCTGAGAAGGGACGCAAGCATATCGGCAAATACGGCGTTCCGGCGGTGGCGGATATTTCTTACGACGAGCTGGACGCGGACAGCTTCGACGGACTGCTCGTGCCCGGAGGCTGGGCGCCGGACAAAATTCGCAGAGACGTCAAGGTTCTGGAATTCGTGCGCCGCATGGATGCCGCCGGCAAGCCCATCGGGCAAATCTGCCATGCGGGCTGGGTGCTCGTCTCGGCGAAAATTTTGCAGGGAAGAACCGTTACCTCGACGCCGGGCATTCGGGACGACATGGAGAATGCAGGCGCCGTATGGCTGGACGAGGCGGTCGTTATCGATCGCAACCTCGTCTCCGCTCGTAGACCGCCCGATCTCCCGCCCTATGCGAAAGCGTTCTGCGATTTGCTGTTCAACCGCTAGACCAAGCCTGACGACGCGCGCCGAAGCCCAACCCCGCCGAGAGGCAGGGTCGGGCTTCGGCGCTTGTATTTGCTCAGATGAGCGGGGACGCCTTGCCCGAAGCGAGCGCCGCCTCCGCATGGAACTGATGGGCGAGCGTCCTCGTCTCCTTGGCCGTTCTGCAGCGGAAAAGCTCCTCTAACAGCTTGCGGCTATCCGCTGCCCTGGAGGAAAGAACCCGTTGCTTGACCGGCAGAATCGCCTGCGCGGACAGGCTGAGCACTTCGATTCCAAGCCCCAGCCATATCGGCAATGCGTTCACGTCGCCGGCGATTTCTCCGCAAATGCTTACCGGGATGCCTTGCGCTTGGGCGGCATTGGCGACAGTGCGAATCATCCGAATGATCGCGGGATGAAACGGCTCGTACAGATGGCTGATCTGCTCGTTCATCCGGTCGACCGCGAGCGTGAACTGAATCAGATCGTTCGTGCCGATGCTGAAAAAGGCAACCTCATCCGCCAGCAGCTCGGCAATCGCCACGGCGGCAGGAACCTCCACCATAATTCCGGCCTTGACATCCGTGCGGCAAGGCACGCCTTCGGCCAGCAGCTCTTGCTTGGCTTCGGCTAATACCTCATTCGCTTCCCGGACTTCCTCCACTGAGGTGATGAGCGGATACATGATCTTGACGTCTCCGTAGCAGGAAGCGCGAAGAATGGCGCGCAGCTGGGTTTTGAACAGATCCTTTCGTTCCAGGCTGAAGCGGATGGCCCGAAAGCCGAGAAACGGATTCTCCTCCTCCGGCATCTGATAATAATCGAGCTGCTTGTCTCCGCCGATATCGAGCGTTCGAATGGTCAGAGGCTGTCCCTTCAGCTTCTGGGCGGCCATGCGATACACCTCGAACTGCTCATCCTCCGTCGGAAAATGGCTGCGGTCCATGTACAGAAACTCCGTCCGGAACAAGCCGACGCCTTGCGCGCCGTTGGCTAGCGCGGCTTCGAGCTCCTTCAGCGAGCTGATATTGGCCGCCAGGGTAAGCGACACGCCATCCGTCGTTACGGAGGGCACCTCCGCGAGCTTCTGCAATTGCTCGCGATGAGCGATAAACTGCTTGCGCATCTCCGTATATCGCGCAACCGTCTCCGAAGTCGGTTCGATCTGCAGCGTACCGTTCTCGCCGTCGATAATGAGCAGATCGCCGGTTCCGATCGGCTCCTCCAGCTTGCCTTCCAAGCCCATGATCATAGGAATGCCGAACGCTCTGGCCATAATCGCGGAATGCGACGTCGGGCTTCCGACCATCGTGACGATGCCCAGCACCAGCTCCGGCTTCAGATGGACGAGCTGGGACGGGGACAGCTCCCGCACGACAAGAACGAACGGCTGCGTGTCCTCCGGCAGCGAAATCTCCGGCGCGCCAAGCAGGTGCTTCAGCAGACGATTGCCGACATCCTTGATGTCGAGCGCCCGCTCCTTCATATATTCGTCGTCCAGAAGATCGAACATGGTGACGAAATGGTCGATCGCTTCCTTGACGGCGACCTCCGCAACCTTGTATTGCCGTTGGATAATTCCCTGAATCTCATTCATGAACACCGGATCTTCCAGGATCGCCAGATGCGCGTCGAAGATGCTCGCCTCCTCGGAGCCAACCACCTCGTCGAGCTCGGTCTTCATCTGGCTAATCTCCGTCTTGGAGCGGCGAATGCCTTCGTAGAGCCGTTCGAATTCCTTGGCCAGATCGGCCACATCGATTTTCTGCTCCGGCAGCTCCCACTCCCAATGCGGAAGCACGAACGCTTTGCCGATGGCGATTCCCTGCGATGCCCCCAAAGCCTGTATCATTTTTCCGCCCCCTTGTTCTCTCTCTCCCGCACAACTACCGACATGACCGCGGCCTGACCCTTTTTGACCGCTTTGTAAGGCGCGAACCTCCATGTTTTAACGATATCGCTGTTGGTGATGACCATGGGCGTTTCCAATGATTTGGCATGCTGCTTTAACGTAGGCAGATGGAATTTCAGCAACGGCTGACCCGGAGACACCTCGTCCCCCATCTGTACGAGCATTGTAAACCCTTTACCTTCCAGATGTGAGGTGTTAATGCCCACGTGCAGCAGCACCTCCAAGCCGTCCTTCGTCACAAGCCCGATCGCGTGCAGCGAAGGATGGATATGAATGATCTTGCCCTGTACGGGCGCGACCAGTTCTCCTTTGTCCGGTATAAATGCGACGCCCCGGCCGACAAGCCGCTGGGCGAATATCGGATCGTCCACCTCTTCCAGAGGAATCATCCGGCCCTGTACCGGGGAATGAAACTGAATCTGTTGAACGTCCGTCTGCATGATCTTGTGAATTTCTTCCCGGATCAGCTCGGAGAACGTTCCGAATACGACCTGCACATGTCCGCCGCCCAGCCGGATGACCCCGGCCGCGCCGAGATGCCTCAGAGACTGCACGTCGACCTTCCGATCGTCGTCCAGCGTCAGCCTCAGACGAGTGATGCATGCCTCTAGGCGAACCATGTTTTCCTTGCCCCCCAGCGCCTGAAGAATGAGCGGAGCCCGATAAGGAATATCCCCCGCCCAATCGTCCAGCCGTGTCGCGTCCTCGCGTCCGGGCGTCGCCAGCTGGAAGCGGCGAATACTCCATCGGAACAGCACGTAGTAGACCAGTCCCGCCGCGATCCCGATGGGCAGCAGCAGCCAGCCCTTGTAAGCGAGCGGCATGTTCACCACGTATTCAAGAACGCCTGCCGAGAACGTAAAGCCGTGACGGATGTCCAGCTCGTAGACCAGCCACATGATGCCCCCGGACAGAAGCGCGTGAATGAGGAACAAGTACGGGGCAACGAACAGAAACGCGAACTCCACGGGCTCGGTAACTCCGGTGAAGAACGAGCTTAGCGCGGCGATACGGAATTGCTTGCGCGTCTTCGGCTTCAAATCTTCTCGCGCCTCGTGGATGATGGCAAAGGCAATGGCCGGCAGCGCGAACATCATCGTCGGATACAGGCCGGCCATGAAAATGCCCGCAGTCGTATCCCCCGCGAAGAAGCGAGGCAAATCTCCGAAGTAAACCCCTTCGGCCCCCTGATATTCCCCCACTTGAAACCAGAAAAAATGATTAAGCAGATGATGCAGCCCGAAGGCTACGAGGATCCGGTGAAGAAAGCCGTACAGGAACACGCCGAAGCCGCCTGCCGAGTACACGAGGGTTCCCGAAGACGCCGCCCAGCTCGCCATTCCCTCCCCCAGGCCGATCATCAGCCAGGCAAACCCCAATGTCAGGATGCTCATGAAGAGGGGGACGAACCGTGATCCGCCTAGAAACTGCAAATACTCCGGCAGCTGGAACGATTTGAATCTCTCGTGGGCCCACGCCGAGGCAATGCCGATAACCGCAGCCGCGAACATCGAAGGTTGAATCCCGTTCGGATCGTAGGTATGGGTGACGACATGGAAAATAAACATCCCCACGAGCGCCCCCATGCCCGCTGTAGCAGCCTGGTTGGACATGCCGAGGGCTATGCCTATGGCGAAAACATAGGGAATGTATTCGAAAATAGCCATGCCCGCCGCATGCAGCATATCCGGCGCCTGGGGCCATCCGAACGACTCCCAGGGCAGGCGGGCAAGCATAAGAAAGATGGCTGCGGCCGGGAGCACCGTCATCGGCAGCATCATGGCCCGGCCTAGCCTCTGGAGGTAACCGATTCCGTACAACCTTATCCCTTCCTTCTCGAAAGAGTCGCAGAGCCGGCCCCAATCGAAGTCATCTCATTCGGCCGCAAGGTTAGCCTCTGCCGTTCGGAAGAAGAATGGAGTCCTCCACCTTGATGCAGCGATCCATAATGACGTTAAGCCCGCCATCGGATGCGATCGCCGCCGCTTCCTCGTTGCTGATTCCGAGCTGGAGCCACAATGTCCTGGCTCCGATCTCCACAGCCTCCCGCGCGATGGGCGGCGTATGCTCCGGTCTGCGGAACACGTTCACCATATCCACCTGCTCGGGAATGTCCTTAAGCGAAGCGTAAGCCTTCTCTCCCAATATCTCGGACGCGTTGGGATTTACCGGAATGATCCGGTAGCCTTTGCTTTGCATGGCCGCCGAAACCATATGCGACGTCTTGGACGGATCGTCCGACAAGCCGACGACGGCAATCGTTCCGGCATTTTGCAAAATTCGCTTAATTTCTTCTCGCGTCGGATGAACGTATGTCATTCGGCATGCCTCCCGCATTTATCTGATGATCGTCTGAACCGATGCTTAGTCTGTCCATTCGACTTGCGCGCCAAGCGATTTCAGATGATCGAAATAAATCGGATACGATTTGGCCACATGGTGCGCATCCTTGATGCGAATCGGACGGGCGGAGCGCAGACCGACGATCGTGAGCGCCATGATGACCCGATGATCGTAATGCGCGTCGATCTCTACGCCGCCTTCGACGCCTTCGGGGCGCCCGTGAACGATAATCTCGTCCTGCTTCTCTTCCACGCGCGCGCCCGCCTTGCGCAGCTCCGTCAGGTAGTCGGTAATGCGGTCGCATTCCTTGTAGCGCAGGTTCTCGACATTATAGAATCGGGAAGTGCCTTCCGCAAACACGGCTGCCGCAACCATAGCCAGCACGCCGTCCGTGAACTCGTCGCCGTCGAACTCCCCGGCAGTCAAGCGGCCGTTGCCCTTGACGTGCACAATGCCGTCCCGATGGGTCAGCGGCACGTTCATCGCGCGCAGCACGTCCACGACGGCCCGCTCTCCCTGCTTGCTCTCCTCTATCAGCCGATGCACGACAACGTCGGACTCCGTAACGGAAGCGGCAGCCAGAATCGCCGCGGAGCCGGGATAATCCCCCTGTACGGTATACGTCTGAGCTTTATATTTTTGCTTGCCGGGGATGCGGTAATGCATCAGGTCGTCGGAAGCTTCAATTACGATTCCCGCTTGCGCGAGCACCTCCAGCGTTTGCCCGATGACGACTTTGGACTTCAGATCGTGAAGCACCTCGATCTCGCTGTCCTCGTCAAGCAGCGGGGTCAGAAACAGCAAGGAGCTAAGAAACTGGGAGCTCACGTTGCCGGACACCTGGATTTTGCCTCCGCGCGGAGCTCCGCCGAATATCGTCATCGGCAGACGGCCGTTCTGATGCTCGATCCGTACGCCCATACTTTCCAATGACGCGATCAGATCGTCGTGCGGACGCTTGCCCAGCGATGCCGGGTAGCTGTTGACGAAATGAACCTCAGGCAGCAGCGCCGCAATCGACATAACGAACCGCAGCACCGCTCCGGCGTTACCGACGTCCAGCTCCTTGGTCGGGCGGGGATGACGTCCGAAGCCCGTGATGACAATCTTCTCGTCGTCTTCCTCGACAACCGCGCCCAGATCGCGAATGCAACGGCGCATCGCCTCTCCGTCCTCGCTGTGAGCGGGATACAGAATCGTGCTCGTGCCTTCCGCCAGCGCGGAAACAAGCAGATAACGCGTCGTATAGTTTTTGGAGGATAAGGCTTGAATTTCGCCGTTCAAACGGCCTGTCGGGGTAACGATCATATCCATTAATGAAGCACGCTCCTTCTAGCTTTTAGGTATGCAGATAAGTTCCTAAGGCAAAGCCCAAGGCCGTAGCCCCCAGGCCGCCGATATAAGTCGCGCCCAGATATAGCGTCAGCGTTCTTCTGGAACCGCCTCCGCTGAGCGTCGCTTTCTGAACGTTTAACGTGGAATAGGTGGTCAACCCGCCGAGAAAACCGATTCCCGTCAGCGCATAAGCGGCCGCATTCTCCTGTTCCAGCCTTAAACCGATCAGCAGGCCCATAGCCAGAGAACCCGCCAAATTCACGCTTAACGTGCCGTAGTATCCCGGCTTGTTTTTCGCCAGAAGCAGACGCCCGACTCCGTAACGAAGCAACGTGCCGGCCGCGCCGCCAATGCCGACCAGGCAAGCGAGCCACATTCCGTTCATCAACGCGTATTCCTTCCCTTCCCAAGCGCAAGCCCGATCGCCGCCATGCCCCAGCCGACCAATGCGCTGAGCAGCACATAAGCCGCCGCGCCGGCATAGGCGCGATGCTCCAGCATCTGCACCAGTTGGCCGTTAAAGGCGCTGAAGGTCGTGTACGAGCCCAGAAAGCCTGTTCCGGCGACCTCGCTCAACCAACCGGGCGTTGCCTTGCGAAGCGCCAATCCGGTCAGAATGCCCAGCAGCAAGGACCCTGACAGGTTGATAAAAGCAGTCGCCCATGGAAAGCTTGACGGAGACGCGGCTTCGGGAAACAAAAAACCAATCCCGTAGCGGGCCAGCGCTCCCAGGAAGCCGGCCACCAGGACGCCAATCGCGATTTTCATCGTCTTTCCGCTCCTACATTGACATGGCCATGCGCAGTTTCTTATGATGAACCTATATTTCAAGGAAAGGCTGGAAACGTCATGAGCACCTATCACACCATATCCGTAGAACAATTGAAGGCCCGTCTGGAGGCCGGAGAGCAGCCCCGCATGATCGACGTCCGCGAGGACGAGGAGGTTGCGCAGGGCATGATCGAGGGCGCCCTTCATCTGCCGCTGGGGCAAATCCCGCACCAGCTTGCCGCCATCCCGAAGGACGAAGAGGTCATCTTCATCTGCCGCAGCGGCTACCGCAGCGATCAGGCCTGCCAGTATTTATCCTCTCTCGGTCATGCCGGCGTCGCCAATCTGGTCGGCGGCATGCTTGCCTGGAATCAGCTTCCTTAAAACCACTCCGGGGGCAGGCCCCGCACCACTGCTTCGGCCACTTCGGCCGGCGTCCGATCGGACGTATCCACCGTCGCATTCGCGAAGTCGTAGGCATGACGCCTCGACTCCAGCAGCGCGGTGATCCGCTCCTCCGCATCGCCGGCCAGCAACGGCCTTGCCCCCGCTTCGGCGCCGGTTACGCGACGAAGCAGGCTCGCCTTGTCGGCGGTCAGCGCGACGACCCATCCCCGCCGCAGCATCTCTTCGCGATTGCCTTCGCGGAGCACGGCTCCGCCTCCGGTGGCGACGACCTGCCGCTCCCGGCTCAGCACGCCTTGAAGCACGCGGCTCTCCCAGTCGCGAAAAGCGCTCTCGCCGTCTTCCTCGAAGATGCGGGGGATGGCTTTGCCCGCCGCCTTTACGATTTCTTCGTCCGTGTCCTTGCTGTCCCAGCCCAGATGCTCGGACAGCAGTCGGCTGACCGTCGATTTGCCGGTACCCATGAAGCCTACCACGACAATGTTTCGGCTTGCTTCCCTTCCGTTCACAGAAGTTCCCCATTCCCTCATTACATAAGCTTTTTCTATCATAGCATATCGCTTCAAAGGTATAAAACGACGAGTTTATCCGTAAGTTTGATAGTGAACAATCCCATTGCCGAAGGGGATGCCGCCGTGAACGACAACCGATCGACGCCGCTTGAGCAGCCGCTCCGCCGCCTGCTTGATCCTTCCTATCCGTTGTGCCGGGAGGATGTTCTGTGGGCGCTTGGCTTTATCAAGAAAAAAGTGGCCGATAGAGCTCCCGAATGGTCGGGACTCGATCGGCCACAGCTGCTTGCTCATTTTGCCTGTTTCGCGGATATGGCCTTGCTGCTTCTGCATCGTCGCAGCCCAAGCCTTCAGGAAACCGAATGCTTTCGGGCGATGCTGCGCGACCTGCTGCCGCGAGACTGAAACTTAGGAATTAATCCAGTTGTGGTGGAACGTGCCTTCCTTGTCCAAACGCTTGAACGTGTGGGCGCCGAAATAGTCGCGCTGCGCTTGAAGCAGGTTCGCAGGCAGACGCTCCGAGCGATAGCTGTCGTAGTAAGCGATCGCGCTGGCGAACGAAGGAACGGGAATGCCGTAGGCGACAGCGGTCGATACCACTTCGCGCCATGCATCCTGGTAAGATTGAACGATTCCTTGGAAATACTCGTCCAAGAGCAGGTTGCGAAGCTCGGGCTCGCGATCGTACGCGTCCTTGATGTTTTGCAGGAAACGCGCGCGGATAATGCAGCCGCCGCGGAAGATCATCGCGATATCGCCATAACGCAGATTCCACCCGTACTCCTCGGAAGCGGCGCGCATTTGGGCAAAGCCCTGGGCGTAGGAGCAGATCTTGCTCGCGAACAGCGCTTTGCGCACGCTCTCGATAAACGCAGCCTTGTCGCCTTGGAACGGCTTCGTTTGCGGTCCTTTCAGCACCTTGCTGGCAGCGACGCGCTCTTCCTTCATCGCGGAGAGGAAGCGGGAGAAGACGGATTCCGTGATAATGGACAGCGGTACGCCGAGATCCAGCGCGCTTTGGCTTGTCCATTTTCCGGTTCCCTTCTGTCCTGCGGCGTCCAGAATCACGTCGACCATCGGCTTGCCCGTCTCAGGGTCCTTCTGCGCGAAAATGTCGGTCGTGATTTCGATCAGATAGCTGTCCAGCTCGCCCTTGTTCCATTCCGCGAAGATGGAGTGCAGCTCGTCCGTAGATACGCCGAGCACGTCCTTCAGCAATTGGTAAGCTTCGCAGATCAGCTGCATATCGCCGTACTCGATGCCGTTGTGAACCATCTTGACGTAGTGGCCCGCGCCATCCGGTCCGATATACGTACAGCAAGGATCGCCGTTTACTTTGGCGGAAATGCCGGTCAGGATCGGCTCTACGAGGCGATAAGCTTCTTCGGGTCCGCCCGGCATGATGGAAGGGCCTTTAAGCGCGCCTTCTTCGCCGCCGGAAACTCCCGTTCCGATGAAGTGGAAGCCCTTAGCCGTCAAATCATTGCTGCGGCGCTGGGTATCCGGGAAATAGGCGTTGCCTCCGTCGATGATGATATCGCCTTGGTCCAGATGAGGCACGAGGGAATCGATCGTTGCATCCGTTCCCGCTCCCGCTTGAACCATGATCAAAATTTTACGCGGCTTTTCCAGGGAATTGACGAACTCCTCGACGGAGAAGGTTCCGACAAGATTTTTGCCCTTGCCCTCCGTGTTCAACAGATCGTCCGTTTTCTCTCTGGAACGGTTGTATACAGCTACGGTAAAACCGCGGCTTTCGATGTTAAGTGCCAGGTTACGGCCCATCACGGCTAAGCCGACGACGCCAATATTTGCTTTCGACATGATTTTCTTCATCCTTTAGCGCAAAATTTTCACAATAAAGCTATTGTACTCTTTTTGGGCGGAGATGAAAACCATCATTTGCAATTCCAAGCTCAGGCAAATTTGTTCTTGATTTTTTCCGTTACTTATTATTTAATAGTTAATATAAAATATAAAGGATGTGTGAATGATGGCAGCAAGCACTTGGAATCTCGACAAATCTCACAGCGGTATTACTTTCAGCGTGCGTCACATGATGATCACGAACGTTCGGGGCAGCTTCAATCAGTTCGACGCGGAGTTGACCGCCGATCCGGCAGACTTGTCCAGCCTGGAAACCTCGCTGACAATCGACGTAGCCAGCATCGACACGAAGGACGAAGGCCGGGACGGCCACCTGAAATCCCCGGACTTCTTCAACGCCGAGCAATTCCCGCAAATCTCCTTCAAGAAAACCTCGCTCTCTTCCAAGGGCGGGGACGACTACTCCCTCACCGGCGATCTCACCGTCGCGGGCGTAACGAAATCCGTTACGCTTAATGCGGAAATCTCCGGTCCGGCCAAAGACCCTTGGGGCAATACGAAGCTTGGCGTGGTCGGAGACGGCGTAATCAGCCGCTCGGAGTTCGGCTTGACTTGGAACGCCGCGCTGGAAACGGGCGGATTCCTGGTAGGCGACGCAATTAAAATCCACGTCGAACTCGAATTCGCGCAGGCTTGATTGCCGCCGCGTCATTCGCGGCCCGCAGACTGCAAAAAGCGGGACATCCTCTTCATAGACGATGTCCCGCTTTTGTTATCTTGATGATTCCCGTCCCACGGCTCAACTCATAGCTCAAGCAGCAGCGCCTCGGTCCTCATGCCCTTTAATTTCTCCTTGCTTGCCTCCGCGGCATCCTGCCATTCATTCGCCAAAGCCTCGTGCAGGACGGCGAGCTCGTAATCGATCTCCAGCCTTAACACGCCCGCCCGCAGCTCGGCCCTGTTCGACCTGAACGCTTGGACCATATCCTCCACCGTAATCTGCGGCCTCTTCTGAAAAATAATGCGATGCTCCATGCCGGACACCTCCACGAGACGGATAATTTCGCCGAACATGATATTCTCGATCCTTAACACCTGACGATCGTGAATCCTCTTGACGACGGCGTGGCCGCGGGAATCGTTGATGAGCTTCTCAAGCCACTGCGACAGCTTCTCGTCCCTGACCAGGTAATCTCCGACCATCCTGTACCTCCCCAGCGTCCGCACGAACCGGAGCTTGAGCAGCTTGCGTCCTGTTCTGACGGATACGAGAAAGTGATGCTCGCTTTCGTTCCAGTACAAGGAATAGCCGTTCTGTATAAGTTCCCTGATCATGTTCTGAATCTGGCGGCGGTCGAAACGAAGCTCCAGATTGCAGTATTCCACTTCATGACTGCGGTTCACGGCCATCCCTCCCTCCTGCGTCCAAAGCGCGGCTCGAGATATTGACCGAATTGTCTGAATATTGCGGCTTGCTTATATTTTATACTCCATCTTATGTTATGGCAACTTGGTTTCTTGACTAATTTCGGTCCTATTTTTTGCGAAAGACCTCTCAACTCTTCCGTCGGGCGCAGCCGCGGAGAGAGATTACCTCTCCGCGGGCCTCAGGACGTAAGAGCCGAAAGAGAGCAGCACCGCGGCAAACAGGAGGAGCACGCCCAGCGGCAGCCCCAGCGAGGACAACGACTCTCCGGAAGAAGCCTGCTCCAAGGCGATAATGGCCCATCGTTGCGGCGTAAAATTCGCAAGCTTCTGCATAAAGTCCGGCATCATCGAGACGGGCCAGAAGCAGCCTCCGAGCATACTGGTCGGGATTACGATCAGATTGATGATATTGCCGAGCTGCGCGGCGTTCTTGACGAGAGCCGCGGCGGCGGACATGACGCCGACCGCAGCGAGCAGAAAGCAGAGCATAACGACAGCGAGCGTACCGAACGGGATACCCAGATCGAAGCCGATCACATAGCGAGTAATGGTCAAGATCAGAAGCACCTGACATGCGCCGATCAAGAAGCAGCCCAGAAAATTGCCAAGCGCGATCTCCCATGCCCGTACAGGCGCGGAATATATTCTTGCTATTGTGCGGTTGCTCCGATCCTCTATAATTCCATGAATCGACTGGTTGACCAAGATCATGATGAACATCAGCGCAAGTCCGATGACGAGCACGAAAGAATTGCTGTTCCGGTGCACCAGGCTTTGACTCTCGATCTGAAGTCCGCCCGTTTCCTGGAGATCCAGCAGCTGTTGAACGATGGCCTCCCGTGCCTTGGCATCGCTCGTCGAAGCCGCGGCCAGCGCAATGCTTCCCGCAAGCCGATCCGCCGTTTCCGTCAAGGTGAACCCAAGGGCGACGCTCCATTGCTGCTCGTTCTTCCGATACAAGCCGACCTGCGTCTCCCCGCCTGCCAGCATCGTCTCGCTGAAGCTCGGCGGAATGTGGACGAGCGCCCCCCACCGCCCATCGTATACGCCTTCTTTGAGTTCTTCCAGCGAAGCGCCGGCTTCGTCCTGCACTTCTAATTCGTATAGTCCGACTGTTCGAACAGATTGGATCACCCGCTCGCCCAGCCAGCCTCCATCCTCGTTCCACACCGCAATCCGAACCTGCACATCGGACGCTTTGCCGAACAGGCCGACAATGCCCGAGATAATGAGAATCGGAACGATGAGAAGGAGAATGCCTTTGCGTCCGAGCAGCATTCTGCGAAGATGAAGCTTTGCCAATATCCAGCTGTTCATGTCAACGCCACCGCCTTCTTGAATCTAAGCATTGCCGCGACCATCAGGGCCGTCAGAATAGCGGCCAGAACCGCAAATGCCTGCCAGGCGCCCTGAAGAGCGCCGCCCGCCATCAGGTGGCGAATCGCATCATTGGCCCAATGATTAAGCGTGAATTGGCCCATTGTCCTGATCGTCGGTCCAAGATCCGCAATCATGCCGCCGCTAAGGAAGGTCATCAGCGTAATGACAAGGCTGAACACCGATTCGATCGCCCGCCGACTGCGGAGGAAGGATGCCATAATCACGGAGAAGCAGACGGTTGACAGCGACACAAGCGCGCAGACGACCGCAATCCCGCCGTAGTCGTTGCCCCAGTCGACACCGTATACCCATCGGGTAAAGCCAATGATAATTGCTGCCTGCAGCAAGGAAAAGAAAGCAGCGCCCATCAGCTTGCCGAGCAGCAAGACATTGGCGGATACCGGCATGGCGTTCAGACGAAGAAGCGTTCCGTTCTCTCTCGCCTCGTTAAGGCCCAGCGCTACCGACATTCCCGAATACATAAGAAACATAATCAGGTACGCGACCGAATAATATTGCAAGGCCGAGAAGCTGTTGAAAACCGTTTCCTCGCGGGACAACAGGCTGCCGATCCGCACAAGCTCTCTTCCCGCTTCGCCGGACAATATGCGGTCTGCCGCTTCCGCAGTCAGGCTCGGAAGCACAGTTGCCGCGGACTGGCGCAATTGAACCTCCTGCGCGAATCGGTTCATGACGGATTCCGCGATCAAATTGCGTTCGGAGAACTGTCCCGGATAGTATCGCGCGGTTCCGCTCGTCAGGGCGAAGCCGTACTCGGCTCTGCCGGACACGAGATCCTGACGGACCTCCTCTTCCTTGCCGCGTATCCGCGGCTCGACGTATTGCCGGACTTCAGGCGAAGCAAGATAGCTTTCCGCAGCCGCTTCCAGCTGTCCCCCGCCTTCTGTATAAATCGATAGCTTCACCGGCTTTATATCGCTCTCCAGAGCGTTGCCGAGCAGAAAAATGAGCAGCAGCGGCAACGCAAGCAGCATGATCAGCACAGTGCGCATTCTCGTTAATCGAACGACTTCGTTCCAAGCTACAATCAGCGACAGTCTCATCCTATCGTCTCCCTTCCGTACCTGATCCCGGTTAGTCCCGGTCCCGCAGCGAACGCCCGGTCAGCGTCAGGAACAGGCTTTCCAGATCGGGTTCGACGCGCGTCAGCTTCTGAAGCTTTAAGTCGTGCTTGGACAGGACAAACAGAATATCCTGTAGGTAAGCCTGAGATTCTTGCAGAACAAGCTCCAATTGGGAATCCTCCCGCCGCTGGAAGAAAGTCACGCGGGCATGACCGCGAATTTCGCCGATAGCCTCGTCTGTCAGACGGTTCGTCTCGAGCATCAACCGCTCCTCCAGACCGGCCTGCCTGATCAGCTCCTCTTTCGTGCCGTGCGCAACAAGCTTGCCCTGATCCATAATGCCGATCTTGGTGCTGATCGCTTCGACTTCCTCCATGTAATGGCTTGTATAGATGACGGTCGAGCCCATTGCGTTGAGCTGTCTCACCGATTCGAGGATGTGGTTTCTCGATTGCGGATCGATCCCTACGGTAGGCTCATCCATAATGATCAGCTTTGGCCGATGCATGATCGCGCAGGCAATGTTCAATCTTCTCTTCATGCCCCCGGAGAACGTTCCGGGCTTCTCCTTCCCGAAGTCGAGCAATCCGGCGAATGCCAGCGCTTCCTCTACGCGTTCCTTCAACAGCCTTCCTCTTAATCCGTACAACTGCCCGAAGAAGGTCACATTCTCCCTGGCCGACAGCATATCGTAGATGGCCAGCTCCTGCGGAACGAGCCCGATTCTGCGCTTTGTCTCGATAGGATTGCGGGCAACGGAATAGCCGTCAAGCATAATCTCGCCGGCATCCGCGGCCAGAAGCCCTGCCAGCAGATGAATGGTCGTGCTTTTCCCCGCTCCGTTAGGGCCCAGCAGGCCGAAGATTTCTCCCTGGGCGATCTCTAGATTCAAATGATTTACGCTCATTTTCGTATCGTACTTCTTGACGACTCCTTTGAACTGTACAAACGTCATCGCAGCGTCCCCCTCCAGACGAATTGATCTCATTATACGAAAATGGCAGACGCATGTAAGGTATACTGAGTCATCTTCGTTCCCCTCGCAAGGGTGACAAAAGTCATTTCTTCAGTGCTATAATGTTCCTATCGATCTTTTGACCCTGAAAGGAGCGCCCCAATGAGGCTGCCGCTTGTCTGGCTCCGGCACCTGCTCGTCGTGCTGCCTGCGATCGCCACCCTCTACATAGCGGACATTCCGAGCAACAGCAGATATGTGGCCTTCGTCCTCCTTGCTCTGCTGTATGCCAGAATAACGGATGCCGCACGCGCGGCCGCGCCACTGCTGCTTCCGCTCGGCATGATCGGATACGGATGGCTCTTCCGCGAGTACGGCGGTTTGCTCTATTTTCTGCAGTATTCCTTGCTCGTCGCCGCATTTCTCCACCTGCGAAAGCCCGTTCAGCTGGGGCCCATGGTTCTGCTGTCGGGCATCGTCCTGAACGCGATCGGCTCCGATCACGGCTTGACCTCCCTCTGGGTGATGAACCTCGCGTGGCTGGCCTTTGCCCTATTGCTCCTTGCCTATACGCTCCAGGAACGGCATCAGTCCCGGCTAAACCAGCAGCTCGAATTGCTGTCGGACAGTCAGGATCAATTGGAGCAGGAACGCGCGCGGACGCTGGAATACGCCCGCAAGGTCGAGGATTACGCTCAGACACAGGAGCGCGGACGCATCGCGACAGAGCTTCACGACGATCTCGGACACAGGCTCATACGAGTGAAAATGATGTCGGAAGCCGCGCTTCAGATCATGGAGCACAGTCCCGACAAAGCTGGCCAACTGATCGCCCAAGTACGCGACCAGCTTGAGGAAAGCATGAACAATATGCGGTATACCGTTCGCAGGCTGCAGCCCGTGGAATCCAAAAACGGGAGGCGTTACGCTCTTCATCGCCTCATCGAGGATGCGGCTCGGGATATGCAGATCGAGGTGATCTTCGAGCTTTCCGGCAAGCCGTTCCCTCTCTATCCAAGCCTGGAATTCGTACTTTACCGCAATGCGCAAGAAGCGATTACGAATGCCGTACGGCACGGCGGAGCGACTTCCGTTCAGATAGTGCTGGATTTCTCCGAGGATCGGCTTGCGATGACGATCGCCAATAACGGCAAGCCTCCCTCCGAAGCGAAATTCGGCATGGGGCTGAAAGGCATGCAGGATAGGCTGGCGGTGATCGGGGGAACGCTTCGGGTTACGCTTGAGCCGCAATTCTTGCTGACGGCGATCATTCCGTATCAAGAGCGACCACAAGCGCAGAAGGAGCAGCATTCATGATTCAATTGTTAATCGTCGACGACGACCCGTTCATCCGGGAGAGCTTAAAGCTGATTCTCGACCTAGACCCGGAAATACAAGTCATAGGCACGTGCGGCAATGGCGAGGAAAGCTTTCAATTCGTCAAAGCTCATCCCGAGACGAATATTGTTCTGATGGACATTCGCATGCCGGTTTGCGACGGCGTAGAGGGCACGCGCAAATTAAAGGGGCTCGACCATCCGCCTCAAGTGCTGATTCTGACCACCTTCGATGACGATGATTACATTGTTCAAGCGATACGCTGCGGGGCTAACGGCTACCTGCTGAAGAACGTGCCGCCCGCCCGGATTGTGTCCGGGATTAAGTCGGTCGCGGAGGGCAATCATCTCATCCATCCCGAGATCGCTCGCAAGCTGGCCGGGCTGCTGGAGCCGCACTCGCTCGATGCCCGGCCGGCCGGAGGCGGCGATGCGGCATCCGACCAGGCTCTCGCCAATGCAGGGCTCACCCCGGCGGAGCAGGAGATCGTCCGTCATATCGCCGACGGCAAGTCCAACAAGGAAATCGCCGGAGCCATGTTCCTCAGCGAGGGTACGGTGAAAAATTACATTTCCGAGATTCTCGGCAAGCTGGAGCTGCGCGACCGCACGCAGATCGCAATTTTCTATTTGAAGAGGTAACCGATAAAGGAGATCAGACATGAGTATCGCTACGAATGACATTTTCGCAGGGTTCGACGCCCGGGACTTTGCCGTATTCGAGATACAAGGACTCGAAGCGCGCATGGAAGCGCTGATTGAACGCGTTCGTCCGAAGTTTCATCAGCTTGGGGAAAAGGTGACACCGATTCTGGAGCAGCTGTGCGGAGAAGAGATGTTCACCCATGTCGCCAAGCACGCTCGCAGGACAGTGAATCCGCCGAATGACTCCTGGGTTGCGTTTGCGCATAACAAGAGAGGCTACAAGGCGCATCCGCACTTCCAAGTCGGGCTTTGGTCTACGCACGTCTTCATTCAGTTCGCCATTATCTATGAATGCCCGCACAAGGGGCAATTCGCCGAACGGGCGCTGGGCGAGCTGGCATCGATTCGCAAGGCGATTCCTTCGCACTACGTGTGGTCCAAGGATCATATGGTTCCCGAAGGGCAAGCGCACGGCGAACTGTCCGACAAGGAGCTCGCGGAGCTGCTTGCAAGGCTGCGAACGGTCAAAGCTGCCGAATTAACCTGCGGCATCCACATTCGGCGGGGCGATCCGCTGCTCGCCGACGGAGAAGCCTTCTTGCGTCGAGTCGAGGATACGTTCCGCACGCTGCTCCCCCTATACCGGATGGCCCTCGCCTGATCGGGAATCCATGAGGAAAACCGCCGAATTAAAGAAGCTTCCATTCCCGCGATACCGCAGGGCTGGAAGCTTCTTTGACTTGCTATTGGAGACGCGTTGCCGCCTTTACTGCGCTGCCGCCTCTTGCACGGATTGCGCGGCGAGCTTGCGCTGAAGCGAAGACTTGCGGAAATAAAGCAGTTCATAGAGGCATGGCACAATGACAAGCGTAAGCAGCGTAGAGACGATCAGCCCGCCGATGACGACAACGGCCAGACTTTGGGAGACGATGCTCCCGCTTTCCGATGAGCCGAAGACAAGCGGCAGCATAGCGCCGACGGTTGCGATCGCCGTCATCAGAATCGGACGCATCCGCGTGCCCGCCGCTTCTAACAGCGCTTCCCGAATCGTCATGCGCTCTTCATTGTGCTTGACTCGGTCGATCAGAACGATCGCGTTCGTAACGACAATGCCGATCAGCATCACGACTCCGAAGATGGCCGTGAAGTCCGGCGTAATTCCGGTCAGCAGCAGTCCGAGGACAGCGCCGATCGGCACGAAGAAAATCGAGCTGATAATCGCCAGCGGCGCCTTTAAGGTCTTGAAGGTGAAGACCATGATCAGGTAGACGACTCCGACGGATACGATCATCATCATGAACAGGCTCATCATATCGGCCGATTGATCCGCAGAAGCGCCGCCGACGTTGAGCTTAACGCCTTCCGGGAGCGAAACGTCCTTAAGCTGCTTGTCGATCTCCGAGCCTACCTTGGACAGCTGCGTCGGCTCGACCGAGGCTGTCACGCGGATGTAGCTGTTGCCATCCTTATGGAAAAACGTCGTCGACTGCTCCGCCTTCGCCCACTTGGCTACGTTCGACACCGGCTCCGGTCCCGATTCCGTCATGACCGTAATCCCGGACAGCTCGCTTTCGGACTTGGGCTTCAACACAGGCTCGATCCATACCGGAATCGATTGCCCGTCGACCGTCATCGAGCCGGCCGGAATCGGGTTCAACATGCCCTGCAGCTGCATCGCGATCTCCTCGGCCTTGGCTTCCGCCGGATTGACTTCCAGCGTATAGACCGTTTTCTTCACTTGCTGATTGCTTTCGACCTTAAGCACGTCTTTGATCGGTTGAATCTTGGCCGCCACTTGTTCGGCCGTCAGAGCAATTTGTTCGGCATTGTTGCCTGTAATATCGATAATTACTTGCGTCGAGCTTCCACTGGACATGAAATCGCCCGCAGACGTGTTGAGCTCTGCCCCCGGGTAAGCAGCCGCCTCGGCCTTCACGTCGGCCATTACCTTCTCCGCATCCTCTCCCGGACGAATCTTCAGCATGTACGTCACTTGCGTCGGGGACAGGACCGAGCCGTATTGGGCCGAGTCGGCGCTGTTGCCGTTGCTCATCGCCACCCACTCGACATCCTCGCGGGACATCAAAGCCCTCTCTAGGCGAGAACCATTCTCCAGCACATCCGCAATCGGCGTATCCGCTGGATAATCCAGAGTGACATTCACGTTCTCCGCATTCGACGAGTCGATCGCGCCTTTCGGCATGGAGGCATAGGTGCCTACCGAAGCCGCTAGCAGAACAACCGCGCCCGTTATCGGCAGCAACTTGAACCGCAGACACTTTTCCAGAAATCGAACGAACCGCTTCGAAGGATGATGCTCTTTAATACTGGAATTCCGCAGCACGCCCGCGCTCATCAACGGAACAAGGGTTAGGGCGACAACCAGCGAGGACAGCAGGGAATAGGTCATCGTCAGCGCGAACGGCAGCAGGAACGCCTGCAGACCGCCTCTCAGCAGACTCATGGGCAGAAATACGGCAATTGTCGTCAGCGTGGAGGCCGTAATCGCGCTCGCGACCTCTCTGGTCGCATCGATAATGAGCTGCTGCGAGAACTTCTCCTTCTGCAGCCTGCGGAAGATGTTCTCGATCACGACGATGCTGTCGTCGACAAGACGGCCGACCGCCACGGCGACGCCTCCGAGCGTCAGAATGTTCAGCGTAATGCCGGAGAGATCCAGCAAATACAGCGTCATCGCCAGCGAGAGCGGAATCGAAACGATCGTAACCAGCGTTGCCCGGATATTGCGCATGAACAGCAGAATGACGATCGTCGCGAACAGCGCTCCCAACAGCACTTCTCTCATCATGCTGTTGACGGAGTGGACGACTTGCTCCGAAGTGCTCAAGATGACCTTCAATTCAACTGGGCCCTTCGCCTCGTTATGCTCATCTACGATTTTGTTGACGGCTTTACCGACGTTAACGGCGTTGGAATTCGCCCCTTTGGAAATAACGAACTGCAGCGCATCCTTGCCGTCGATGCGGAACAGGCTCTCCTTGGTGTCGCTCAGCGCGACCTTGGCGACCTCGCCCAGTGTCACCCCCGGCGCGACAGGCAAGCTGCGCAGCGTTTGCTCGTCCTGCACGCTGGCGCTCACATTAAGGCTGACAGCCTGGCCGTCCAGCACGCTCTCTCCGACGGTGGCGGACGCCGCGCGCCCTTGCAGAACGCCGTACAGGCTCTGCAGCGGCAAGCCTTTCTCCGACAGCTTGGCAACGTCGGGCACGATGCTGGCCCGAGGCAACGATTTGCCCGACAGCTGGACGCTGCCGACGCCGTCAATCGCCTTGAACTCGTCGAGAATTTGCCGCTCCAGCATTTCCTTCTGCGCATCGCTGACGCCTTCCGCGAAAGTGAGCGTGACGAACGAGATCGGAATCATGGAGGTGTTCAACTGGACGACATAGGGAGGCGAAACATTGTCCGGAAGCTTAACGGAGCTTACCGCTCTCTCGACCTCCAGCTTCGCATCCTTCATATTCGTATCCGAATCGAAGTTGAGGTTAACCTGGCTATACCCGTCTCCGGACGAGGAGAATACGTTGGTCTTTCCTTTAATTCCCGACAACGCTTGTTCGAGAGGACCGGTAACCTTCTGATCCATCGAAGAAGCGTCGTAGCCCGGACCGATGACCGACACCGTGACCTGCGGATTGTCAGCCTCCGGCAGAAACTCCATTGGAAGCTTGGAATAGCTTAACGCTCCCATCGCAAGCACCATGATCACGATCAGGATCATGGCCGCCTTGTTGCGAAATGCCCCTTGAATTAAACTGTTCAAAATAATCTTGCTCCTTCCACTCCATCAATTGTTCTTTCTCTAGCGTAGCGGATAGGCGTCTTGGCGAAAAACGGCTTAAGACCAGATGTCCGCTCCTCCTCTGGACGGAGTCCGCCCGGACCTTAAGGCTTTATTCCGTGCTGGACCTCCCCTTGGCCTTACAAGGAAACCCGCTATGCGCTTCTCCGCTTTCCTTCCCTGATGTGTATTGTAGAGAGTTCGCCGTTTGCGCGCAGGTGCTTCGAGTCACTTTGCCGTAAGCGCGGCGGATGACGAAAGTCATTTTAAAATGCAAAAAACCGGAGGCGGCAGCCTCCGGTTTCGGTAAGCGGGACAACAAATTCAAACCTCTTCAAGCATTCGCCTTTTGACGGTCCTGATTGCGGAATTGGGCCAACAGCCCGAGAGCCGCGATGGAGAGAACGCCAGATGCGACGAAGGGAAGCCATGAAGCGGCTCCCAGCAGAGCGGCTCCCAGCACCGGTCCGACGATGCGGCCCAGACTGTCCATTGAAGAGCTGAGGCCGGACGCGATCCCTTGACTGACCGTGGTCTTCTGAGTAATAAGCGAGGTCACGCATGGCTTGATCAAGGAATTGCCGATTCCGAAAATGCACAGATACACGGTAGCCATCCCCCAACTGGTCGAGGTCAGCAGAAGGAAAAATCCGGCGGCGGAGATCAACAGACCGACCGCGATATATTTGCCTTCCTGTCCGACCTGTATCCTCCGGCGGACAAATCCGCCTTGCACAAGCGCTCCCGCCAGCCCGCAGAAGAAGAACATCATCCCCACCTGGAGAGGCGTCACCTCGAACTTTTCCATTCCGAACAGCTGGAGCGTAGCCTCTAGTATCGCCAGAGAGAAGGTCACGAAGAATGCAAGAACGTACAAATATTTCAAAGGGCCCTCGAAGGCGGACCAGCGGGATACCCGCTTTGCGTTCTTCATCGCTTCGCGCTGCTCGGCAGGCAGCGATTCGGGAAGTCGGAACCAGGCGACGATGAAGACGATCAGTGACAGCGCCGATGCGGCATAGAAAGGCGTGTGAAGCGTAATCTCGCTCAGGAACCCGCCGAAGCCCGGACCGAACGTAAATCCGAGACCGATGCTCATGCCGACCACGGCCATCCCTTTCGTGCGTTCCTTGTCCGTCGTAATATCCGCCACGTAGGCGACAATACAAGAGACAACCGCACCGGAGAACAGTCCGCCCAGAATCCGCGAGGCGTACATGATCCAGAGGTGATCTCCGGACAGGCCGAACAGCAGGAAGCTGAGCGAGAAGCCCAGCACCCCGGTCATAATGACGGGACGCCGGCCGATACGCTCGGAAAGCCCGCCCCAGAGCGGGCTGAGCAGGAAGGACATCAGAGAATAAATCGCCAGCATGACGCCCGTATGCCAGTTCGCCGACTTGTCGCTCGCTTCCGTCACCAATTCGGGAAGTACGGGAATGATAATGCCGAAGCCGATGAAAATCGTAAAGAGCATAAGCCCTACGATCGCTAATTTGCTTTTCACGAGTCTGTCTCTCTCCTCTTATGAAAACATGATCCTGTTGCTGCAATGACAAGCTATCTTCATTGATGGTAGCATAATCGTCCGCGAAGTTCCAAATGAAACCGGTGTCTTTTTGGTGACAAGTGTCGCTTCGAAATAACGGTTGTTGATTTCCCCCCCATTTTTGTTATACTCATGCTTGTTTGGACTATTGATACGTTGCACGTTGTGAGAAAGGCAGGGACTTCTATTGGATCATAATCGTACTCCGCTCTTCGACGCATTGCGCTCCCATGCGAAGCAGAATCCGGTACAATTCCATATTCCGGGCCATAAGAAAGGCGCAGGCATGGACCCCGAATATCGCGACTACATTGGACAGAACCTCTTGGACATCGACTTGATCAACATCGCCCCGCTGGACGATCTGCATCAGCCTGTCGGCGTTATTCTTGAGGCTCAGAAGCTCGCCGCAGACGCCTTCGGCGCGGACTCTACTTATTTCTCCGTTCAAGGTACGAGCACGGCGATCATGACGATGATCTTGTCCGTCTGCGGAACCGGCGACAAAATCATCGTGCCTCGTAACGTCCATAAGTCGGTGCTGTCAGCCATTATTTTCGCGGGCGCTCGCCCGGTCTTCCTGTCCCCCGTTCGCGATACGAACCTCGGGATCGATCATGGCGTTACGACCCGTTCCGTACGTCGCGCCCTGGAGAGACACCCCGACGCTGCGGCGGTTCTTGTCATTAATCCGACCTATTACGGGGTCTGCACGCATCTTAAAGAGATCGTAGACCTCGTTCACGAATATGACATTCCGGTACTGGTCGACGAAGCGCATGGCGCGCTGATTCATTTCTCCGACAATCTTCCTTTGTCCGCGATGCAGGCTGGAGCGGATATGTCCGCCACCAGCATACACAAGCTGGGCGGCTCCATGACGCAAAGCTCCATTCTTAACGTTCGCAAAGGGCTCGTCAATCCGCAGCGCGTACAGACGATTCTCAGCCTGCTGATGACGACTTCCACGTCATATCCGCTTCTGGCGTCTCTGGATACGGCTCGCCGCCAACTGGCGATCAACGGCAAGGAAATTGCGGAACGCACGATTCGCCTCGCCAAGCAAGCGCGGGAAGCGATCAACCGGATTCCGGGCTTGTACTGCTTCGGCGAAGAGCTGCTGGGAGAAGAGGCCACCTACGATTACGATCCGACGAAGCTGACGATCCATGTTCGGCACTTGGGCATTACGGGGTATGATGCGGAAAACTGGCTGCGCGAGCACTACCGCCTGGAGGTTGAACTGAGCGATATGTACAATATCCTCTGCCTCGTCACTCCGGGAGACGACGAAGCCTCGATCTCGACTCTGCTGGAGTCGCTCCAGGCGATGTCCGACTCGTACCATGCCGAGACGAACGAGATTGCCGAGATGGTCGTGATCATTCCGGAAATTCCGCACTTGGCGCTGACCCCGAGAGACGCCTTCTACGGGGAAACCGAGCTGGTGCCGTTCAAGGAGTCTGCGGGCAGGATCATTGCCGAATTTATATACGTCTATCCTCCGGGTATCCCGATTCTTCTGCCGGGCGAGATTATTTCGCAAGAAAATATCGATTACATCCTCGACCATCTGGAGGTTGGGCTTCCGGTCAAAGGACCGGAGGATCGCTCCGTCACCCATGTGAAGGTCATCATGGAAGAGACCGCCATCTCTTGATTGCAATCCGCATCCCTTGCGTTCCCGGGGATGCGGATTTTTTTTGGATGCTTTACGGCTGAAGCCTATACTGGAACCCGTTGCCAACGAAACGGGGAAATGCTATCATGGGCGTGGGGGTGGAACCGATGAGTCAAAGCGCTTACATTTCACTTGTGCAAGGATCGTCCTTAGCCGACATCGACCTGGACAGCGTCCAGGAGCAGCTGCATAAATACCGCGAGCAAATGGCCCTGACCGGCCGGCAGCTCGGCTGGGATTACGCGGAAGCCGCATTTCCTTATCGCATAGAGCATAAGCCCGAGGCGAAGGGCCAATGGTTCTATTTGAAGGGCACCTCGCATCCCTACCGTTATATCGTGATCGGCACGGGCCGTCGCGAATCGGAGGGCCAATCCGTTCCTTATATTCACCTCGTGTTGCCGGATGACTCCACTCACGGAGACAAGTCCAAAGCCAACGAGCTGTGCAAGTGGATCGGCAAGCAGCTTCAAGCGGAAGTTCGATTGTTCAACGGAAGAACGATTTATTATAACCCTCGCAAATAAGCCCGCGTTCAGGCGGCCAATGCGAATAAGGCTATCCATCCCCTGCTCTCGCAGGAAAGGATAGCCTTATTCGCGCGCCCGGAAGCTGCTCAGACTAATCGTTCTGATTCTCTTGGGCGGCAAGCGCTTCATATGCCTTCATGACCGTTTCCCATTCCTGGTCGTCTTCGATGTTGACGAGTACCTCGTCCTCTCCATCTTCCTCAACGCGGAAAATGATGCCGTCGTCCTCTGGATCGTTACGGTCCAACAAAACGGCATACGCGCGGTCATTGGTTTCGAATGTGTACACAAGCACCATTTCGTGCTCGATGCCTTCCTCGTCCGTTACGATGAATACGGCTTCATCGTGGTCATGTTCGCAATTCTCGTCATGGACATGATCGCTCATAGCGAACCTCCGTTCAATCGGTTAGTTTTTCCTACTCACGTATCGTATCATTTCCGCCTACGAGGGTCAAACCAAAAAAAGCCCGGACCAGCAAGCTGTCCAGGCTTCATTGCCGCTTTATTTGGAGTTGATCGTTTTTTCGGAAATGACCGTGAAGGAGGATTCGCCCTTGACCTTCACCGCGAAGCGCAGCGTATAGGCACCCGCCGATTCGAAATTGTAGGAAAGATCCTTCATCGTAATCCAGAAATCGTTCTTGCCGTCCGGGAAGTCGCTGTCGCCCGACTTGCGTTGCTCAAGCAAGGTTTCCTCCCCGTAAGGATTGGCGATCGTCAGCTTTAACGCGTTAATATCCGGCCTTAAAGAGTCCACCTGAATAAACGTGTTGAACTTCACCTTGCCTTGCTTCACATCAGCGAAAATATCGCTGCCGGAATTCGTCACCATATGAACGTTAGGCTTGAACACCGAAACCTTCCCGTCGTCCTTGATCACGATCGCCTGAAGTTTATCCGAGATCACCTGAGAAGAGATATATACTTTGTTGTCCGCGACAATAGCTCCGTCAGCATCCTGAGACTTGGTATTGATCAGCAGCCGCAGCTTCTGGGATACCGTATCTGCATAAGCCACGCTTCCGCAGAGCAAGGTGAACGCTGCAACCAAAATGATTAGTTTACGAACCTTCATGCTCGTTTCCTCCGTCTTCTCGCCGTCTTGCTTTGGTTTTGTTATTTGTTTATACCGACGGTTCGAGCGAAAGTTGCGCACATGGGTTAAAATAGAATGAAAATTTTTTAATCTATTTTCGCAGGCGACGCTGCTGTCGCAATCTGCCGAAGCCTGCGCTTCCCCGGGAAATGGAAATTCGGACTTCCGGGAACATTAACCCTTGCGTCCAGGCAATGTCAGCACGCACGGAACGCCTTGCCCGACAGCCCCCGGAGCTTGAAGGTGCCGCAAATAGTCGAGTCCTCGCTTGCAGGGAGTTTTGCATACGGCGCACACGTCGGACGTCACGATTTTCATTTGCGCCCGCTTCTGCTCCGACGCCACCGACTTCTTTTTTTTATTTACCTTGCCCATGGGGATCTTCCTTTCGCGCATGCTGGGTATCGCATTCGTCTTCACAGATTATGCGAACCCAGCCTATGCCGCCACAGGCTTCGAGCAAGATTTTCGGCATGCCTTCTTACGTGTCGAGGTAATATATGGTACATTGATTAAAACGATGGTCCGCGTATACGGTAGGCTTCCTAGGAGGGGACGATGTGAGGATTCAAATGCTGGGCACGGGCAGCGCCTTCGCCAAAGCTTTCAATAATAACAACGCGCTTATTACAGTCGATGGCCGCAGGCTGCTGCTGGATTGCGGAATCACGGCTCCCAGGGCTCTTCACGAGTTGGGTTACAGCTTCAACGACCTGCATGCGGTGCTCATTACCCACATCCATGCCGATCACATCGGCGGCTTGGAGGAATTCGCCTTTCAGATGAAATTCGTCTACGGCCGCAAGCCGATTCTCTATATCGCAGACACTCTGGTCGCGCCGCTCTGGGAGCATTCGCTCAAAGGCGGCCTGCAGCAGGACGAGGCCGAGACGCTTCACGACTTCTTCGAGGTTCGCCCCTTGCCCGCAGGCGTATCGCACGAGCTCCTGCCAGGATTGAGCGTCGAGCTTGTCCCGACGCGCCACATCCCAAACAAGCCGAATTATTCGATGCTGTTCAACGGGTTTTTCTTCTATTCCGGGGATACGGTGTTCGACGCGGACTTGCTGCAATCGCTGGTCTCGGAACGCGGAGTGCGGGTCATCTTCCACGATTGCCAGCTGCATTCTCCGGGAGTCGTTCATGCCAGTCTGCCGCAGCTCCTGACATTGCCGGACGAGCTGCAGGACAGAATCTATCTGATGCACTACGGCGACGATCAGCCCGAATTCATAGGTCGCACTGGACGGATGAAATTTATCAGCCAGCAGAAGGAATACGAGGTCGAACGGTTAACATTCTCCGAATAATTCGTTATCATAGAAGGAACAGCTTCAAGGAAAGGAAGTCACGACTTGCTAAGTACCTTTATCATTGCCGGCGTCATCGCCGTGCTGCTCATCTGGATCGTGCTCTGGACGACCAAGAAAGCCTATTCTCGCAAATGGGACGAAGAAGAATAACGACGCACCGGGGGACTGAAGCCGCTAACGGCTCTAGTCCCCTTGTTCGTCTTCCTTCGCTTACTCCGGCCCCTTGCCTTCCTCGCGGGAGATCTCCGAAGTCCCCTCTCTCCGGGCGTCGCCCGCAGACTCCATGGCCGCCCAGGCCAGTTGGTCGTCGCTCGGCTCGGCATCCTGTCTGACAACACGCGCAACGGCCGCCATTACGCCGCCAATCAAGCTGAATAAACCGACCAGCCACACGACCAGCAATGCCGCATCCCTCATGCGCCGCTCCTCCTGCCCGAATATCCGCTGATACATGTGTACGCCGAGCCGAAGTAAAACATCCCACATTTCGCATTTATTCTCCTAAAAGATTGGCGTGTTTTGTTTAAATTTTTTCTGTAAATCGTATTGACTTCATTCCCGTAACTTGTTATTATATTACTTGTCGCCGCTAAATAAAACATGATCTGATAGCTCAGCTGGGAGAGCACCATCTTGACAGGGTGGGGGTCACAGGTTCGATCCCTGTTCAGATCACCATACTTAAGCGACCGAGAGCCTTAGAACGATAAGGGCTCTCTTTTTTATTTCTCGTTTCCCGGCCAACGCCAAAGAATCCGGCAGATTATCTATCTCAGCTCTTTCCACGCCGAATAGCTCCTTTCCCTAATCCGACCTTGAACATCCCGGCGAGCCGTTCGACAGCCTTCCATGAAATTATTGCTAACCATGCAAAGGATGGATGGCGATTTGTCCAAATATTTGCTCCAGCCACTAAAGGAGCTGGTTTTCCCGCATATTTTGAAATTATTTTTGAAAAGTCCTTCAATTGATGAAGGGCTTTTTAATTATACTTATTGATCCTAATATTCATCGTTACCTCCCCTCATAATATAATCGTACCGCTCGAACCATATAGAGATATGACTCTTTCAACCATTTCCCCTGTCGCCCAACCTTCTCCACTGCTTTGAATAAATTAAAGTTCATGAGCCGATATTAGACTGGAAATCTAAACCGCCTATAAGGAGTCGTACATGTGACTGAAAACAATCAATTTCTCGATCCTCCGATTGCCCCTCAGTACCGAACTGATGAGCCGCCGCAATCGGAGGATAACGATAATCAACAGAGCTTAATCGAAGATGAGCTGGACCAAAATGAAGGCTATCGGTCAATTTGCAGAGAATAAACAAAATGTCGAAGGAGTTATTTCAAATGGATCATGAACACGAACATGAACCAACAATTGCACCAAGCATAGACACGCATAACACCCTCGAAGAGGACGCTTCACAAGAAGAAATTGAAGCCGGCGATGCAACCGAGGTAATACATCTTTTCCTTGATCGAACTCCCGATGAATAATTCCACCTCATGGTGTTAGTAGTTCTCTAATTTCCAAGTTCATTAGCGAGTCTCAAGTCACCGCTACACGGACAATAATAATCGCAAACCTCCGACTCCTTTTGATGCGGTACGGCAACAGTAACCTTTTGCTCTGGCTAAAACGGGGTATCGAACCGAATGCGCCGCTGCCGAATTCAGGATCGGCTACTGTTATCGCTCCGCTACCGAATTGGCACCTGTAACACACGGACCGGGCTCGTCCACTTTAACAATCCGGTGCCCCCCAGGTGCCGCCCTTCCCTATCAGAGAGTTTCGGATCGGCGACGCTGATTGCTCCGTTGTTTGGGCGATGGGCTCCGGTTACCGTCGGCTCCGCCTCCCCCTCCTTATACACCCGAAGCTTGTCTGATTGCCGCATAACAAGCCGTGATTAAGATTGGCGATAGAGACGGCATCAATCGAACATTGCAACTGGGATTTCGTCTAATTTTAGCTCTGTGAATAAAGTAGCCATTGTTGCACCTCCAGAAACTCTTCCCATGTGATATGGGATATATGCCTACTCCACGAATTAGGCATCAGCATATGCTAATTGCAGAACATATTTAAGGAGTGATAATTTGTATCAACGTAACGCTAATGCGAGCCATTTACTTTCCCAGGTAAAGTCTGTCTCTTCTATCGATCCATACGTTGTTGAAGCCCTCTGCCGACTAATAGGTCGATGTGTATGCTTTGAAACAACCCGCGGGGCCATTGAAGGTACGATACTGGATGTTAAACCTGACCATGTGCTACTTGCGCTTACACACAATCGACAGGCTTGCGTACGGATAGCTGAAATTGTCTGGACGATGCCTCTATAGTTTTCCGGCCGGATCCCTGAGGGATCCGGACTTTTATTGTTCGCCGACTTTGGGGCTGCCCGCCTGGGTTTGGTGGCGTCCGTCCATTCTATCTTCGATTTGTCGCTAATAAAAACGAACTCCTTTCTGGTTATCCTAAAACGAATAAATCTAATTGTTTGGCCCCTCCCCGTGTGGTTGTTCATCAGCAAACATTACTGTTGGCTTTGTTACTCCGAATTTGGCACTTCAAAATATCTCGATATGTCACTCCATACTCTTCAAGATGGGTGATCCGTTGTAAGATTTGATCTTCCTTGTAATGCTCGGATGATCTTTGCCTTTCTTCTCCCTATAAAGTTCATTATATCTTTTGAGACAGGCTTCGTCGGTTGGAAAACCGATGTATCTTTTTATGCAAAAAGCCGACCTATTGGCCGGCTTCGATCGACGAGGCGTTCACGCCCCGCGGTGTCCTCTGTGCGATTTCTCGATGATATAAATATACATGTAGGAATTCCAATAACACA
Organism: Cohnella boryungensis; assembly: GCF_042651945.1. Taxonomy (NCBI): domain Bacteria; kingdom Bacillati; phylum Bacillota; class Bacilli; order Caryophanales; family Paenibacillaceae; genus Cohnella; species Cohnella boryungensis. The sequence continues at coordinate 260,404 of NZ_JBHSED010000040.1, read as the reverse complement.
TACTATGGACTTATTCTATTCTCAAATTATTTTCATCAATGTGCCGTTCAAAAAACTCATTGAACTGTATTTAACTAGATTCTTGATGAACAATCTAAGCTCTGCTTTGGTGGACGTGCCGATGTCTTCACCTACGAATTCATGCCGAAAAGAACCCATTTGAAGAGTTTCATGCATTTTATCAAGCTTTACCCCTATATTTGCATTATACTGCCCTTGTTCCTTTATAGTAGCCGCAACTTCTAAAAAACCTGAGTTAAAACGATCTGTTGTAGATTTTATCTCAGAAACCACTGTATCAATAGTATTATTAAGCTGTGACAACATCCTATCATTCGTTTCATTGACTGCAAGGACTTTACTTACAAGAGTGCCGGCAAATCCTATGTATGATACGATCTCATTACCATCTTTACCGTAAAAGAATGCGAAAACTAGTATGCCTGTCCAAACTAAAATTCCAATAATGTATAAGTAATGTAGTCTTTCGTTTTCATTCAACTCTATTCCCTTCCCCCTGACAAATTTAAACTTTAATTTTTCGGAGAAGAAATGGAAAATCCTGCTTTCTATTCGAAATATAAAAATAAGCCGACCTATTGGTCGGCTCGATACGGGGTATTCATTCCGTTGCTTCAATGTTCATCAACACACCTCTCAAGGTACCCGATTTTCCAACTCCCATATGGATTTACTTGCAGCATAGAACTGATAATGTCTGGTACCCATCAACAAGTCTTGATTCAGGTTGTCTAGCATGTCGTATTTATGCATTAACGGTAAAAACCTATCCTGGCCGTATGAACTCAATCCGTTATAGAACAATAGGACAAGTTCATAGGACGAAAGCTGTGCTTTGATAATGCCCGCATATTCGTCAAGCTCCTCTTCAGACAAGTCTTGTTTATCAAGAAATTTGTAAATGCGGTATAGATTTCTTAAGTAACGTCCTCGATCATAATGGCGTCCCCAACGTACTCAACACCATCGACCGCCCCTCTTATAAGCGGTTCTCTGAACAATATCTTGACCTGTCATGTACCCGCCTCCGAAATAACCACATATAAAATTCCGGTATCATATTGGTCAAGATTCAAATTGTATTATATCAACTCTTTCAATTAAATCTCCCAACATGTCGACGACGTGATGATTTCGTCCGAGTGGCTTGTTCTTTTACGTTGCGTAGGTTGGGTTATATTTCAGTTCAGGGGCTTAAGCTCTTGAGCTTTTTGTCATACGATTGCCACCAATAGATGAAAGGACAAATAATTGGAGCAAGGAGTTGAAGAAAATGCCTGAAATGACCTCGCATATCGGTTTGAAGAAGCCTTTGAAGACCGAAATAGCTGACATTTCCGTACTGAATGAAAACATGGATATCATCGATTTGGCTATGGGTCATATGGCGTCGGTTCCGACGCTCTCGAAAAACGCGGCGGGGGCGATTTCAGAGCTACATGAGGCCATATCGGGGGCTTCGGGTGGCGACAACCAAACCGTTCGAAATCAAGTCGCCTTACTTCTTGAAACTGACACCCGCCGTACAGTTTTCGAATACACGGGCGGATTAATCTCGGCAATAGTCGAAAAGGACGAAACGGTTGAAGTGGCCCGTACGACGCTAAACTACACCGGCGGGGCGCTGGCTGCGGTAGTCGAAGTAGCTGGCGGCAAGACGGTCACCAGCACGATTAACCGAGACGGAAACGGTAATATAGTCGATATCACGAAAGGGGTAAACTGACATGTCGGGAGTAGACAAGGCTAGCTTAGCGCTGCTGATCGATGCGCTAAAAAAGATCGGCAAAAGCACAGATGCGGCGGGGCTATCCTCTCTATTTGCGCAGCTCGCGCAGATCAGAGAGTACACAGATACCCTCGAAACTGTTGCCGGTCAGATTAAGGCCAAATCTGACCTTATAGGTGCTACGAACGATAGCGTAAATGTAGCATCGATTTTTGGAAAATTAGCCGCCCTACAATACGGACTCAACAACGATGTAATAGGTAATCGTCTGGGCAACACAGGCGATGCCGCCGCATTAAACGGCTCGATCTTCTCGCGCCTGGCCTATATCATAGCCAACATTAAAGGAACAACGGTCAGCGTTGCGAGTGATGTCGTGCAATACAGTGATGCAACAGAACGCAGTTCTCCGTATTCCAATGGTTCCACTGGTACCATCGTTCACAAGTTTATACCGTTTTACTCCGGTGAAATTCGCGTTGTTGTGGATATTCGCAATCAAGAGGGCTCTGCGTCAGAACTATATGCCGTAGCAGGGTTATGGGGTTCATATACCTCTCAAGCCGTCTCAGACTGTGATTGGACAATGCCGATCGGCACGACGATTTCTCCATTCGGGAATAACGATCCACTGTTATTTTCAAGGCAAAACTCAGTCTATACAACAGTGGTCAAAACACTCGTTGTAAAGGAAAAAGTCCCTACGTATTTGGTGCTCAAGTCGAGAGGTTCTAACGCATTTATACGTAATCTATCACTAAGGTACACGCTGGTACAGGGGGGATAACATGTACGCAATCATATTGGCCGGAGAGCGGGTTGCGGGCTATTTGGCGAATCCAAATATCGAAGAACTAGACACCCTGGGCACTCACTATGTGCTGGAGGAAGAATTGCCCGAAATCGTATTGTCAACTCCTGCCGGATATGCCGCAATTCGGAACGCAGAAGGGGAATATGCCCTGGAAGCAGTACCGCAAGAACCCGAAAGCCAAATCACTCAGCTCGAAAATGAGAACGCATTGCTGGCGCTTGAAATCGCCGATATGCAAATCCGACTTGATCAAACAGAGGCCGAACAGGCCAGGCTGCTGCTAGCGCTCGTCGAAGCGGAGGTGATCTAGATGGATTGGTATGCAACGGTCAAACGCCACTACGATGCGGGGCGCTACGGCATTGCCGACGTCGCTAAGTTTGTCGTAGCTGGCAAGATCAGCTCGGCGCAGTATGAGACGATTACCGGCGAGGAATACGAGGGTGCCGCATAAGCGGGACCTATTTTATTGGATCGGTTTTACGATAATTTTCCGACCATTGAGTACGAATACGGAAGGTGTCTGACCGCTCAAGTCGAAGCAAGATCGATCACTAACGACCACAATCAACCCGAGGGCTTCGGCTCTCGGGTACTTTTATTAAATTACGAATTTAATAAACTCTGGACTCCGCAGCACCCCCGTCCGTGTCCAATTCCGGAACTAAGAACAACCTGATAGTTATTTCTTTTTGTAATTATATGGATCTAGAAACTCAACTAATCCAAGCCTCTTCATGGAACCCATCCATTGAGTTAAATGAGAAATATGGATAAACTCTCTTAAATTATCGTGAAGAGTATTTATAATATAACTCATTGAAAATTCAGTTCCTGAAGGAATGTTTTGAATTATTTTTACGAATATTGTTTTCGCTTCATCTAAAACCCCTTCATTATAATTTTTTTCCCTTGGACTCTCTTCGTTATAGAGCGAGTCTTTTATTTCTGTCTTCAATTTATCCAACTGCTCGGAGATCATATTTTTTACATCGTCTTTTGAGAACGTTTCTTGGTCGTTACCTTCTACTTTAGAAAAAACTTGTTCCTTAGCCTGGTTAACTTGCTCTTCAACAGCTTGTTTATTATAAAAATTCGGATTAAATGTATCAAACTTATTATCCATCTGATTTAGTTTTGAGGACATCGCTGTAAGGGTTTCATTTATCTTGTCTTTCAGTTGATCCCCACTTGTGGCTTGTTTCAACGATATGTAGATAGCAACGGCACCTAATGTAATCGATACGAACGTAGATACAAATGATACAACCACCATAACCATATCTTGATATAAAACTGTAAATACCTGAGCATAAATTAAGAAAGTAAACGCCCAGATCCAATCCTGAGATCTCCACGTCTTACTAGACTCCCCATTTATCGTGCTCAAGTCGAAATTTAACATACGTTCCCAAAGCCCAAGTTTCTTGCTTGGAATAAACAAACCTCTGATAAAAAAACCTACTAACAAACCAAAGAATAATACAAAAACAATTACAAGCAATAACGAATCTAGATTATATTTCAAACAAATACCTCCAATTGATTTCCATATATCGACAAAAAAAGCTTACTCCATAAGGAATAAGCTCGTCAACTTCGCATTTTCAATTTTCTCCGTCGCAGTCCCAAAGATAAGACATCCTGAGATGGCAGAGACTAGCTTTATCTCTCCTGTTTTGATCGAACGTAAGCCTCCTCTTTCCTCCCTTTAGTTCAACTGAAGAGCTCGAGAAGCTCGATCGACGAGCGCGAAATAAAAAATTTGGGATATTATTAATAAATAAATTAGCGCTGTTTATAAAGGTCCCGTTAATTAACTCTCTCATTAAAAATCAATGTATATAAAGCCTGTTCCTTTCCCCGCCATTAATACTGAAACTAGAATGAGAAGCCACCATAGCACTCCGTAGGCTGCACCTTTAAGTATATCTTTCACCTCAACCCACCCCCAGCATGATTTTTAGAGCAGGCAGGATATCATATAACGGCATATTGAACAGCATCCATCCGAACATAACGGATGCCATTGTAACCATCCAGGAGAAAAATCCGAAAGCACGTTTTGTTAATACAGGAAAGCGGTTGACGACGAATAAAGTATATAACCGCACGATACATAACAATGCTCCGTGATAGAGGCCCCATGCAACAAAATGAGTCGCCGCACCGTGCCACAAACCGGATATTCCCATTGCAATCATTGTATTCATTAAAATCAGAGGAAGGGCAACACGGCTTCCGCCAAGCGGGATGAAAATGTAATCCGTAATCCAGCGGCTAAGCGATATGTGCCATCTTTTCCAGAAATCAGATATGTTTCTTGCCAGGTATGGGTAATTAAAGTTTTCAGGGACAACAATTCCAAAACATCTTGCAGAACCTATGGCAATATCGGAATAGGCCGAGAAGTCTGCATAGATCTTTATCGTGAAAGCAACAACCCCGATCCAAAGATCAGTTGCCGTAGCCTGGTCCGTTAACTGCAATGGCCATATATTCATGGTGTCGGCAATAACTACCTTTTTTGCGATGCCAATCAGAATTCTGGTACACCCGGCCTGCAAATCGTTAAAATTTATTCTTTTATCTAATTGGGAAGTAAAGTGTTGGAATCGTTTAATCGGCCCGGCCACCATTGTAGGGAAAAAGAAAATAAAGCCCATATACTCCAAAAAGTTATGTTTTGGAATTTTTTCTTTATACGAATCTACCAAGTAATGAACAAACTCAAAGGTAAAAAATGAAATCGCTAATGGAATCGTGATCTGGGGGCTAATAAAGGCTTTCCCAAATACCAGATTGATAATATTAGTTGCATATTCAAGATACTTGAACAAACAAAGAATTCCTATTGAAACCATCAGCCCCGGGATAAACCACAAAACTCGTTTGGCCATCCAATAAATGACTATAGACTCCAAAAACAGCAGAACGATATATTCTCTCGCGAAATAAGCATAAAAAATAATTCCTGATATTGCCAGAATAAACTTTCTTGTTTTCGTTCCGCCTAAGTAATATAGAAAAACCGAAATAGTAATGAAAAAAAAGTAACTAAAACTAGTGAAAATCATACCTTGAGGTCCTCCATTAGCCAAGACGAGAGATAGGATGAAAATCGCGTTGCGCCCTTATAACTTAAGTGCACCCAATCAAAAAGCTCGTCCGTTTCCCAATTGCTCAAACTGTTAAAATCCTCTAACCTCACATTATTAGAGTCCTTGAATACCTCGAATATCGACGCGACATATTCATCATATTCAGCCTTGGAAAGGTTGGAAATCGCTTCCGCTTCGCTCAAAAGGTAAGGCGGAAAGTAGAAATAAAATGTGCGGTCATTGTATTTTTCCGTTATTGACTTAATTTTCCGATAGGAATTTAAAGTTTGCTCGTCAACTTTTTTGGGAACAAATATAGAGCCATGATACTCCTTGATCGATTTTAGCGTATTTTCATCCGTTGTTCTGTAGCTGTGTTCTTTAATACTGGTTTCTTCATAATCTTCGAACTCTCCAAGAGGTACGTTATACCTTAAGTGTTTATATCTATCCTCTATTTTTTCTTTGGGCATTAATCCGAATAGGCGCTGGCCAATGATATACCTATACCTGTACAGATCCCACGGAACCTTTTGTTCATCTAAGATGCTTTTTAAATTAGGATAGGCGGCGCTGCTCGCTCCCCAAAAATATTGAAACGGCATTATTACCGTTTTACTTTTTGTTCGAGATAATGTGTATTCCATCAATATAGAAAGGTCATCCAGCCCCATGCCGGGTATCGATAAATTGTATATCGTTTTATTTGTTTTCTTTGCGGTTTGAGCATAGAGCGTGTCCTTTCTTCCAAGGGATCCGCTCCATACTGTGGAATCTCCAAAAAAGAGCAGCGAATCAGCTTCCCCGTGCTTCTGGATGAAACGGACATAGGGTGATAAAAAATAAGGGGACGTCCCATTGGGTTGGGGTATCCGATAATTCGCTTGCTCAAACTCGCTGCTTGTTAACCTGGAAACGAATACATCAGTTATAAGCAGCAGCAGAACAAGTGTAACAATAGATGCAATAAACTTCCTCAAATTAGCTCACCTTGTTTCTATAGATGTTCGTCCCAACTCTATCACCTCATATTGCATTTATCAACAATTTTCTCCCATTATCAAGAAATGCAGTTTTGCATTAGCTATCGCTTGTTGATTTTGACCGACTTATCCCCAGCCCCTTTCCACATATCGCCAAAATAGGACTTTTGATGTAGAATAGTGTTGTCTGAGAGCCTTATGCAGACAAAACTATCATCCAGAGAAAAGAGTGGGTCTGAAAATGAAAGGAACAAAGTTATGGGTTGTCGGCATTCTGGCGTTATCCCTAACCGCCTGCACAGAAGCAAACATCGAAAAGGTGAATTCCAAGCCAAGCCCGTCTGCGGCTGCCACTAGTGAAGGCAAATCCGCCGCTCCGTCTGCTTCGGCTGAAGACAAGGAGAGCCAAACGTCTGAAGCTCCGAAAACCGAAATCTATAATCTGGGCGATTCGATCAAGTTTGACGACATGGTGATTACAGTTAATGGGGTTCGTGAATCCAAAAGTCAAATTTTCACCCCGGATGAAGGGAATATCATTATATTGGTCGATGTTACTGCCGAAAATAAAGGAGATGCAGAAGAAAACATTTCCTCGATGCTCCAGACGGAAGTCGTTGACGGCGATGGCTTCAATTACAACTTAACTATTGTCGACGATGCCAAGGGCAGCTTTGACGGAACTGTAGCCGCCGGAAGAAAGCTTCGCGGCGAAATTGCTTACCAGGTACCGAAAGACGCCAGCCTTGAATTCATCTTTAAGCAGCCCTTCAAATCCGGACAAGCCATCTGGAAGCTTAAATAATAGGATTAGCCCCTTCTTGGCTCGTCAAGAGGGGGCTGTCTTCTTGCGGGCTTACTTCCACGCTCCACTCCCTCCACGGACATCCATAATTCGCCATAAAATGACTAAATACCTATGTATTATGTAGTTTATAACCGATTTTACATGTTAGAATAAATATAATAGAGCCCTTTAGTCCTAGCTGTCGCAGCCCTGCTTTTCGCATTTTCAAAATATCATTTTGATCGCCACCACGCTTGTTAGGGTCCGGTACGGAGGTTGAGAGCTGAAGTATTATCTCGGATATAACGGGAAAAGAATCAATATTCCCCTATCGAGAGATGAGGCTATGAACTTGCTTTTCGAAACGAAGGGGGCGATTCGGGGGCTTAGTATTATGGTATACGACGACAATGGCAAATTCATTAAGGAAATTCCGAAGCGAAAATCAAAGTAAGCCGCTCGTTGCCGACAGGCGAAAAGCAGCCCTCTTCTTCGAATGAAGACAGGGGCTGCAGAAGCTGTTTCCAACGCTGTGGAGTTAACTCCCCAAACCGGCAATCACTCGTCTACGACAATTGTCGAAACGATGCTGTCCTTGGCAACCGTAATCACATTGTCAGCAACGGTTACTGTGGCTTGCGGATTCAACATGGAAATCAACACGACGAGCAGCGCAATTTTACTCATGTAAATCACCTCATTATTAGAATTATGTATCTGTTCTACACAAGGTCTAATTACACCCGATTCGCATTTTTTAATCAAGCGTTAACTTTTCTCATGGAAATGCTTGCAAAATGAAAATAATTACCTTTGTGATCTTTAGGCTCCAATGTAAGATGGAGAAAACAACAACATGAGGAGCAGATCATTCGTGCGCAAACTTAGCCTCAGCATCGTCGCTTTACTACTAATTTGGTCGAGCACAGGCGCCGTCTCGGCGCATCCCGGGCGGACCGACGCCAAGGGCGGCCACACCTGCCGCACCAATTGCGCCAAGTGGGGATTAAAGGACGGACAGTATCATTATCACAATGCGGACGGCTCCGCAACGCTAACTCCCCCGTCTGGGAGTAACGGCAAGCTGAAAGCCGACAAAATTACGCCCCCGCGCAAGGGGAAGCTGTCGGTCTATTATTTGAACGTCGGGCAAGGAGACGCCACCTACATCAAGACGGCCGAGGGAGACGACATTCTGATCGATGCGGGCAAGAACGAGGCGGGAGACGTAGTCGTCGACTATCTGAAGCAGCTTGGCGTAGACGATCTGGAGGTGCTGATCTCCACCCATCCCGACGCCGACCATTCCGGGGGACTGGATACCGTACTGAACGCTTTCAAGGTGAAGGCCGTCTATGCGCCTAAAGTCTCTCACACGACAGACACGTTCAAGGATTTCCTGCTCGCAGTCAAAAAACAAGGCTTAACGATCAAAGAGGCCAAGGCTGGCGTCTCCCTGCCCCTAGAAGGAGTAACTGCGGCTTTCGTCGGACCGACGACCGCTTACGGAAGCAACCTCAACGACTGGAGCGCAGTTCTGCATCTTGCTTATGGAGACAACACGTTCCTGTTTACAGGCGACGCTGAAAAGAAATCCGAAAGCGATATGATTGCGAAAAAAGTGCGGCTGAAGGCCGACGTTCTGAAAGTCGGGCATCACGGCTCCGTCTCATCTACGACCGATCCTTTTCTAAAAGCCGTAGCGCCTCAGTATGCCATCATTAGCGTTGGCCAGAATAGCTACGGACACCCTGCCGCTTCTCTTCTTAGTCGGCTCAAGGCAGCCAAGGCGACAATCTATCGCACCGACTTAAACGGTACTGTAACCGCAGTAAGCGATGGCAAAAAAATAACTTTCTTGAAGGTGAAATAAGTGGAACGAGGAATTATCGACCGATTCGAGGGGGACATCGCCGTAGTTGAAGTGGATGGCTCAACGAGAGATTACGTTCGTTCTAAGCTGCCAAGAGGCGCACAGGCGGGGGATGCGATTGTCATCGAAAACGGAGAAATACGCTTGGACGAAGCTGCGAAAGAAAAAAGAAAAAGAGACATCGACCGTCTGATGGACGAACTGTTCGAATAACTGCACCCGCAGGTTAACACCTCTTTTCGGTTCGGCCTGCGCTTGTCCAGTGCGAAGGGAATCGTGGCGACATACACTATTCCATCATCTACGCACTGGAGGTGTTATTACGATGAGCATGGAACTTCATAACGCGGAAAGCTCTCATCATCGCTCTCACGGCCGCTCTCATGGTCATTCCCATGGTCGTACCGGCGGTCGTACCGGTGGTCGCTCCGGCGGGCGCACTGGCTGTCGTACTGGCGGTCGCACTGGTGGACGCACTGGAGGTCATACCGGAGGTCGCACCGGTGGACGCACTGGCTGCCGTACTGGCGGTCATACCGGTGGTCGCACTGGCGGTCATACCGGTGGTCGCACTGGCGGACGCACTGGCTGCCGTACTGGCTGCCGTACTGGCGGTCATACCGGTGGTCGCAAATAAGAAAGACCTGCGCGCCTGATTGCCGCTCCTGCAATGCTCGATTATGCGGGAGCGGATTTTCAACTCAACTGTGCGATAGTACTGTCCCTATATTCACCCCGACATAAGCTATTGAGGTGATGAGCCATCATTACAATAACCTTACGGCGGTGATAGTATGAGTTATCCTGTATGCGGAGGCGGCTCGGGAGCGGCTATTGTTCTTGTTCTCTTCATCCTGTTGGTCATTATCCTGAAAGCCGGATACTAATATTGCACCTCCCTTCACCGCCAGGCTGAGCGCCTGGCGTTTTTTATGTATTTTCTTTTCGATCTGATATTTTTCTCATTTTCGCAACCTTTACCAAAACACTTGCGTCATAATGTGCGACTCAATTAATCCATTAACAAATTGGAGGGAACAAAAAATGACCCAGATGAGAAAACCGTTATTGCTGCTTATGTTAGCGGCCGTTTTCAGCTTGCTGCTGAGCAGCTCGGCTTTCGCCCACGGAAAAGACCATGAAAAAAACAACCACAAGCCTCATTATCAAGGTAACTCCGGCATTACGAACGCAGCCGCGGTCAGCATGATTGTAAAAGGACTCGACTTGAACATCAACCACATCCGATTTGTGAAACAGCCGCTGGCAAGCGACTATTACACGAAGGTGAAGGATAACGCCTCCTACGCGCAAGATTTCATTATCGCGCGGTTTAACGGACTGGATCTTCCCAAGGACATTAATCCATCCGCCAAAGTATCCCGCGAGCAATTCGCCCACTGGCTGTTCGGCGCGTTCTCTCACAAAGGAGACTTCAGCTGGATCGCCATGTACGTAGAAATCGCCGATGCCAAACAAATCTCGAGCGCCTACATGAACAGTATTCAGAAGCTGCTCCTCAGCAAAATCGCAACCCTGGACAGCAAGCAAAAATTCAACCCTAAGAGCCCTGTTACCCGTTCGGCCGCCGAAACGATGATCAACCGGACGGTTAAGTTCATTAAAGAAAACAGTCCTGTATACGTACCTGAAAATCCGGTTCTGAACAATGCCAAGCTAACGACCGAGAAAGTTACGGATAACATCTCTAAAGTGACCGTAACCGTCACGGTCCCTCATCCCGGATATGGCATCGAAATTACCGGCATTCAATTCTCCAAGGGCCAGGCCGTTATCCAATACAGAGCCGTGCTTCCTAACCCGGACATGATGTATCCGCAGATGCTGAAGGATATTTCCGTTTCTACTTATATCTCTTCCGAATTTACTCCTGTGCTGGGCGAAGCTCAACCAGCTGCACCGTTTCCAGGTTAAGCTACAATAAAACGGATGGACAGTCCTCTTGGACGTCCATCCGTTTTTTCATAACGAACCTATCGGCCTTACTCATCCTCTGCAGCTTCGGGGAGCTGCCAGTCGATTTCCGCGAAGCCGTTGCTCCGGAGAAAAGCATTGCATTGCGAGAAGGGCTTGCTCCCCCAGAAGCCGCCGTAAGCCGACAACGGGCTCGGGTGGACCGATTGAAGCACGAAATGCTTCGATGTATCAATAAAGCGTCCTTTCTCCTGCGCCGGCTTCCCCCACAGCACAAACGCGATCGGCCGCTCTCGCTCATTAAGCAGCGAGATCACCTTATCCGTAAACTTCTCCCACCCCAGTTTGCGATGAGAGTTGGCCTCGCTTTCTCTAACCGTTAACACATTGTTCAACAGCAGCACGCCCTGGCGCGCCCAATGCTCTAAAAATCCGTGTGAGGGCTCAGAGCAGCCCGTATCGTCGCACAGCTCTTTATAAATATTTTTGAGAGATGGAGGCAGCTTTACCCCCGGACGCACGGAGAAGCTCAAGCCATGCGCCTGCCCCGCCCCATGATAGGGGTCCTGCCCGAGAATAACCACTTTGACCTTATCGTAGGGTGTAAGCTCGAAAGCCCGAAACACATCCGCAGTCGGCGGATAAACGGTATGTATCTGATATTGCTCGGCAACCTGATCCATAAGCTTCTTGTAATAGGGCTTCTCCGTTTCCTCTGCGAGCAATTGCCCCCAATCGTTGCCTGGCGCACGAAGCAAGCCGGTCTGCGTCGTCATGATGAACCTCGCTTTCTCTGACTGTCGTTTTTCTATTATAGCAAAATTATTTTTTTCGACATAGATTATCCCTGTAAATATCAAAAAAGCCCGAGAGCCTAAGCCCCCTGGCTGATTTGTTATGCATTCAACGGATAGTTTGGATTTTTTAGAATTTCGCTCACGATGAACAACAAATCATCGTCATTGATGTTCGTGTCGCCGGCTTGGTCAGCATCATGTTTTGTGCGGTCTGTTTGGTCAGCCGTTTTGCCATAATAGAATCCATCAATCGCTAAATCAACAAGCGTATATTCACCAGTTCTGTTTACATCCTTAACGCCTTCTATTTCGATCGTATCCTCCGTGCAGGATTCTTCATTCAAGTCGTACTCCGACTCGGTATCCGCTATTCTGCACTCCAGTGCATCAACCTTGGCGACTCCTTTCTCTTTGCCCGTGAACTTCAGCTTCAAAATCACTTGCTCGCCGTTAATCCCATACTGCTCGCCTTGGCTCGCGATAATAAAGCGCAGCTTTCCGTTCTCGTCCGTCGGTTGGTTATACACTTTGTAGCCTGGAATTTCCTCGAAACCAACGTAATTCAACAAATTGCTGTCATAATTGATCTTGAAGTCCTCGGCATAAATATTGCTTACGTTCTGGAGGACAATATCGGAAGTGAACTGCTCACCGACTTTGATTTTCTCTTTATCCATGACAACATTCAGAACAGGTTCATTAACGAGAGAGGCAGAGACTTCGTTTGATGGGGCGCTTTCTGCATTAGCGTTGAGAGCTGTAACCACATAATAATAATTGATGCCCGGAGTAACGTCCGAATCCGCATAAGTAGTTCCTGTTACACTTGAAGCGATTGTTACATACGGCCCGCCAGGAGTTGTTGACTTCTTGACGTTATAACTTATCGCTCCAGTAACCGCAGACCAATTAAGGTCAATCTTTGCAATTCCTGCTGTTGCAGTTATGTCCGGATTAGCAATTTCAACCAAATATCCCGTTTCGTCGATATCAATAGCATCAAGCGTTGCAACATACCCCGGAGGGTTATTGCCGGCTGTAACTATAACTTCATGTAAACCATCGACTAAATTAAGCTTTTCAAAGCTCAAAACTTGAGTGCTCGCTGAAGTCGCATGCTCGCTAAACGAATATGTAACACCGTCAATCGAGATCGTATTATTAGTTGTCCTCACACTTGAGTTATAAGTAATCAAACGTAGTTTCGTCCCTTTGAATGTAAACCGGACCTGACCTCCAGCGTACGCAACTTTAAGTGACCCACCCCAAACTCCATTTATCGTTGTCTCGTCGTACCATTTAGAGCTATCCAAGTAGTGGAATTTGTCATTAGTGACATCAATGCGCTGCCATCCCGCTTCGGGATTGGGGAGCTTTTGACCTACTGTTGCAGCAAATGAAACCGATGAAAAAAACGTTGTGAGCATTACCACTAAAGCCAGGACAGATAAGCTGATTTTCTTTTTCAAGTTATTTCCTCCTTCTATGTAATGAATCTATCATACAAGGGAAAATCAGGAATTTACAGTCTGATAATCGACAGGAATCTACAATATACTGGAAGGTTAGCAGGGAAATATTCCCACACATTCTTCTAATATGTACAGTATAGGAAAATACAACCGACCAGGGATACATCGGTCATTTTTTTCATTACTTAACAAATTTGGACTTAGCCAGTCCGCAGCCTGCATCCTTAGCATCGCGTACCAGAAGAGGAAGTGATTCAGCTCTGCTGCAGATAGATCGTACTCTTTGATCTGGCCGCCGGAGATGTAGATCGTAAGGAGGGCTCGTCCATCTGGCGCTGCACTAGCCTCATTTGAGTTTACACTGATTCCAACGTTATCTACTGACCTTTCCACAAATGACACACTTCTAATAGATGACAATTTAAAAAGAGCACAAGTTAATGTGCTCTTTTTAATCTAAAAAAACTACAATTTGACTGATGAAGGATGTAGATCCGCGAATAAACAATATTGAACACAAATTATATATTGATTTTATTTTACTTTTCCTTGCTGCACATAATGATCTTACTGTGCAATATTTAGTTTCTTTTTTCTTGAACTTAATATATTTATTTTCGTGAATGGTCTTTCAAAAACATGATATAGAATGGTTGAGCTAATAATAATAGTGACAACCATGATAATGACACCCATTAACGTTACATCCGGAATATACTTGCGAACGTTATACAAAATAATCGGATGGATTAGGTAGGCACTGAAACTGTAAATCCCAATATATCTCAACACTTTCGATTCAAACAATTTTCGGGAATACCCTTGTCCATGCATGACGCAAAGAATGAAGATCGAATATAAGATTCCATAATAAATAAACTTTTTGTCATAGAAAGTAGATGGAATTTGGACAAAAAACTCAGAGAAAACAGCTGGCAAAGAAATAATGATTGCAGCAATTATTATAAAAGCAATAACATCCATGAATAGCCTTATCTTTTTGGGAATACATATATCGATTAACTTAGTATGAATAAGCGCCGCTATTGATCCTGAAACAAATACAGGCAGATAAGTCATCAAACTAATACTAGCAATCTGAGTATCTTCTGCCGGAATTGACCATTGATGCAAACAAATAAGAACAGCCAAACCAACGACCGAAAATAGCCAATTCAAACTGAATAAGTAGATTACTGAAACTATTACGATAGGTAAAAGTATATAATATTTCATCTCTACTGGAATTGTCCAAAAGTGGCCATTTCCTACTTTTAAAAGTATGTGATCGATAAATGATTGATCATTTTCTACAAGGAAATAATCCAATCGGTAAATAACAAGAACGATGATAAAGATCGGAAATACTCTCAAGAAACGTCTTGTAAAATAGTTGACCCATTCCAATGGATCGAGCGAACGTTTGGGTTTCGAAAAGAAATAGTTACTCAGTAAGAATGCGCTGAGAACAAAGAATAACCAAACACCCATTTTCCCAAGTCCACCGAACCACATTTTATACTGATTGCCGAAGATATGGCTTATAAGTACCATTGAACACGCCATGCCTCTGATTCCATCAAGAGAATAATGGCGTGTTATTACTGGATTATTACTGTTTGATGCGGATTTACTGTTTGATACCATCTTAAAGTCTCCCCCGAAGTTACTAATATACATTCATTTAGTATCGGGGGTAGAAGTTAAATAGTCAACCATTACCAACTCACCTCGATATAGGCGTCGTAAAAACATTTTCGCGCCCGTATGCCGGAACGCGTGTGGACTATCGCGAACACCTTTCATTCCAGCCGTTAATCAGTGAGCTTGTTAGACTCCGTCAGATTACGGATTTTACAGTTTCGGATGAATGTCGTAATAGCAACGTCGTAGTCCTCGGACTCGCCCGCTAGCTTGGACGCGTCATAACCGGACACCGCAACCGCATTCTTCCTACGTTTTACTCTGGACATAATAAAAACACCTTTCACCGTGATTTTAGCGTGAAGGCTAATTTTACCCGGTTATGGCGTTTGTTTTTGTACATATATCTCGGAGTAAGTGCCGTAGGAATTTCATTTCACGAACCGTTTTATACCAACATTTTCGCTCTGTTTGCCAGTCGGGTTAGCTTAGGTAGAGCGTTGTTATAACGGGAATTACTTAGTGGTGCCGAGGACCGGGATCGAACCGGTACGGTACTCACGTACCGCAGGATTTTAAGTCCTGTGCGTCTGCCAATTCCGCCACCCCGGCATGAGAAGCGATATTTTCCAGGCAACGCTCACTGCCATGTTCTCTTGATTTCACATGGTGGGCCTTGAGGGACTCGAACCCCCGACCAATCGGTTATGAGCCGACCGCTCTAACCAACTGAGCTAAAGGCCCCCGTATAGGTCCAGAGTTTGATTATTGAATTGGTTGCGGGGGCAGGATTTGAACCTGCGGCCTTCGGGTTATGAGCCCGACGAGCTACCGGGCTGCTCCACCCCGCGTCGTTGTTACCACTTCTAAATTATTGGCGACAAGTAATAATATACTACATAATACGCTCTAAAGTCAATCGCTTTTTTTAATATTTTCCTGCGCTTTAGCCATTTCTCCAAGCTTCTGCAACAAAATATGCTGCGGCATGTGCATTAGATGCTCGAGCGGCACCTTCATATATTCCGCCAGCTTCACAGCAGTTTCCGTCGACAATGGCATTCTTCTCATCACTGTGTTCCTCCCTTAAGCTGCTTCTAGGCACCAGCTTAGCATAGAACACCATGGATTGCCAATATAGGCTCACAGCGGCTGTCAAGGCATGTAACGCACGCCATACTTGCCCTTCCTCGACCGAAACACCTCGATCTCCTGCGGCACGTCAAGACCGAATACCCAACTGTCATGCTCCATCCGTTGAACGAGGCATCCCGCTTGAAATTTACTGTCGTACAGTCGTGACCAATATACCCACTTCATTTAATAATCCCCCTTGACCATATGCTGGTTTTATATAGCATGCGCGGCTTTGCCGAATTTGAATCGTTATCGGGCTATCGATCTAAAAACAAACAGGCCGAGCGCAAGGGCGCCTCTGCCCCTGGCTCGACCTGTTTGGCAGCGGATATTGTTACTCTACTCCTGCCGCTTCCATGATCGCTCTCTTCTCAAGAGAGATTCCGCCGCCTCCGGCGTTATCGTTGATCCCGTTAAACGCATCCTCGATTTGACCCTTCGGATTCGTTTTGATTTTTTGCAGCAGCGCATTCCCCTTCTCTTCCCATAGCGCCAGGCCTTCCTTGGCGGTCTTATTGCCTTGCATTACCTGCGAGTAGATCATGGAACCCATCTCATTAATGAGATTCAAGTTCGGTTTCTCGCGCAGCAAATTCTGATCTTTAAGCGATGCATTCTGGACCGGAGCCGGCTTCATTTTCGTGAAGGCTTCGACATTGTAGCTCATGCCGTCGCGTACTTTAATGAATTCCTTGCGCGCAGACATCTCGTAGGTGCTGCGAGCCTTGAGCTTAGCCCAGTCTTTGCCGTTCATGAACTTGATGAACTCCCAAGCGTCGTCCGGATTGGCCGCGTTAGCATTGATTCCGGCCAGTTGGCTCAAGTAGATGTTGCCGCCGATTCCTTCCTTGCCCACGTGAAACGGTACCGTTACGACATCCCAATCCAGCTTCTCCATTTTCAGCTTGTCGCTGTTGTCGTTCAGCTGTTGAATATCGTTGATCATGCTGTAATCGCCTAACGTCATCGCAACTTTACCATTCATGAACAGTCTGCCCTGGAACGGATTATAACGATAGTTGTCGCCCATCGGTTCATCGTATTGCATATCTTCCTGCTTCGGCGTCACACGATCCTTGTTCAATTGAACGACTCGCTCCCACACGGCTTGCCATTGCGGCGTATTCACCGTCATCGTCTCGCCCTTGTCGTCGAACATTCTCAATTGCAGCGGAGCGATGAAATTTTGCAGATCCCAGAAGTTATCGCCCGCTCCCCACTGATTGAAGGAGAAGCCGAATACGGAATCCTTGCCTGTGCCCGATTTCAGACGCGTGGCCAAGTTGAACACGTCGTCCCAGCTCATGCCGTCTGTCGGGAAATCGACGCCGGCTTTGGTAAATATCTTCTTGTTGTAATACAGCGCAGAAGGAGAGAAGGTTGGCGTCAGGGCGTACAGGAAGCCATTGCCTTGCTCCTTGATCCCTTCAACTACCGTCGGCACGAATTCGTTAATATCCATGTTATCTTCCTTGATCAGCGTATCCAGCTGCTTCAACATATTGTCGTTGGACAATTGGCCAAGCATGGACAGATCGTTGATGATCATAACGTCAACCGGATTGGCGCCAGTCATGATTTCCTTCAGCTTGGCCATCTGATCGACCGGCTCCTGCTGCTTCGATTGGTCCTCGAATTGCATTTCGGAATAATCGATTGCCGGAACTACTTCAATGTCGATATTCGAATGCGTAAATTCGAACATGTCGGTAAATTGCTGACGGAACCAGGTTTCGTCGGACTTGCTTCCATACATCGTACCGATGCGGAGCGTGCGCCGGTTGTCCGGATCGTCCTTCCCCTTGTCGGTGTTACATGCGGCCAGCAGGGGTACGAATAGGGATAAGGTCATTCCGGTCAGTACCCATTTGCGGATACGGCTTGATTTTGTAATCATGCGGTTTCATCCTCCTCTAAGGATTTAGGTTTCGTAATGACGATTTTGTCTCCATCGAATTCCATTGTCGCTTTGTCTCCGATCGCGAGCGCCGACAAGTATTCCTTCGGAATCTGCAGCCTTCCGACGCGGTCGACGACAACGAACGCTTCGTGCGCCTCCTCCGGCGTCTGACCGCCAAGAGGCTGAGAATGATCTAGATTCGGATTTCTCTTGATGAACTCGGTGCTCGTTAACCCGTCGCGAATCGCGACGACACGGTCAACCTTGCCTGCAAGCGACAGATCGTGGGTGACGATCACAATCGTAAGGCCCAGCTCACGATTAAATTTCCGGAAAATATCCATAATGATATCGGAGGTACGAGAGTCTACCGACCCCGTCGGCTCATCGGCCAGCAGAAGCTGGGGACGATTCGACAGGGAGATGGCTATGGCCACCCGTTGCTGTTCGCCCCCGGACAACTGCTGAAGCTTGTTGTGCATGCGGTCCTTGAGGCCGACCCATTCCAGCAGTTGCTTTGCATAGGCGCGATCAAGCTTGCCTGAGAACATCATCGGCATTTCCACGTTTTCAAGCGCGGTGAGAAAGGGCAGCAGGTTGCGTGCGTTGTTTTGCCAAATAAATCCTACAGTGTCGCGCTTGTACTTGACAAGATCATCGTCGCTCACCTTCAGCAGATTCCAAGGTCCGACCTGCACCTGGCCGGCGGAAGGACGGTCAAGTCCGCCGAGAATATTCAGCAGCGTAGACTTGCCGCTTCCGCTATTGCCGATGATCGCCATCATCTCGCCCGGCTTGACGGATAAGTTCAAGCCTTGCAGCGCAACGACCTCCAGATCGTCGGCTTTGTAAATCTTCACAAGACCTTCGCATGTAATCATCGATTTATCGCTCCTCTCCGAGCTTGACGGCCTGGTGAACCTTCAAGCGTCTGATATGCGTAATGAGAAGCGCAATCCCGATAGTCATCATCACGGCGACGACGATATACAGCCTGTTTGTATCCGTAGCTTCGAATACGACTCGGAAAGGCGGCACCTGGTTGGACGAGTTGTCCGTCGTCTGCAGGAACGGCAGGAACAACAGACTCGTCAGCTTGCCTATTCCGATCCCGAGGCCGATCGACAGTCCGGCGGTAAACACTTGCTCCAGCAGCAGCATCCCCGTCAGCTGCTTGCGGGATAAGCCCATCGCACGCAATATACCGATCTGTACAACCCTGCGGGACAAGTTGAAAAACCAGAACAGAATGTACCCCGACAGCGATACGATTATCGTCACGAGGAATCCCAAGCTCAGAATCCCGAATACGCCGCCTCGCGCCGGATGCTTGCTTTGCGTGCTCAACTCGGAACGCATGCTCTTGATCGAGGCGATCTCGACTCCCTTGTCCTGCAGCGCCGGAATGATTTCCGGCACCTTCGCATCCGGATCCATCTTCAGCCAGACATCATAAGGCGTCATCGGCGCTTGATCGTAGATGTAGTCCAGATTCGCGATCAGGAACGGAGCCTGATCGGGATACAAGTTAGGCCAGTAAGGAATAACATCGAGAATGATGAATTCGATCGGTTGCTCTTGAATGACCGTCTGAACCGTATCCCCGCGCTTCAAATCGAATTTCTTGGCCACATTGGAGGAGACGAACGCTCCCTCGGGCACATCGCCAAGCCATTGCAGGTACTTGTAAGGATTGATCTTGTACATGTCCTTGCGCAGCCAGCCGACCCGGGCAAAATCAACATTGTCGATGCCCATGATCGTGGCCTGCCCTGCCGTCTTGCCCGACACTGTCAAGCTGCTCTTCGTCTGCAGCACGCGAGCGGCGTGCTCGACGCCCGGAAGGGAACGGAAGAGCTCGAACGGAGGCTCGTTATTATACGTAAACTTCGTCGGCGTTGGACGATTGCCGTTGCCTCCGCCTCCACCGCCGCCTTGCCCCCCGCCACTGCCGCCTCCCTGCGATTGGGTAGGCGTCTTGATTTCCGGGGTTCCTTCCCACACCGTCTTAACGACGACGTCCGTCCCGTATTTGTACATAATCCGCTCTTCCGAATTCAGCCCGATCGTACGAGCTGCGGAGGAATTATACACTCCAAGACCGAGTGTCAGGATCAGCAAAATCATTAACGGATAATACGACTTCGCGGAACGGGACAGCTGCGTAAGCGTCAGATAGAACGAAACAGGCAGAATTCTTTTCCACATCAGATTGAACAGCTTCAGCAGCAGCGGAAACAGCCTCAGGAAGAAAAGCCCCGCTGCAAAGATCGTAATGGCCGGAACAAAGAACAAAAACGGCTGTACGTTCAACTGATCCGTCGTCATCCCCGTCTTGAAGGACACCATCTGCCGTTCGTTAAACAGATACCAGCCATAGCCGGCCACGCCCAGAAGAATAACGTCGAGAAACCATTTCTGCCAGAAAGGCTTGCGGTCTCCCCGAGCCATCTGCCGCTTGTAGTCGACGATCGACGTGCGCGTGAATAGCAGCGCCGGAATGACCGTGGCCGCAATGGCCACAATGACCGCTGCGACTCCGGCGAGCACGCCGTCCGTCGAGAATCCGACCGGAATGGCCTTGCGATCGACGAATTGCAGAAACCCGCTCGCCGAACCGATACTCTTGGCCATAAACCAGCCGAAGAGCGGTCCCGCCAGCAAGGCGACAATGCCAAGCAGTGTACCCTCAATCAGGAACAGCATGAATATCTGCCTCGTGCTCGCGCCGCGGCTGCGCAGCACCGCGATATCGGAACGCTGCTTCTCCAGCGCTTGCTGAGTATTCATGGTGATGAAGTAAAAGACCATTGCAATCATCGGCGCCGCCAGCGTGAACAGCATCGTCTGCAACTGGATGCTGTCGCGGCGGAAGTCGCTGAGCATGCTGGCGAAGCTCAGCTCCAGCCGCGTATCCTTCAGCTTCTTGTACACCTCAATGTCGACCCGGTTCAACTTGCTAGTTAACGGGGACAATTGGCTCGTTTGAATCTCCCGCAGATCATAAGCGGAATACCAGCTTGCGATCTGAATCGGAAGCTTCATCTTGCCGGTCAGATCGTTCAGGAAGACCGGCTCGGCGATGTACAGATTGTTGATGAGCCCTTCGAGCCCTTGATACCAATAATCGCTGTTCTCGTCGGCAGGCTTGAACGAGCCTACGATTTGAACCCGCAACGTGGTGTTGGACCCTCCGGACGTCGGATACAGAAGAACGTCTCCAACGTGCAGATCGTTCCGGAACATCGCTTCTTCCATCATCACCGCCTGAATCGTGCCGTCGGCTTCAGAAGCATCCGTGAACCACTTGCCGCCCGCGAGCTCTACCTGCTCCTTCAATCCGCCGAACGCCGCGATTGTAAGCTTCCGCGTACGGCTCGCATCCACCTTCGTCGGATCCTCTGGCGATACCTCCGAGCCGCGAAGCATCAGGCTTCGTTGCGAGACCTCCACCGGGAACCCGATATCGGCCCTCACATCCTCGCGAATATACTGGTCTACATTATTGAAGCTTTCCATATCCGTCTTGCCGTCTGTAGACTGGTAACGAATCAGCATCGACCCTGCCGGCATGCCCTCGCTATTGTCCTGCAGCGATTGCGACACGACCCTCTTGAGAGCGCCGTCCGCATACATCGGAATGCTGGTCGTAAAAGCAACGGCGACGAACAATCCGGCAAGCGTGCTGAGCGTCATCCAGCGCGTGTTCCACATTTTGCGGAAGAGAAACCGAATCAGCGCGTTCATCGCTTACCGCCCTACGACTTTCTGTCCTGGCGTTAAGCCGTTCAAAATCTCGGCGTCGGTCGATGTCTGCTGCCCGACCTCTACGTCCACTTCGCGCTTGCTGCCGTCGGCCTCAGCCACTTGCACATAAGTGCGCGCGCCGATGGTGCGAAGCGCCGCAAGCGGAATGACGACTGCGTTTTCCTTGCGGTTGATAATAACGGATACGGACAAAGGCGTACCTCTCGTTACCGTCTTCGGCAGCTTGGCGATGTCGACGAGCAAATAGTTGTTGATGCTGTCGGTTTTTGCCCCGTTCCCGTTCCCGTTGCCGTTTCCATTCTGATTGTTCGTGGACGGAATCGGCAGCTGTTTGACTTTTCCTTTTATTTGGCCTGCATTATTGATATCTACGACAACCTCCATGCCAAGAGATACCTTTGCGAGGTCATCCTTGGACAGCTCCGCCGCAACGATCAGGCTGCTTGGATTGGCGATAACGGCGATCGTGTCGTACGCTTTGATCGAATTGCCTTCCTGCACGGAGACCGAGACAACCGTTCCGGAGAACGGAGCCGTGAGAACCGCCTTGTTGATGTCCTCCTGCATATCGGACAGCGCCTGACGCGACTCTTCGAATTGCAGCGTCTTCTGCTCGAACTCGATCGGGTCCATCGAGTCCTTCTCGCGGAGCGTCTTCTTCATGTCAAGCTCAAGCTGCTTGAACGACAGCGACTCCTTACGCAGATTTTTTTTCATATCGTCTACGTCAAGCTCCGCGAGCGTTTGCCCCGCTTCCACCTTCTGACCGGCTTCTATGTAAAGCTTCTTTAATCTTTTGCCTTCCAAAGTAAAATAGACCTGCTTCTCCTGCGTAGACATCACTTTGCCTGAGCCCGAGGCCTTCGTCTCCAGCGTCTTGGTCACTACGTCGTATTTGGGCTTCTCCGAGATTTTCGGGAGCTGAATGGCCGACAGGTCTTCCTCCTCCGGCTCGCTCGGAAGCATGCTGCAGCCCGTCAGCGCCACGGATAGCGCCAGAACGGCAAGCACGCTGCTTTTCTTGAAGCTTCCGCGTCTCCTCTCGTTGCCCTTACCTATTGTCGACGAATACGCCGTCCACCATTTCATAGACATGGTCTGCTACCTCCATAATCGTAGGGTCATGTGTCGTCATGCAGATCGACACGTTCTCGGTCGCGACGACCTCCTTGAACACTTGCATAATTTGCGCGGTCATCTGACTGTCCAGCTCCGCCGTAGGTTCGTCCGCAAGCAGCAGGCTCGGCTTGTGCGCGATCGCTTTGGCGATGGCTACCCGCTGCTGCTCGCCTCCCGACAATTCGAACGGTCGATGATGCATCCTCTTGGAGAGTCCGACCAGATCGAGGCAGGACGTAATCCTGGACTTCCATTCCGAACGGGGAGTATTGGCCATTCTGAGCGACAATTCGACGTTCTCGTAAGCAGAGAGCAAAGGCATCAAGGCGAACGCTTGGAAAATAAAGCCGATATCCTTGCGGCGCACCTCCGTGCGCTTGTCGTCATCCCATTTGTGGAACGGCCGATCGCGGAAAAAGATTTCGCCCTGCGTCGGCGTATCCAATCCCCCCATCAGATTCATCAGCGTTGTTTTGCCGGAGCCCGAACGCCCTCTGAGCATGACAAGCTGGGAAGGATAAAGGCTGAGGTTAATGCCCTTGAGCACTTTAATCTTCTGGCTGCCGACATCGAAGGAACGTTCTACGTTACGAACCGTCAGCAACGGCTCGCTTGAACGCGCTCGTTCGGCCGAATTTGCCGCTGCCGACGGCTTGTCGGTTTCCTTGGCCCGGGCTTCCTGTTGTTCATCCGTTTTAGCCGCCGAGGAGCCTCGGCTTAGCCATGACAGCATTCCATTTCCTCCCTTACCAAACTCTTCAATGATTATAACGAGCGTTCTCGCTGAAAAGTTACTGAAAAAATTAAATCTTTATCATTTTTTTAGAAGAAAGATCGTCATCCCTTCTCCCTGTTTTCGACTCTCTGCGACAATTCGCGTTTTTTTCGCTTTTCCCTTTATAAGAAGCAGCTTTTTTGTGTATTATTAGAGGATATAACTTGTCATTGTGAGGAAGGTTGGTCCGCTTGGAAACTAAGACGTCGTCATCGAACTTCATTCGAAACATCGTATCCGAGGATCTGTCATCGGGGAAGGTTGCGGAGATCGTTACCCGCTTTCCTCCAGAGCCGAACGGATACCTTCACATCGGCCATGCCAAATCGATCTGCCTGAACTTCGAGCTTGCCGATGAATTCAAGGGCAGAACGAACCTGCGCTTCGACGATACGAATCCCGTCAAGGAAGACGTGGAGTACGTCGAATCCATCAAACAGGATGTGGAATGGCTCGGCTTCAGTTGGGATGGCTTGTTCTTCGCCTCCGATTACTTCGGGGAGATGTACGAGCGGGCCGTCGTGCTGATTCGTAAAGGCTTGGCTTACGTGGATGACCAGACGGCCGATCAAATTCGCGAGACGCGGGGGACGTTGACCTCTCCGGGTCAAGCAAGCCCTTATCGGGACCGCTCCGTAGAGGAGAATCTCGATCTGTTCCGCCGGATGAAGGAAGGGGAATTCGCCGACGGCCAGAAGGTGCTGCGCGCCAAGATCGATATGGCTTCGCCGAACGTCAATCTCCGCGACCCTGTCCTATACCGGGTGTTGCATGCCCATCATCACAATACGGGCGACGCCTGGCGCATCTATCCGATGTACGCCTACGCTCATCCGCTTGAGGACGCTATCGAAGGCGTAACCCACTCCATCTGCACGCTCGAATTCGAAGACCAACGTCCGTTCTACGACTGGGTCATCCGCGAATGCGAGATGCCTTGGGTGCCCCGTCAATACGAATTCGCCCGGCTGAATCTCACCAATACCGTCATGAGCAAAAGAAAACTCAAGCTGCTCGTTGACGAGAAAGCCGTGGACGGCTGGGACGATCCGCGCATGCCGACGATCTCGGGCTTGCGCCGCAAAGGGTATACGCCGGAGGCGATTCGGGCCTTCTGCCGGGAGATCGGCGTAGCGAAGAGCTACGGCATCGTGGACGAGCGCATGCTTGAGCATTTTATCCGTGAGGATCTTAAGCTGAAAGCTCTACGGACGATGGCCGTTCTTCAACCGCTTAAGGTAACCATTACGAACTATCCGGAAGGTCAGGTCGAATGGCTGGAAGCCGAAAACAATTCCGAGAACCCGGAGATGGGTCACCGCAGCATTCCTTTCTCCAGGGAGATCTATATCGAGCGCGACGATTTCATGGATAATCCGCCGCCGAAGTATTTCCGCTTGTATCCGGGCAACGAGGTTCGACTGAAGCACGCTTACTTCATTAAATGCGAGGAAGTCGTGCACGACGCCGAAGGCCATGTCATCGAGCTTCGCTGCACCTACGACCCCGAGACGAAGAGCGGCTCGGGCTTTACCGGACGCAAGGTGAAGGGAACCCTTCACTGGGTGGAGGCTTCCCATGCGGTGCCGGCTCAATTCCGCCTCTACGAGCCGTTGATTACGGCGGAATCGGAAGAGGACGGGCAAAGCTTCCTCGATCATCTCAATCCTGACTCCTTGCAGGTGCAGGAGGGCTTCGTGGAGCCCGGGATGAAGGAGGCCGCAGGCGGGGACAAATTCCAGTTATTCCGTCATGGCTACTTCAACGTCGATCCCAAGGACTCGACCCCTGAGCGTCCGGTTTTTAACCGCATCGTATCCTTAAAAAGCTCGTTCGAAATTTAACAGCACTCGGAGCTCCCGAACCCCATTCACGGGGGGCGGGGGCCCTTTGCTTAAATGGAGGCTGATCCGCAATGAACAAATTCTGGACGCGGCGAGCGGGAATTGTCGTTCTTGGTCTGCTGCTCGCGCTTTCCGCCGCCTGTGCGAACAAGGAGAACGGCGGGAGTTCTCCAAGCGACGCGCCGACCTTCACCGACTCCCCCTCCTCTGCCCCCGCGACGCCGTCCGCCTCGTCTCCCGAGCCTGCCGAGTCTCCCATTGTCGAACCAGATCCGACACAAGCCATTCTGACGAGCATGACGCTGGAGCAGAAGATCGGGCAGATGCTTCTGGTCGGCATTGACGGCACCGAGATGGACAAGGAGATGAACCGTCTCATTACCGAGCAGCATGTAGGAGGCATTATTTTGTACAAAAATAATTTCTCCGACCTGGAAGGCTCCGTTCGTCTCGTCAACGAGCTAAAAAAAGCGAACGAAGGCAATCCCGCTCCGCTCTTCATGAGCGTGGATCAGGAAGGCGGCAAGGTCAGTCGGCTGCCTAAGGATTTCACGGCCATCCCCGATGCCGCAAAGGTTGGCAAGACCGGCGATCCCAAACTGGCGGAAGAAATGGGGGCATTGCTTGCGGCGGAAATGAAGGTGATGGGATTTAACGTAGACTTCGCGCCTGTTCTCGACATTAACAGCAATCCGAAAAATCCCGTCATCGGAAGCCGCTCCTTCGGCAATCGCGCCGATGTGGTTACAAGCATGGGCGTCGCCGTAATGAAAGGACTTCAGCAAAACGGCGCAATTGCCGTCGTGAAGCATTTTCCGGGCCATGGGGACACTTCCGTAGACTCCCACCTCGACCTGCCTGTCGTCCGTAAAACAACCGAACAACTACAAGCGATGGAGTGGCTTCCATTTCAAACGGCGATAGAGAGCGGCGTGGATGCGGTGATGGTCGCCCATATTCTATTTCCGCTCATCGATCCCGACGCGCCCGCTTCCTTCTCTTCGATCATCATCGGAGATCAGCTTCGAGGAGCGCTGGGGTTTGAAGGCGTCGTCATTACCGACGACATGACGATGGGCGCCATCGCCGATCACTACGGCATAGAGGACGCCGCATTAAAATCGGTCGAAGCCGGAACGGATATTATTCTTGTCGCCCATGGCTACGATACCGGGAAGCAAGTGTACGACAAGCTGCTGCAGGCCGTTCGCGAAGGACGCGTATCCGAAGCTCGCATCGATGAAAGCGTCCGCCGCATCCTCGCTCTGAAGCTGAAGTACCAGCTCAGCGATGCCTCCATTCCCGTACCAAAGCCCGAAGACCTCCCCAACGAGCAGATTCGCGCATGGCTGGAGCGGCTGTAGCTCGCCTATGTCCCGCATCGCAGGAGCTATGCAAACGTTAAAACCCGAAGGAGCCTTGATTCGACAAGGTTCCTTCGGGTTTTTGCAGATTGCAGCATACAGGTCAATTGAGCAGTCCTTCTCGTACTCGGACTCACGGCACGAAGCTGGCTCCCTCTTTTGCTTACGGCTTCAGATTGGGAGTAAAAGGTATCTCTCGCCCCCTCTCATACTCTGCTCCTATCGCCACTATCCCCTTGGCTCAGTGCCGACAACTTTTTGGCAGTTTTCCTCTTAGAGCCATGGTGTGACCGAGTGCGGCCTGAGCGAAGGGGATAATGGTCATAAGCAGACGGGACTGCGCCTAGCTATAGGGGCTTCACCCGAGCTCAACCTTACTGAGCGAAAGGGATAATGGCGATAATAAGGAGAGACGATACCATTTACGCGGTGTACAGCAGGTCCTCAAGCAGAGTAACAAGACGGTACTTCATTCGGGTCAGCGTCTCGACCGCCCGCTCTCGCATCGGCCCGTTTTCCGCCAGCCAGCGGTTGCGCGCCAGAGAAGCATGCATTTCGTCCATGCGCAAAATTTCGTCGCAATGGAGAAGTTCTCTGTCGTATATCCGTACACGGTATAATAAGTCGTCGGTCGTAGCCAGCAACTGTTCGTAGGATGGTTTCATTGCAATCAACCTCTCTCTATCTATCGTTTTTCTTCATAGAGTATGCAACTCCATTCCTTTTTATTACCCGTTTGTCCCGGGGCGAAACCCCCTCCGTATGAAAAAAGGCCCCCTTCGGCGCTTTCGCGCACCCGGGAGGCCTCTTGCCGAGCGGCTTCGAGTTACCGAACTTCGATCTTGGCTTTGCGATAAATCAGAGCCCCCAGCAGGAACGCCACGATCCCCCAGACGCCCATGATGCCGATCCCCATCCAGAAATCGCTGTTGGCGATTCCTTCGCCATACACCATGCCGTCACGAATGCTGTTGACAAAATACGTTAATGGCAGAGCATGCGATACCGGCACCAGCCACTCCGGAAATCCGCTGGTCGGAAAGAAAATTCCGCTCAAGAACATCATCAGGAAGTTCACGATATTCGCCATTCCCATGTAAGCTTCGATAGACTTGCTGAACGACGAGAACAAGTAACCCATTGCATTAAAGGCCAAAGCTCCGACGAAAAAGGCAACGAGCAGCGAAGCGAAGTCCACATGCAGGTTGGCGCCGAATCCGAATACGCCGATTGCCGTCAACAGTACAATCTGAACGATTCCGAGAATAAAGCGCACCATCATGCCGGCCACTCCGAACAGCCCCATTTTTACGGGGGTCAGCCGAAGTCTCTTCAGCAAGCCTTTGCGCCTCATTTCAACCATGTCCACCATGCCGAACAGCGCCCCTTGCGCGATCGCCAGCGCGATCATGCCCGTCAGCAGGAAGTCTACGTAGCTTAAATCCTCGCTGCCGCTTGTGACGGAGGTTTTCTCGACATGGAACATCGGTTCGATTCCGGCCACTTTATAGTTCGTTTGCTGCACGAGTTGATCCAGAATTCCCGTCAACGCTTGCGTAGTAGCGCTAGTTTCGTTTTCTTTGTTAACGATCAGCCGTAAAGTTGCAGCCTCCGCCTCGGGAAGAACGATAACCGCATCCACGTCCTTCTCCTTCACCCAAGCGTCCGCTTGCTCCCCGCTGACCAGCTGCCCGGACTCCCATTCCAGCACCGGAATTTGACGAAGATAGCTTTCCATCATATCGGAGGTTTCGTTGGCGCTAGGTTTGACGACCGCGATCTTGGCTTTGAAATCGCTGCCTCCGCCTCCCGCGAAAATGACCATGAAGATCACCATCAGAATTACCGGGAAGAAGAGGTTCCAGAACCAGACTTGCTTCTCCCGGAACATCATTTTGATCTGCGCGCCGAATAATTTGCCCAATTGCTTGCGGTTGCTCAATCTAATCCCTCCATTCCTTGCCCGTGAAGGCAATGAATACGTCTTCCAGGCTCATCTCGCGAATGGACACTTGCTCGACCTTATAGCCTTTCTCCTTCGTGAAGCCGAACACCCCGTAAAGCGTTTCCTCCGGGCGTATGGACCACAGCTTAAGCGCCGAACCCTCCAGCAATGTCCGAACGACTGTGGCATCTTGCCGAGCTGCTTGCTCCGTATCCTGCGCCGCAGCTTCTCCGTCCTGGAAAAACAGCCGGACCTCCCGCTCCTCGGTCAGACGATCGATGAGTCTCGCAGGCGTATCGAGCGTAACTACCCTGCCTTGATCCACGATGCAAACACGGTCGCTCAGCTTCTCCGCTTCTTCCATGTAATGCGTGGTCAGAATCGTCGTTTTGCCCAGCTCCTTCAGCTTCAGCACAATGTCCCAAATATTGCGGCGCGCTTGCGGATCAAGGCCGGTCGTCGGCTCATCCAGAAAAATGATTTGCGGATCGCTGATCATCGCAAGGCCGATAGCCAGCCTCTGACGCTGACCTCCCGAGAGCGACTTCACGTTTTTCCGGCGGTGCTCGGTCAGATTAATCATCTCCAGCACTTCGGCTGTCGATTTGGAATGGGGGTAGAAGGAAGCAAACAAAGCGAGGTTTTCCTCCAGTGTCAGCAGTTCAAACATCGCACTGGACTGGGGCTGGACGCCAATAATCGTTTTAATGCGCTCCGCGTCCTTGTCCCAGGTCATTCCCGCAACCTCAATCGTGCCCGAATCCGGGATCTGCATGCCTTCGATCATTTCCAGCGTTGTTGTTTTGCCAGCGCCGTTCGGACCGATGATCGTGAAGATTTCTCCCTGCTCCACCGAAAAGCTGATTTCCTCCACGGCTCTGACCGCGCCGAAAGCTTTCCGCAAGCCTTTCACTTCCAGAATGGACAAGTCATTCACTCCTCTATTTTCCAGCTCTATTGCTATAGCATCATTGTAACTCAAGCCGGCTCGCGTCTCTACCGTCCTCGGGATGTCTTTGGCTCGGTCTCCAGACCGAGTCAAGCGGGATTGGACGAAAAAAAGATCGCCTGCGCGGTTAGGGTGTCCGCGCGGCGATCTCTTAGATGGAATTTACTTTCTGTGCATATAGCTGTGGGTCACGCGCAATCTTTCCTTCGATACACGCTCCCGGTCCAGCGTTCGGCGAATATCCTCGTTTATTCTCGATGAGCAGGAAACACATAGATGTCCCCTGCGGATCGGCGCGGAGCAAAGGTCGCAACGGTCCGAAAGATTAGGGTAGTCGAATAGGGGCAGCTTGCCGCGTCTAATCCATGAACGGATTTTCTCCGTAGTCAAGGCAGTCGCAGATGCCAGCTCATCCATGGTCGCGAATCGGTTGCGGAGCAAGAACTTCTGGACCGCAGCCATCTGCGTATCCTGGTGTTCCGCGCAGCCGGCGCATAGATTGCGGGCATTCTTCTGAAATACGTTGCCACACTCTGGACAATGAGCTACATGTAGTTCATACGACATAAGATGACCCCATTCGAGTTGGTTCTATTGAACCAATATTAGCACAACCCCTCTTCTTTTTCATCCGTTTTAACCGGTAATCAAGAACTATTTTCCGAAAGCCTGAGGATTGTCTCTCCAGGATTGCAGCAAGTTGATATCAGACTGCGTAATTATACCGCGGCGAAGCGCCTCTTCAACCAATGCGGAATAGTTGGACAACGTTTGCAGCTCAATGCCTTCCTCGCGGAAAGCCAGCTCGGCTTGGGCGAACTGATAGGTGAAGATGGCCAGCACGCTCTGTACGTCGCCGCCCGCTTCGATGACCGCAAGCGCCGCTTTCAGGGAACTGCCGCCGGTCGAGATCAAATCCTCGATGACGACGACCTTCTGTCCCTCTTTGATCAGCCCTTCGATCTGATTCTGCTTGCCGTGGCCTTTGGCTTTATCGCGAATATAGGCCATCGGCAAATTAAGCTTCTGGGCTACCCAAGCGGCATGCGGGATGCCTGCCGTAGCCGTGCCCGCAATAACCTCGGTATCGGGATAATGCGTGCGAATCAGCGTTGCGAAGCCTTCCGCGATAGAATCCCGAATCTCCGGATAGCTCATCGTAAGTCGATTGTCGCAGTAAATCGGGGAGATTATGCCCGACGTCCAAGTGAAAGGCTCGTTAGGCCGGAGGTGAACTGCGCCAATCTCCAATAGGTGGCCTGCGATAGCTGCCGGCAATTGTTCAACGGTAGGCTTGCTCATGATAAGGTCATCTCCTTAAGAATAGTATCCAAAGCTTCAGCGGGTCGACTTGCAGCCGTAATCGGGCGTCCGATGACAAGATAGTCGGTGCCGAGATCGACGGCGTCCCGAGGCGTTGTGACCCGAGTCTGGTCTCCGACATCCGAGCCAAGCGGACGAATGCCTGGCGTTACTGTAACAAAGCCGCTTCCGCAGGCTTTCTTAATCGCAGCGACTTCCAGAGGAGATGCGACAACGCCTTGAAGCCCTGCGGATTGAGCCAGCCTGGCGTAGTGAATGACGGCGTCCTCGACCGAGCCGGAAATCCCGATCTCTTCGTTCAGGACCTGCAGGCTCGTGCTCGTCAGCTGCGTAACCGCGATGACCATCGGAGCCTTGTCGATGTCGCCCGTCTCCAAAGCTTGACTGACACCCTTGGCGGCGGCCGCCATCATTGCAAGGCCGCCTGCCCCATGCACGTTAAACAGATCGACGCCAAGCCTGGCGATGCTTCTTGCCCCTCCCTGGACGGTGTTGGGAATGTCGTGCATCTTCAAGTCCAGGAAAATGCGGAACCCTCTGCTCTTCAGTTCCTTAACGACGGCAGGGCCTGCGGCATAGAACAGCTCCATCCCGACCTTTACCCAGCAGCCGGAGCCCTGCAATTGCTCGGCTACCGCCAGCGCCGATTTCGCATCCGGCTTGTCCAGCGCTACCATGATCTTGCTCGCTGCTTGATCCCGAGTCAGCAATGTCACGCTAAATCCTCCTCATTGGCCGTCTTTGTCATATAGAAGCCCGATCCCCACATGCTGGAGGACCGGGCGGCTTGCTGGATTTAAGCTTGGAATGCAGGCATCGGCTCGCTTGAGAAACGCAGCGCCTGAAGCATGTTCAAGAGCGCGCTGACCGTATCGAGCGACGTCAGACAGACGACGCCGTTCTCAACCGCCTCGCGGCGGATGCGGAATCCGTCCCGCTCGGGAGTCTTGCCTTTCGTCAACGTATTGACGACGAATTGCGCCTGTCCCGTCCGAATCAGATCCAGGATATTCGGCGAGCCGTCGGACAGCTTGTTGACGCGGCGGACTTGAAGACCGGCCGCTTCCAGAGCGTCCGCGGTACCGCCGGTTGCTAACAGCTTGTAGCCGAGATTGTAGAAGCCCTTCAAGATTTCGATGGCTTCTTCCTTATCCTTGTCGGCAACCGTAGCGATGATCGCGCCGGAATTCGGAATTTTCATGCCGGAGCCTACCAAGCCTTTGAACAGGGCTTTCGCATAGAAGCGATCGCGACCCATGACTTCGCCGGTCGATTTCATCTCCGGCGTCAGCGTCGGGTCAACGCGGCGCAGCTTCGCGAAGGAGAAGACCGGAACCTTGACGGAAACGAACTCGTCCTCCGGCCACAGTCCCTCCTGGTAGCCCAGATCGCTGAGCTTTTTCCCGAGAATAGCCTGAGTAGCCAGATTGGCCATCGGAATTTTCGTTACCTTGCTCAGGAACGGCACCGTACGGGAAGAGCGAGGGTTGACCTCGATCACGTACACCTTCTCCTGCCAGACGACGAACTGGATATTGACCAGACCGATCGTCTTGAGCTCCTTGGCGATTTTAATCGTAATATCGATCGCTTGCTGCTTGATATCGTCAGAGAGCGATTGCGGCGGATAGACGGCGATAGAGTCGCCCGAGTGAACGCCCGCGCGCTCGACGTGCTCCATGATGCCCGGAATGAGCACCGTTTCGCCGTCGCAGATCGCATCGATCTCGATCTCCTTGCCCAGCATGTAGCGGTCGATCAGAACCGGGTGCTCCGGATTGATTTTCACGGCTACTTCCATGTAAGACAGCAGCTCTTCGTCGGAATAGACGATTTCCATCGCACGTCCGCCAAGGACATAAGAAGGACGAACAAGCACCGGATACCCCAGCTCTTGCGCGGCGACGACCGCTTCGCCTACCGAGGTGACGGTTGTGCCTTTCGGCTGCGGCACGCTCAGCTTGCTAAGCAGCGCCTCGAAGCGCTTGCGATCCTCGGCCTCGTCGATGCTGTCCAGAGAAGTTCCCAGGATGCGCACCCCGGCTTTGGCGAGCGGCGCGGCGAGATTGATCGCCGTTTGACCGCCGAATTGCACGATAACGCCGATCGGCTTCTCTTGCTCGATGACGTTCATGACATCCTCGAAGAAGAGCGGCTCGAAGTACAGACGATCGGACGTGCTGAAGTCCGTCGATACCGTCTCCGGGTTATTGTTGATGATAACGGCCTCGTAGCCGGCATTGCGAATTGCCCACACAGCGTGAACGGTAGAGTAATCGAACTCGATGCCCTGACCGATCCGAATCGGTCCGGAGCCCAGTACAACAATCTTCTCCTTCGCGCTGTCCGTCACTTCGTTTTCCGTCTCGTAGGTCGAATAGTAATAAGGAGTCGTTGCTTCGAATTCGGCCGCGCACGTATCGACCATCTTGTAAACCGGCTTCAGACCTTGATCCAGACGATGCGCGCGCACGTCCGCTTCCTTGGTCAGGGCGGCATTCGGATGGCCTTCGCTTCTCAGCTCGGCGATGGCGCGGTCCGTCAAGCCGTTTCTCTTAGCCTTGTACAGAAGCTCAGGCGTAAGAATCGGCTCTCTGCGAACCTCATCCTCAAGCTGCACGATGCGCTCGATTTTGTCGAGGAACCACCAGTCGATGCTTGTCAGGTCCTGAATTTGCTGCAAGGTCCAGCCCCGGCGGAACGCTTCCGCCACAAGGAACAGGCGCTCATCGTCCGCTTTGTTCAAGCGGGTGGAAAGGACATCGTCGGAGAGCTCGTCCGCGCCCTTCAAGTAGATGCGGTGTACGCCGATCTCCAGGGAGCGTACCGCCTTATGAATGGACTCTTCGAACGTACGGCCGATGGCCATGACTTCGCCGGTCGCTTTCATCTGCGTACCCAGCTTGCGGTTCGCGGACGTGAACTTGTCGAACGGCCAGCGGGGAATCTTCGACACGATGTAATCCAGGGTCGGCTCGAAGCAGGCGTAAGTCTGGCCCGTAACCGGATTGACGATCTCGTCCAGCGTGTAGCCGACTGCGATCTTCGCAGCCATCTTGGCGATCGGGTAGCCGGTCGCTTTCGAAGCGAGTGCCGAGGAACGGCTCACACGAGGGTTAACCTCGATGACGTAATATTGGTAGCTCTGCGGATCAAGCGCGAACTGAACGTTGCAGCCGCCCTCGATGTTCAGGGCGCGGATGATCTTGAGCGAAGCGGAACGAAGCATCTGGTACTCACGGTCGGACAAGGTTTGGCTAGGAGCGACGACTATGCTGTCCCCCGTATGCACGCCTACCGGATCGAAGTTTTCCATGTTACATACGACGATGCAGTTGTCGTTGGCATCGCGCATAACCTCGTACTCGACTTCTTTAAGGCCTGCGATCGATTTCTCAATCAGACATTGTCCGATCGGGCTGTAGCGAATGCCGTTGGCAACCGTCTCGCGAAGCTCCTCTTCGTTCATCGTAATCCCGCCGCCAGTACCGCCAAGGGTATAGGCCGGGCGTACGATAACCGGATAGCCGAGTCCGTTCGCGAATTCTACTGCGTCTTCGACCGTCGTAACAATCGTGCTTTCCGGCACCGGCTGCTCCAGCTCGCGCATCAGCTCGCGGAACAGGTCACGGTCTTCGGCGCGCTCGATCGCGTCAAGCTGCGTACCGAGCAGCTTAACGTTCTCCTGCTTAAGTACGCCGGCCCGAGCCAGCTCGACCGCCATATTCAATCCCGTCTGGCCGCCCAGCGTCGGCAGCAAGCCGTCCGGACGCTCCTGACGGATGATCTGGGATACAAACTCAAGGTTGATCGGCTCGATATAGACTTTGTCTGCGATGTTCGTATCCGTCATAATCGTTGCCGGATTGCTATTGATCAGGACAACCTCGATGCCCTCTTCCTTCAATGCCTGGCAAGCTTGCGTACCGGCGTAGTCGAACTCCGCCGCTTGTCCGATGACGATCGGACCGGAGCCGATTACGAGAATTTTTTTGAGTTCATTATTTCTGGGCATACAGCAGTTCTCCTCTCAGCGTCTCCGACAATTGGGCCTGGCGCGGACGTTCCGGGTTGGCTGTCTTGTTGTCGCGGATCATTTGGAGGAACCGGTCGAACAGATAGCTGTTGTCGTAAGGTCCCGGAGCCGCCTCCGGGTGGTATTGAACGGTGAAGGCGGGATAGCGTTTGTGCTTCAGGCCTTCGATCGTCTTATCGTTGTTGTTAATGTGCGTAACTTCCAGCTCGGTTCCGGCGATGGATTCCTCCACGACTGTATAGCCGTGATTCTGGGAAGTGATGAAGCAGCGGCCGGATTCCAGCTCCTTCACCGGATGGTTGCCGCCGCGATGGCCGAACTTCAGCTTGCCGGTGTCTGCGCCGCAGGCAAGAGCGAACAATTGATGTCCCAGACAGATGCCGAAGATCGGATATTCACCGAGCAGCTCCCGGATGGTGTTAACGGCATGCGGCACATCCTTCGGATCTCCAGGGCCGTTCGACAATTGAATGCCGTCCGGATGAAGCTTGCGAATTTCGTCGGCCGTCGTGTCTTGCGGCACGACGATTACATCGCAGCCGCGCTTCGTCAGATCGCGAAGAATGCCGCTCTTGGCGCCGTAATCGATCAGCACGATTCTTTCCTTATCCCCAGGGCTGGAGAACACGCTCTTCGTCGAGGTGTGCGCCACCTGATTGCGCATCAATGGGGTTGCGCCCATGCGCTCCATCAATTCTTCCACGCGTTCGTTGCCAGTCGTCAGGATGCCCTTCATCGTTCCGTGCAAACGGAGAATCCGGGTAAGCATCCGGGTATCGATATCGCTGATTCCGATAATGCCGTATTCCTTCAGCAGTTGGTCAACTGTATATTGGGCCCGCCAGTTGCTTGGCACGTCCTCGTGACGACGAACGACGAAGCCGTGAACGTAAGGGCGAATGCTTTCGAAATCGTCGCGGTTAATGCCATAGTTTCCGATTAGCGGATACGTCATGGTCACGATCTGACCGCAGTAAGAGGGATCGGAAAGCACTTCCTGATACCCCGTAATCCCGGTATTAAACACCACTTCTCCCACAGAGCCGCCTTCGGCGCCAAAGCTCTTTCCCGTGAACAGCGTGCCGTCTTCCAACAATAATCTTGCTTGCATCCCAATCACTCCTTAGCGGTTAATGCCGTTCTCTTCAGTCCAGACCACTCGGCCGTTAACCATCGTTAACGCCGGCCAGCCATATAGCTTCCATCCCGTAAACGGCGTATTGCGACCCTTCGTCAGGAACTTGGCGGGATCCACCTCGCGCTCGTTATCCAGATCGATCAGCACGAGGTCCGCCGGCGCCCCCTCTTCCATTGTTCCGTACGGAAGACGGAAGATCCGGGCGGGATCGCTTGTCATTCTGCGCAGCAGAAAATCAAGGCTCCATCGTCCCGTGCGGACGAATTTGGTATAGAGCAGCGGAAACGCTGTCTCGAAGCCGACGATGCCGAAGGGCGCCCTATCCATCCCGCGCGCTTTTTCCTCTTCGCTGTGCGGAGCGTGATCGGTGACGATAATGTCGATCGTGCCGTCCTCCAGCGCCTGGATACACGCTTCCACATCCTTCGGCGTTCGCAGAGGCGGGTTCATTTTCCAATTCGCGTCCATGCTGTCCGGAATGTCTTCGTCGGAGAGCAGCAGATGGTGCGGACATATCTCAGCGGTAACCTTCACGCCAACCGATTTGCCCAGTCGGATCAATCTTGCCGATTGCTCCGTGCTCACGTGGCAAACATGATAATGTACGCCCGTCGCCTCGGAGAGCAGGATATCCCGGCCGACATGAATCGCTTCCGACTCGTTAGGAATGCCCTTCAGGCCATGCTTTCGGGCAAACGCGCCATCGGTGACCGCAGCGCCTTCCACCAGAGTGTCGTCCTCGCAATGCGCGATCACCGGCATATCGAGCGACTTGGCCAGCGCCATGGCGTTTTTCATCATCTGGGCATTCTGCACGCCGACACCGTCGTCCGTAAATCCGATCGCGCCCGCTTCCTTAAGCGCCGGGAAATCCGTCAGCTCGCGACCGAGCTCGTTCTTCGTAATCGCCGCGTAAGGGAGAACGCGTACGACCCCTTCCGACTTCGCTTTGTCCAGCACCAGCTTGATCGTTTCCGGCGTATCCATGACCGGGCGGGTGTTCGGCATCGGCGCGATAACGGTAAATCCGCCCTTCGCCGCCGACTCCGTGCCGCTTGCGATCGTCTCCTTGTGCTCGAACCCCGGCTCGCGCAAGTGAACGTGCATATCGATCAATCCCGGGGAGATGAGCTTGCCTCCCGCATCGATGACTTCAGCGCCGTCGGTCTCGGGCAGCGTCGCCCCTTCCCGCCACTCGGCAATGACGCCTTCTTCTATACGAACGTGGCTGACTTCCAGCTCGCCGTTGTCCGCGTTGAGCTTCTTCGCATTAATAATCCATGTCGCCATAATTCCTTCCGCCTCCTCTGCTGTAATAAACGGTGGGTTACCGTCCGACCTCCGCTTCCCGCGGATGCAGGATCGTCACGCAATCCGTATCGTCTATCTCGCTTAGCGAAACGTCGATCTTCTCGTGCCTAGAGGTCGGTACGTTCTTGCCGACGTAATCGGGACGAATCGGCAACTCGCGATGACCTCTGTCTACCAGAACGGCAAGCTGGATCGATTGCGGACGGCCGCAATCCATGAGAGCGTCCAGTGCGGCCCGAATCGTGCGGCCGGTATAGAGCACATCGTCGAAGAGCAGAATTCGCTTATCTTTCACGAGCAGCTTCAATTCCTCATCCGGCTTTATTCCGGCGGCATCGGGCGAATGAGGCCGATCGTCGCGATAACGAGTGATGTCCAGCTCGCCGACATCAATCGGATGACCTTCGATCTCCCGAATTCTCTCCGCTACGCGCCGGGCCAGATAAATGCCCCTTGTCCGAATTCCGATCAGCACGCAGCCTTCAATGCCTTTATTCTTCTCGACCATCTCGTGGGCAATCCGCGTCAGCGCTCGCCGAATAGCGGATTCATCCATAATAACGCGCGACTCCGACAATTCGACCCCTCCTTCACGCGTTTGCACATAAAAAACCTCCTTGCGATTACGCAAGGAGGATTCAGTCAGATGAGAATATCCATGTGCGCGCACCTGCATGACATGTCCATATCGAAGCTCAGGGCTCGATATCACATGCAACGATGCGGAACAAGGGATATGTGTCAACTCTGCGCCACCTTGCCAGTCTCTCTGGACTGAATTAAAGGTACCCGTTTCATTAACAGTAATTATCACATGTTCGACATGAAGTGTCAAGGAATTCCGGAACAATTTCCGGAGATTAAAATTCGAATTGAACGTCCGTCAGACGACGCTTGATCTCGTCGATGACACGCGCTTCTTCCGCCTCTCCCTGTGCGATGAAGGTGACGGAGAAACGAACGAATTTGCCGGCGTCGTCCCATGGAACGGTCGAGATCAGCTTCTCGCGAATCAAATATTGCGAGAAGTCTTCCGCGGATTCAAAGCGCTGTCCGCCGACAATGCCTTTTGGCGCTTCGACATACAGGAAGAAGGAGCCCTTCGGCTTCTCCGCCTTGAAGCCGATTTCGTTCAGCGCCGAGACGAGCTTGTCGTGGCGACGCGAATATTTCGCGGAGATCGCTTCGGTAATTTGCGGATTCGCCAGACCGAAAGCTGCTGCTTTCTGAATCGCGATAAACTGGCCTGAGTCGTTATTGTCCTTTACGTCGCCGAACGCTTTGACGATAAGGGGATTGCCGGCGATGAAGCCGATCCGCCAACCGGTCATATTGTACGACTTGGACAGGGAGTGCAATTCTACGCCCACATCCTTGGCTCCCGGTACGGAGAGGAAGCTGAACGGCTTCACCCCGTCATAGGTCAGAGCGGAATATGGAGCATCGTGTACGATCACGACGTTGTGCTGTTTCGCCCATGCGATCGCTTTCTCGAAGAAAGCCACCGTTGCCGCAGCGCCCGTCGGATTGTTCGGGTAGTTCAGATACAGCAGCTTGGCGCGCTTGGCAATGCTCTCAGGGATTGCATCCAGATCCGGAAGGAAGTTATTTTCCTTCGTCAGCTGCACATTGTACACTTCGCCGCCGAGATATTTCGTATGCGTGCCCATTACCGGATAGCCTGGCACGGTCATAATCGTAACGTCCCCCGGATTGATGAAAACGGTAGGCAGCATAGCGAGCGCCGGCTTGGCGCCGATTGTATGCAGAACCTCCGTCTCGGCGTCGATTCCGTCAACCGAGAACACTTCTTTGAGATAATGCGCCGCCGCTTGCTTGAATTCCGCGATGCCGTTGTCCGCATAGCCGCGATTTTCGGGCTTGGCCGCTTCCTCGCCGAGCTTGGCTACGATTCTCGCGTCCGCCATCTCGTCCGGCTCGCCGACGCCCATGTCGATGAGCTCCATATCGGGGTGTGCTTTTTTGGCGGCAGCCTTCGCCCTTTTAATCTTCTCGAATTTATAAATGTTCGTGTCTTTACCGTAATTGGAACCGCCGATGCGATTAGCAAATTGATCTTGAATAAAGGTCGATTGGTATTTGTCTACGCTCATTCTCGACACTCCTTGTCTGGTCACAGGTTTCAAATTCTTCTCTCAAACTATGACCGAAAAGAAGCTCCATCTCCATGGATTTTTACGCCGATCATTTGCAGAAATCACCGCGCCTGTCCACGAAAGCGGCAGACTATCGCGTTTTCAGAATCTCAATCGCGTGCAGCATATCCTCCGGAATCGGAACGGCGAACTCCTTATACTCGCCCGTTCTCGGGTGAACGAAACCCAGCACCTCGGCATGAAGCGCCTGTCCGTTCATCCCGAGCGTGCGTCCGCTCTTCCCGCCGTACACAGGGTCTCCGACCAGCGGAAAGCCGATATACTTCATGTGGACGCGGATTTGGTGGGTTCGGCCGGTCTCCAGCTTGAGCTCCAGCAGCGTGTATTCGTCGAACCGCTCATTTACCGCAAAATGAGTCACGGCATGCTTGCTGTTCTTGTCGGTTACGACATACAGCTTGCGGTCGTGGTTGGCCCGGCCGATCGGAGCGTCTATCGTCCCCTTGTCATGCTGCATTACCCCGTACACCAGAGCGCGATATTTTCGCGTAACGCTATGCTCCTTAAGCTGCTCAGCCAGCGAAGCGTGGGCAAGATCGTTTTTCGCTATCATGAGCAAGCCGGACGTATCCTTATCGATTCGGTGAACAATGCCGGGTCTCATGACCCCATTAATGCCGGACAGATCCCGGCAGTGATGCAGAAGCGCATTCACGACTGTTCCGTTCGGATGTCCCGCCGCCGGATGCACGACCATGCCTCTCGGCTTGTTGATCACGATCACGTCGGAGTCCTCGTACACGACGTCCAGCGGAATGTTCTCAGGATAAGCTTCCAACGGCTCCGGCTCCGGCAAAACGATCGAAATGCGATCTCCGAGCGCCAGCTTGACGTTCGCTTTCACCGCTTGTCCATTGACCGCGGCCGCTCCAGTCCGGATCCATTCCTGAATCTGCGATCTGGAGAAGGCTTGATCCGCCAGCTCCTGAGCGATATGCTTGTCTACCCGTTCGCCTGCATGGCCCTCTTCGACCGACCACTCATAATCGTATTCCCCGGCAGAAGCAGCCTCCTCAGACGGTTTGCCGTTCATCGCGGTTATTCTCGGATTGTTCTCCATCGTCATTCGAATCTTTCTCCTGTTTCATGGTCAGCAGCGCATCCAGAATCACCAATCCGACGCCTATGCAAATCGCGGTATCGGCAAGGTTGAAAATCGGAAACGTGTAGGAACCGAAATTGAATTGCAAGAAATCCACGACTTCGCCGTATCGCGCGCGATCAAGAAAATTGCCGACCGCACCGCCCAGAATGACCGCCAGCGCGATCAGCAGCATAGCCGTCCCCGTACGGTAGGAGCGATGCAAGTACCAGAGGATACCGCCGACTACAACGACCGTGATGGTCAGAAAGAACAGCCGTTGCTCCTGCAGCATCCCGAAGGCCGCCCCTCGATTGCGGATATGAGTGAGAATGAAGAAGTCCCCGATCACGGGAATCCTCTCGGTGTTCAGCTCGACGTTGTGACTTACGATTTTCTTGCTTACATAATCGACTATGAAGACGACAACCGCGATTATGTAATAGGCCCAAACCGGCCATACCCGACGTTGCATGCATTATTCCGCCCTTCATCTCATTCTCCTGCGTGTTGATTTTATCATACTGCGCCAAGGAGCGTCCACGAAGCTCAAGTAAAAATCGACAGAAAGCCCAAACATGCCCTGTCTTTCCCGCACGTAAAAGACCCTCGTCCCGAGTAAACTAACCTCAACCAACTATGTCAAGGGAGTGGATCGACTGATGTCGCAGTTCACCGAAGATAAAATCCATTCGCTGAAACGTCGGCTGCTGCAGGAAAAAGGCGAGTTGGAGCGCCGGGTACACGACAACGGCCATTTCGGCCTCGCGGCTTCTTATCGGGATTCCACCGGGGAGCTTTCCGGAATCGACAATCATCCTGCGGACGCGGGGACGGAAATGTTCGAACGAAGCAAAGATCTGGCCCTGCTGGAGAAAGAAGCATTCCGGTTGGAGCGGGTCAACGCCGCCTTGGAGAGAATGGATACGGGAGAATACGGACGCTGCGCCGCTTGCGGCAAATTTATTCCGGCAGCTCGATTGGAAGCTCTTCCGACCGCGATTTACTGTATCGAGCACGAGCCCCGTCAAGAGCCTTCCCGCAATCGGCCGGCAGAGGAATCCTTCCTCTCGCCTCCCTTCGGACGAACAAGTCTGGACGAGCGGGAAGGGCAGAACGGGTTCGACGGAGAAGACGCCTGGCAGATCGTCGAATCGTGGGGTACCTCGAACAGTCCCGCCATGGCCGAGAGCGGCAATGTAGAAGATTACGATCATATGGCTATAGAAGCCGAGGAGAATGACGGCTACGTCGAGCCGTTGGAAAGCTTTCTCGCCACGGACATAACGGGGCATCACGTATCGGTTGTCCGCAATCGCGCCTATCACAGGTACATGGCTGAACACGAAGGTGTCCCGCTGCTTGAGCCGGACGAGCTTGAATAACGGGATATGTTTAACTTAGTAAGGGTTGATTTCCAGCTGGCGCTGAACAATCCTTACGATATCCGCAATGTAATCCCCGACAATCGGCAAGTTCAACGCGCCGAGAATCTGCAGCAAATAGACAATCGTAGCCGCGAAAAAGGTAAAGCCGAGGGCGATTCCAACGCCCCGCGACAGCCCCGCGATAAAATTGCGAAAAATCAATTGCCACGGGCGATGCATGAGATTCACATATTCCTTTAGCTGCGCCTTCTCCATATCGACGGACAGCCGCTCCAGCTTCTCGGACAAAAATCGGAGCGTTCCCTTCAAATCCTTCGTTTCCTCCGCGAGGAGCTCTGCCGAATCCGCAGCGGGCTCCTTCGGACGAAGCTTGACCCTAAGCGTGTTCGGCTTGCTTTTGTTGCCGGGATTGTCGCCCATCTCGCACGTCCCTTCAGGCGTCCTTCTCCTTGTCTGATCAACCTTGTCTAATGCAAAACGAGCCCGGCCGATCGCGGAATGACCCGCTTTCGGCCCTGGAGCTCGTCTTTCTTTTTCCTTATTATGTTTAGCTTACTGCCCGTCTAATTATGCTTCCGTCACGATTGCGACGCCGATCGATTTTTCCCCGGCCTGTACGGTATCGGTCTCCCCTGTCTTACCGAACGATACGGAGTTGACGAGGACATTGTCCTTCAGCACGTGGTCGAACGCCCGAAGAGCCGCTTCCAGTTCGGCATCTACGTCGAGCACGAGATCGATTCTCTTCTCGATCGGCAGATCGAGCTTCTTGCGCGTATCCTGTACGGCACGAATGATCTCCCGCACCCAGCCTTCTTGCTCCAGCTCGGGGGTAATTTCCGTATTGAGCGCGACGGTCAGACCACCGCCGGATGCGGAGGCGAAGCCCGTCTTCGCCTCCTTCTCTACAAGAATTTCCTCCAGCCCGACAGTCAAAGCCTCGCCCTCCGGCGACACGAACTCATACTTGCCCGCTTGAACGACTTTGCTTGTTTGCTCGCTCGACATGGCCTTGAACGCGCTTTGGATCGGACCGACGTTTTTGCCATACTTTTTGCCCGCGACCTTCAAGTTCAGCTTCAAGCTGAAGTTGACGAAGTTGCCGTCGTCGCTGACGAGCGTGATGCTTTTAACATTGATCTCGTCTTTCACGATCTCCTCGTAGCCGGACAGATCAAAGCTCTCGCTCAGGGATACAAGCAGTTCGGACAGAGGCTGGCGGGTTTTCAGGCCGGTTTCGTTGCGAATGTTGCGCGCCAGCTCTACGATATTGCGAACGGCGGCCATTTCCCGTTCCAGCTCCGCGTCTATTGCCGCGGCGTCCGCTTGCGGATAATCCGCCAGATGCACGCTTCCCTTGCCGCCCAGGTTACCGTAAATTTCCTCTGCTACGAATGGCGTATAAGGCGCAATCAGCTTGGACAAAGTGACCAGCACCTCTCCCAGCGTCTGATAAGCTGCCAGCTTCGTTTCCGTCAGGCCGCTGCCCCAGAAGCGATCGCGGGAACGACGCACGTACCAGTTCGACAGCTCGTCGACGAATGCTTCGATCGCTTTGGCCGGGTTGAGGAAATCATTGCCGTTCAGTCCCTTCACGACCTCCTGGATGAGCGTGTTCAGACGCGATACAATCCAGCGGTCCAGCTTGTTGCCGGACTTCACCTTGGCATGCTCAGAAGGATTGTAGCCGTCGATGGAGGCGTACAGCACGTAAAATGCGTGCGTGTTGACCAGCGTATCCACCACTTTGGATTTCGCTTCCCCGACAATCCCCTTCGAGAAACGTTTGCTGTTCCACGGCGCGCTGTCCGCAAGCAAGGACCAACGGAAAGCGTCCGTACCGAACTCGTCGATGATTTCGTAAGGGTCGATGACGTTCCCCTTCGATTTGCTCATTTTTTGACCGTTCTCATCCAGCACGTGACCGGTGGATATGACCGACTTGTAAGGCGCTCTGCCATTATACAGCGTGGATACCGCCAATAGGCTGAAAAACCATCCCCGAGTCTGATCGATGCCTTCGCAAATGAAATCCGCCGGATACTGCTCTTGGAACTTCTCTTCGTCCCCATAAGGGTGGAAATATTGGGCGAACGGCATGGAGCCGCTGTCGAACCATACGTCGATGACCTCGGAAGCCCGATGCATCACGCCGCCGCATTCGCAGCGAAAATGAATATCGTCTACATAAGGCTTGTGCAGCTCGATCTCTTCCGCCACCTCTTCAATCGCCAGCGACCGCAGCTCCGCGATGCTGTGAGGCGCTTTTTCCTTGCCGCACGTCTCGCAGGTCCATACGTTCAGCGGCGTGCCCCAATAGCGGTTACGGCTGATGTTCCAGTCGACCAGATCCTCCAGGAATTTGCCGAAACGGCCGTCCCGCAAATGCTCCGGATACCATTCAATCGTCTTATTGTTCGCGATCAGTTGCTCCTTGACCGCAGTTGTTTTGATAAACCAGCTTTCCGTTGCGTAATACAGCAGCGGAGTTTTGCATCGCCAGCAGAAC
Source organism: Cohnella boryungensis (assembly GCF_042651945.1). Lineage (NCBI taxonomy): Bacteria > Bacillati > Bacillota > Bacilli > Caryophanales > Paenibacillaceae > Cohnella > Cohnella boryungensis. The sequence continues at coordinate 215,484 of NZ_JBHSED010000040.1, read as the reverse complement.
GGATAGCTGTGCTCCATTCTTTCCTTGTGGAACAGCAAGCCTCTCTCGGACAGCATCTTGACGATGTCCACGTCGCAGTCCTTGACGAAGCGGCCGGCCAGATCCGTCACTTCAGAGATATACTTTCCTTCGCTGTTCACGACCATCAGCATCGGGATATCGTGCTGCCGGGCCGCCCGATAATCGTCTTCGCCATGCGCCGGGGAAATGTGTACGATCCCGGTACCGCTCGCATCGGTGACGTACTCGGCATCAATGATTCGATAGGCGTTATCGACGGTCACGTAAGGGAATAACGGCTCATAGGAAAGACCGACAAGCTGGCTTCCCTTCACCGAACCCAAAGTTTCGTACTCGCCCTTCATGACTTTCTCGACCAGCGCGGAAGCCACGACGTATACTTCTCCGTCCTGCTTCACTCTCGCATACTCCAGATCGGGATGAACGGCAAGCGCTACGTTTGCGGGCAGCGTCCAAGGCGTCGTCGTCCAGGCAAGCGCGTACTCGCCAGATTCCTTTAGCCGGAACTTGGCCGTTGCCGTTAAGTCCTTCACGTCTTCGTAGCCTTGAGCGACCTCGTGAGAGCTAAGCGTCGTCTGACAGCACGGACAGTAAGGACTAACCCGATGTCCCCGGTACAGAAGCCCTTTCTCGTGAATTGTGGCCAGAATATGCCAGACGCTATGAATGTATCGGTTGTCCAGCGTGATATAGGGATCGTCGAGATCGGTCCAATACGCAATCGCTTCAGTCAGCTCGCGCCACTGGCGCTCGTATTCGAACACGCTCTCCTTGCACTTTAGAATAAACGGCTCAACGCCATACTTTTCAATTTCCTGCTTGCCGGAAATTCCGAGCTGCTTCTCTACGCCCAGCTCTACCGGCAAGCCGTGCGTGTCCCAGCCCGCTTTGCGGATGACGCGGTAGCCAGCCATCGTTTTGTAGCGACTGACGAAATCCTTGATGACGCGTCCAAGCACATGGCCGATATGAGGCTTGCCGTTGGCCGTAGGGGGTCCCTCGTAAAAAACAAAATTGGGCTTCCCTTCCCGATTTTCGATGGAACGCCGGAACGTATCGTCCCGCTTCCATTGCTCCAGTACGCGCTTCTCGCGGGCTCTGGCTTTTTCTTTAACGTCGACTCTTTGCATCGCGATTCATCCCTTCTGGAAAAAATAAAAAAGCCCGCCCCTGGAAAGGGACGAGCTCGGCTCGCGTTACCACCCTTGTTCCGCCGATGCTCCCATAAGGAAGTACGGCGACAACTCTCTACGCGCATCGCTAACGGCTGATGAATCGTCGTTGCGTTACGCGCGTTCCCGATAACGGGGGACAACCGGCTCCGCTTATTCACTGCAATAACGTCACCCGTTCTCGCAGCATTCGGCGGGCGTCTCGGGGAGGATATTCGGCGCTCTCCTTGCATTGGCTTGCACCAACCGCCAACTCTCTGGGCTCGGATGTTGCGCTTACTCGTTCCCGTCTTCGACCTTCCTGCATTAATCGCATATCCCAGTTATACTTTCTAGAATAAGATTTGTCAAACGGCGAACGCCTATTCTCTAGGATTCAATCCCGCGAGGCTCGCGGCCGTCCAGCGATTCCCAGCCGTCCTGAGACAGCAATTCCATCTGGGATTCGATCAACGCGCGGAAACGGGCGCGGTAAATCGTCGCCTGTTTTTTCAGCTCTTCAACCTCAAGCGCGATTTTGCGTGATTTCGCAAGCGAATCGTTAATAATCCGATCCGCATTTTTTTCCGCTTCCTTTACAATCAGGTGAGCTTCCTTTTTCGCATTGTTTCTCAATTCGTCGGCGGCTTCTTGCGCAACGATGATCGTCTTGCTCAGCGTTTCTTCAATGTTCGAGAAGTGACCCAATTTATCCTGGGAAGCGGCGACCATATTTTGTAATTCCTTGTTCTCGCGAATCATCGCCTCGTAATCCTTGATAATCTGGTCAAGAAATTCGTTGACTTGATCTTCGTCATAACCGCGAAGGCGGCGGGCGAATTCTTTGTTATGAATATCCAATGGTGTAAGTGGCATCGGTGCACCTCCTTGGTCATGTATTCCATGTCTGTGTTTCATATCGCCTATTCAGTCCTATTCAGAAATTGAATTCGACGAAAGCTGAAAAATTCCTTCTAGGGTTCTACACAAATTTGCCGACCCGCACGCGAATCCTGCCGCTTTTCGACACGCCCTCCACATCCAGCACCTTGAAGCGGCCGTACCCCTTCATCGATACGACATCCCCGGTTCGCAGGGAATGAGAGGGGTCTTCCACAGGCTTCCAGCTCACCCGGCAGCGCCCGGCTTTAATCGGCGCGACGATTTTCGTCCGGCTAAGCCGAAAAACATCGCTGGCAATGCCGTCAAGTCTCATCGACGCTACCGAGAGAACTTGCTCCTGCAGTTCGACCTTCACCTCGCGAAGCTCCGCCAGAGGTCTCAGCGAGACACTCACGTCAACGCGATGGGCCTGTTTCATATGACCGATGAGAAAATCTGCAATCTCTTCGGCAATTAAAGCATGACAGCCCTCCTCGCTGACATGGAGGTCTCCGATTTTGTCTCGTTTAATTCCCAGACCGAGCAAGGCGCCCAAGTAATCGCCGTGATCCAGCTCGGCGATTTTGCGATCGTCGGAGGTGATGTCAAGCACAACGATTCCAAGCTCGTCCGCGTCGAGTACGCGGTAATCCGGGGCAACGAACGCCCTTTGCCGCTCGGCCAGAACGCTCCCTCCGCCCAGGAACACTTGCGCGTCCGGCTCCCGATTGGCCAGAGTAAACAAAATATGCGCCTGGCGCGGGTCGAGAAAATCCGTCCGTTTCGTCTCGTGACGTTCGGCGGCTCGTTCGACCCACTCCCAGGCGCGGTCCACGAATGCTTTTTCATCCGGGTGAAAATGCTCGTAAATTTCCGTACGCGTCATAGGGCACCCCCTATCTTAGAACAGGAATCTGAGGACCGCGATAAGACCCTGTGCGACAAATCCCAATGCGAAATACGCGACAATCGGAGAGATATCCAGCATGCCGCCAATCGGAGGAATCAGCCTGCGAAACGGCCTTAAATACGGTTCAACCAGCTTGCCCAGAAGTTCTCCCACAAAGCTTTCACGAACGGAAGGCAACCACGACATGAGCACGTAAATAATGATCATGTAAGAGTAAATGCGATACAGAATGCCAATATAGCTTTCTATTTGATCCAACCTGGTGTCACCTCATTTTGGGATAATCGGCGGATTCCTCGGACAGCATCTCAGTAATCGTACCGGACACTTCTACGGAATCCGGCGTACAGAGAAAAATATCGGATCCCAGCTTGGAAATGTTTCCGCCAAGGGCATACACGGTTCCGCTCAAGAAGTCCACGATGCGAATGGCCTGATCTCTCCTGACGCGCTGCAGATTTACGATAACGGACCGTCGCGACTTCAGATGATCCGATATCTCCTGCGCTTCGTCATAAGATCGAGGTTCCACGAGCACAACTCGGGCGTTTTTCTGGGAATGTATGCTAACGACATTGTTCTTACTTGATTGTTTACGTGTTTCGAACGTCGGCGTTTCAATTTCTTGTTCATCCTGATCGACCGCGCGCTCGCGCTCCACTTCTTGCTCCTGCTCTTCCTGCAAACCCAAATAGTTGAGAAATCGATTCATAACACCCATCCTTATCCCTCCTCTATTTCTTCTTTCCCTACCAGCACGGTTCCCAAACGCACCCAAGTGGCGCCTTCTTCAACGGCCACCTCGAAATCGTTCGACATCCCCATCGACAATTCGGTGAGCGGCTCGCTTAGAGCGGCCGATTCGTTCAAATCATCCCTTAGCAGCCTCAATGCCCTGAACACCGGTCTCGTCGCTTCCGGCTCGCTTTCATAAGGAGCCATCGTCATCAATCCGACCGGCTTAACGCGATCGTATTTGCGAAGCTCCTCCAAGAATGGCTTTACCTCTTCCGGAGCCAATCCGTGCTTGGAGTGCTCGCCCGAAACATTGACTTGAAGCAGGCAGCATACCTTCAGGTCGAGCGCTTGCGCACGCTTCTGTATCGCTTCCGCTAACGAGATACGGTCCAAGGAATGGATATAGTCGAATTTGCCGATGACATCCTTTGCTTTGTTTGTCTGCAACGAGCCTATGTAATGGAAAATGGCTTCATTTCCGAGAGACTCCCACTTCGCCTTCGCGTCCGGCCAGCGATTTTCCCCGATATGGGTCACGCCTTCCCGCACGACGGCCTCAGCCGTTCTAGCCGTTACGTATTTGGTCACGGCGATGACCCGCACATCCTCGCGCCGTCTGCCGCTTCTCGCACAGGCCTGCTCCAATCGTTGTTCCACCAGCTGCAGTCGGTTTTGCAGTCCCACGAAAAGATCACCTCGATTTCTTGCCTAACCAGCTCATCATCCGTCCCGTATTCCCCTTCTCCTTGCGGTGAGAGAAAAACAAATCGGCGCGACAGCTTGTACACCATGAAGATATTTCGATGCGACTCGGCATAATTCCTGCTTTTATCATAAGTTGTCGGTTCAAATGTTTCAAGTCCAGCTGCGCTCGTTCTCCTATTGCGTTAGGTTGAACGATCGGATTGGCTTCAGTCGCCCCCTCCGGCAGCCCTAGAGAAGCCAGCAGAGGACGAATATGCCGCAACACGGACTCGTCCACCTCGTAACAGCAGCTTCCGATCGCAGGACCGATAGCCGCCCTGACGTTGGCAGGGTCGGAGCCGAACGCCTCCGTCATTTTCTCCACCGTTCTAACGGCTATTTCAGCTACGGTTCCCTTCCAGCCTGCATGGGCCAAGCCCAGTGCCCCCGTAACGGGGTCATGAAAATATAAAGGCACGCAGTCCGCGAAAAACATCGCAAGCAAGACGTCCGACTCCGCAGTCACAAGAGCGTCCGTATCCGGAATCGCGTTTTCCCGGTTGTCTCTCCCCCGCCCTACATCCTCGGCCGTCACAACGTGAACGTCGTTTCCGTGAATCTGCTCGGCGCATGTGAAAGCTTCGAATTTCCAGTTTAGCGCGCTTGCGATCGCCGAGCGATGGCGGATGACCTTCTCGGGATCGTCGCCTACATGCAGTGCCGCATTCCCTGCATGCCTTGTCGTGAATCCTGCAGTAATCCGCTCTCCCTCGCCCCATGTACTGAATGTCAGCAGCGAGGCAGACCGATCATCTTCGTTAGGTAATTGAAATGGCTCCAATCCCCTCACCTCCGCTTCCCAGTTTACCATAGCCGGAACGCAATCGGAAGAAAGCGCCTCCGCCCCGCTATCTTCCCGAATGCTGCTCTCCGTCCTCCAGCCGGTACACCTTGGCGTCGTCCAGTCGGACGAGTACCACATCGGTCCCGATTTTAACGATATTCCGCCAAGGGATCACGACGTCTTGGCCTCCCCCGAACATCCCGAACAGCCGGGTTGAGGTCGGCACCACAATAGAATCGATGCGGCCCTGCCGCAAATCCAGCTCCAGATCGCTGACTTGCCCCAGCTTTTTGCCATCCACGATATTAATGACGTCCTTCGTCTGAAAATCGGATATTTTCATCCCCGCTCCTCCGTCCGACCGGGCATTTGTACCCTGTTCTTTAATATATGATCGGTTCGGAAAAAATGTACGGTTTGTTCAGTCGTCGTTAAGCTGTTTAGCACTTACGGCCATTATCCCCTTCGCTCAGTTCTCCTAGTTGATTGTCTATCCGCTTTTCCCTGGGGCCATTATCCCGTTGGCTCAGAACGAGTCCCGCTCTCTTAATCAACTAAAAATGCACTTTAAAATGTTTTTCCTCTTGTAAAAATACATATTTTAGCATAAAATAAAAGAGAACAAATGTTCCTATTCGGGTGGTGGTCGACATGGAAAACAGCCTCACTTTCGAGCAATTTTGCGATTACTTCAACAAGGAATCAACTTGCATCGACGCCCTATTCGCCAGTAGATGGCCAGAGGGTTTTCGATGTCCTCGCTGCCAGCATGCGGGTTACTATTTCATTCGCACCCGAACGCTTCCTTTATACGAATGCCAATCTTGCCGTGCGCAAACCTCCATTATTGCCGGCACGATAATGGAGGGCAGCAGGACACCGCTGCGCTTATGGTTCCAGGCTCTATTTCTGCATGCCCAGCCGAACGGGATTAGCGCTCTTCGCCTGTCAACCCTGATTGGCACAACCTACAAAACCGCCTGGCTGATGTGTCACAAAATACGTCATGCGATGTCGTCCGCCGACTCTAAGGTGCTGCTGAGCGGAATCGTTCGCATTAATTGCGGCGTCTACGGCCGGCCCTACAACCCCACCATCTTTAGGCATCCGCAGGAGCAGCCTCTGTTGATTGGCGCCTCGCTGGACAACGAGCATCAAGTAACGCATCTGAAAATCAAACAAGTTTCAGATCGTCACCTTGTTCACGATCGCGTAACTCCATTAGGCAGCCGCCTCTTTATCCGGGATCATGTCAGCCCGGAAACCAAGGATATCGACACCGTCCTGCTGAAATTTAGTCGAAATCGGCACAGGCAGCTAATCCAAATCGGAGAACAAGCGTCTGCTTGGATGAACTACATCTTTAGCGGTATTGGTCCAAAGCACTTGCAGTCCTATCTGGATCAGTTCTGCTTCAATGTGAACCTCCGGTTTCACCCTTACTGCTTTAATGTATTACTCACATATTGCGCCTCTTTTCCCACCCTGACATACCCTCAGCTAACGGGTCGAATGGATCTTTCGGCTCAAAGGAGAATAACCTACCACGAGTACCTTAGAAGCGCCTAAAGCAATCTCCGCCTGCGTCATTTATCTGCCAAACAAATGGAGGACTGCTTATTTACTTCCTTAAACCTATGCCAAAATAATGAAGCGATTCCTCAACTCACCGACACGTATTCGCTTTAGCTTCTTATCCATCTAAAAGGAAAAGCTACCTATCTGATTTCTCTAAAGCGGCTGACTTTTAAGCTGTTAAAAACCTCACCTCAGTGAGTTTTTCTGCTTCGATCGGAAGCTAATCCGAGCAAGCCCATGCGCTCAGGAAGCCCCGACTGAAGGTTTCAGATACTTGATTTGCAACGCAGCCGCATATTTACGTCCTGAACGAACGGGATAACGGCCGTAAGACTGCAAAACGGGAGAGTAGATTGAAGGAATGAGGTAGAGAAGGGGCGACGGGAAGGGGGGGGGGACAGGGAGCGGCTAAACTGAGCGAGTGGGATAATGGCCCAAAGGAGGATGGCACAGGGGATTCCGGGACAATGCCAAAGGGGATGAGCAACTCATCCCCTTTGGTGCTGCAATTATGCTGTTGTCTAGGTTTTCACGTGCTTTTGCATTTGCTGAATTGCCGACTTTTCGAGCCGTGAAACCTGAGCTTGAGAGATTCCGATTTCGTCGGCCACTTCCATCTGCGTTTTGCCTTCGAAAAATCGCATGGACAAGATCATTTTTTCACGATCGTTTAGCTTCCGCATCGCTTCGCGTAAAGCAATCTCCTCTATCCACTGGATATCCTTGTTCCGCTCGTCGCTAATCTGATCCATGACGAATATAGGGTCCCCTCCGTCATGATAGATCGGCTCGAACAACGATACAGGATCTTGAATGGCATCCAATGCAAAGACAATATCTTCCTTGGATACGTTCAACACTTCGGAGATTTCCAGGATGGTCGGTTCCCTGGAATGCTGGTTGGTCAATTGATCCCTGACCTGCAATGCTTTGTAGGCGATATCACGCAAGCTTCTGGATACGCGAATCGGGTTGTTGTCACGTAGGTAGCGACGAATTTCCCCGATAATCATCGGCACGGCATACGTGGAAAAACGAACATTTTGGCTCAGATCGAAGTTGTCAATCGCCTTCATTAATCCGATACATCCGACTTGAAACAGATCATCCACGAATTCTCCGCGATTGTTGAACCGCTGAATAACGCTTAACACGAGACGCAGGTTTCCGTTTACTAATTTTTCCCTGGCGGATATTTCTCCTTGGGTTTGCAGAGCGAGAAATAACTCCCTCATTTCGGTATTGGTGAGAACGGGCAGCTTAGAGGTGTCCACTCCACAAATCTCCACTTTGTTACGGGTCAAGGCAATTCCTCCCGGGGAGCAGCGTTATTGTAAAGTATCTCCGGGAAGGGGGTTTTTATTCCAACGTTCGAGAACCCCGAATTTTCTTATAATTCTAAACCATTTTGTTGAATTCCTTACGCAGCCGTTTGATAATGCGCTTTTCCAGCCGAGAAATGTAGGATTGTGAAATCCCAAGAAGATCCGCGACATCCTTCTGCGTCTTCTCTTCACCATCGGCGAGACCGAACCGTAATTCCATAATTGTTCGCTCACGCTCGCTTAACTTGTCTAACGCCTTATGAAGCAATTTGCGGTCGACCTGCTCCTCGATATTGCGGTAAATCGTATCATTCTCTGTTCCAAGCACATCTGACAGAAGCAATTCATTGCCATCCCAATCGATATTGAGCGGCTCATCGAAGGAAACCTCGGTCCTCGTCTTGCTGTTCCTTCTTAGGTACATGAGAATCTCGTTTTCAATGCATCTGGAGGCATAGGTAGCAAGCTTGATCTTTTTGTCCGGATCAAACGTGTTGACTGCTTTAATAAGTCCGATCGCCCCGATCGATACCAAATCCTCGATATGAATGCCTGTGTTTTCAAACTTGCGGGCGATATAGACGACTAGACGCAAGTTCCGTTCAATCAGCATAGCCCGAATCGCGGCATCTCCCGTGGACAGCCGCTCCAGCAGGTATTCCTCCTCTTCTCTGCTGAGCGGCGGCGGCAATGCTTCGCTGCCGCCAATGTAATACACTTCCTCGCTCTTCCAGCCGAACCAGAATAACAGGCGATAAAACGATAGCTGGGACCTCAATTTCAAGTTAACGAACATTACGGCTAACCTCCTGTCACGCAGGTTGAGATGGAGCCGACGACGAGGCAGAGTCGGCCTGGGCCATATCCGGATGGATGATAGCCCGATAAGTTCCTTCGGATGACAAAGTGCCTCCATCTAAACCAATGAGCACACGACTGACCTGAATTGGAGGATGACCATCCCGCAGCAGCGTTACGCTGTCCGGCTTAATCGCCAGCATCAGCTTGCTGGAGCCGTTGACTGCCCGGTAAGGGACCAATCGCAAACGGCTTGCCCATTCGAAGGGCTCCGGCGAACCGACGTCAAGCTCGGAGATCAGCCGGTCTGGCGGCTCATCCTTTAACCGCTTAACCCATCCTGCAGGCAATTGCTCTTCCCAGACACTCGACTCCACGATCATGACGGGAATTCGTGTCAAAGGATCGTACAATCGATTTCCGGTATCGAGCAATGCCTTCATCGTCCATCTTCCGTCACCGATATGAATTTCGATTCGCCAGAATAATTGTTCCAACTCTTGTCTCTTGCGACTAGTTGCGGCAGCGCTTCGAAACATCCATATCGAGATCAGAAGAGCAACAACAAATAAGCTTAGCTGCATCTGCCACTCTAGAATTAATCCCCCATTTTCCGAATACGATATTGCCCCCCAAGGAGAATCTGCCGAGCGTAGCAAGAAGGACAGGCCTATGACACCGCCAAGCGTCGCAAAATTAACTACGTAGAAAGCGGTAAAGACGCGAATATACTTCAACGGACCTCCGTAACCGAATGCTAGCAGCACCATAAGAACAGAGACGAATATTTTAACTCCGAAGGAGTATAGGTAGGGAATATTCGCCCAGAACATCATTGCCGCATAAAGAGCCCCAAGCAAAGCGGCTCCAAACAGTCGCGTTCGGGTTGGTCTTAGATGTCTGACCTTGGCGGTTGTCATTAGTACGGTGCTGTCAACGGCCAAATTGGTTAAAAACACAAGATCGACGTATACGGTCATGGCGGGAGTCTCCCCCATCCTTCATCGCCTGAAGCTTGGATATCGGGATATGCAGGCCGGGACGGATGAACCCAGTATAGCCGCTTTCGATTTCGGAGTCTGTCTAATCTTGCCGAGCTTCAAAGCCTTTTTTTGTCGATGAGAACAACAAAAAACCCCAGCTCCACAATGTAGTGAAACCGAGGTCTAAGCTTGCTTTAATGATTATGCCGTCTAGCGGTCGCCGCGAGGCCGATTGCGTAAGAAGGCCGGAATATCCAACTGATCGTTAGAGACGCCGGAGTTGCCGAACGGGCGAAGGTTGTTCGTCTGGCGCGGTTCGGCAGTGCCGGACTGCTCCTGTTGAGGCTGCGGCGCAGATGCAGCCGGGCTCACCGAACGGCGTGCTGGGCCTTTGTGCTCAAATCCCGTCGCGATAACGGTAACCTTAATCTCGTCCTTCAAGTTATCGTCGATAATCGCTCCGAAAATCATGTTCACTTCCGGGTCGGATGCGGCAATGACGATTTCCGCCGCTTCATTGACCTCGTATAGGCTCAAATTCGAGCCGCCAGTGATGTTCATTATGACGCCGCGTGCACCCTCGATCGATGTCTCAAGAAGAGGGCTCATGATCGCTTTGCGAGCGGCTTCCATGGCCCGATTCTCACCGGAAGCTTGTCCAATCCCCATTAGAGCGGAGCCGCGTTCGGACATGATTGTCTTGACATCGGCGAAGTCGAGATTGATCAGTCCAGGTACGGCAATCAAGTCGGAAATGCCTTGAACCGCTTGCCTAAGGACGTTATCCGCTTCGCGGAACGCCTCCAGCATCGGCGTCTTCTTGTCGACAATCTCCAACAGTCTATCGTTAGGAATAACGATAAGCGTATCGACTTTCTCTTTGAGAGCCTCGATTCCCAATTCCGCTTGCGTGGAACGCTTGCGGCCTTCGAATGTAAAAGGACGGGTAACGACGCCTACCGTCAGCGCGCCGCACTCCTTGGCCAGCTCTGCAATGACAGGAGCTGCCCCTGTCCCGGTACCGCCACCCATACCTGCAGTGACGAACACCATATCCGCTGAACGCAGCGAATTCGTAATGAATTCTCGCGATTCTTCAGCAGCTTTCTTTCCCACGTCAGGATTGGCTCCGGCTCCAAGCCCCCTTGTAAGCTTGTCCCCGATCTGCAGCTTCTGCTCGGATTTCGTAAGATGCAAAGCCTGCGCATCCGTATTAACGGTAATAAATTCGACGCCCTTGACGCCGTTTTCGATCATCCTGTTCACAGCGTTGCTGCCGCCGCCACCAACTCCGATGACCTTTATTTTCGCAAGTGGTTCCAATTCAAAATCAAACTCCAACATAATTTGCTTACTCCTCCTTGCTTCGCTTGAATGGTTCTCTCCTAAGCGGCGGCTTAAATAAATTCTTTAAACATGTTTTTGAACCATTCAACTATGCCAGGCTTAGGTGCCGCAACCGTGCCGCTAGCCGTTGTCGCCTTAGCTTTAGGAGCACGTTTGGGTCCGACTGCGCCGCGCGTTCGAACGTATTTCGTGACATATTGAATCATGCCGACACCGCTGCTGAAGGAGGGATCACGGACTCCGATATAATCCGGAACGGCGATTCTGACGTTGGATTCCAATTCGATCTGAGCCAGCGGCAGAACGCTTGGCAAAGAAACCGATCCGCCCGTCAGAACGTAACCGTTAATCTTGTCATGATATCCGAGTCTCTTCACTTCTTGCCGTATCATTTGAAAAATTTCTTGCATGCGAGGCTCTATGATGTTCGCGAGGTCAAATTGAGAAAACTCCTTCTCCATGTTGCTCCCGACGCGCATCACCTTAAACTTCTGGTCCTCCGCCGCATCGTCAATTCGCGCGCAGCCGTATTTCAGCTTGATTTTCTCCGCGTGCTCCGTCTGCGTCTTCAAGCCGTAGCAAATATCGCTCGTGACGTAGTCTCCGCCGATCGGAAGCGTAGAGACGGCCGACAGGCTGCCGCCCTCGAAAATCGCCAAAGTGGTGGAACCCGCTCCGATGTCCGCAAGCACGGTTCCCATCTGCTTCTCGTCTTTGGTCAGCGCCATCATTCCCGACGCCAGAGACATCAAGATAAGACCGGATATTTTCAATCCTGCCTTCTCGACACAGCGCATCAGATTATGCACTGCCGCTTTCGTTCCGGTTATGATCGTACATTCGACTTCAAGCCGAACGCCGATCATGCCTCGCGGATCTTGAATGCCTGCAAGACCGTCTACTAAAAATTGCTTGGGTACGAGTCCGATGATCTCGCGTTCAGGCGGCAAAGCGACGACCTTGGCCGCTTGCAGCACGCGCTCGATATCTTCTTCCCCGATTTCCCTGTCTTCATTGGAAACTGCAACGACTCCGTGATTGGTCTGCAATGCAATATGATTGCCGGATATTCCGACATAAACTTCGCTGATACCGATACCGACCATGCGTTCGGCATGATCGACGGCATTGCGGATGGACTGCACGGTTTGGTCAATATCGACAATGGCGCCTTTACGAATTCCGTCTGAATCCGCGGAACCGACGCCAATGATGTTAATGGCCCCGTTGCTGATCTCCCCGATAATCACCCGAATTTTCGAAGTTCCGATATCCAGGCTGACGATGAGGTCGTTGTTGCTCAACCGGTGGCACCTCCCGTAGATCGATGAAAATAGCTGCGTACAAGGGATGCATCCTCTATGTATTCCACATTCGCGGGACTTTCCCTCTTTTTTCAACAATATTTTTAATTAGTACTTGTTGGATGAACATCAAGCTTTGTGAATGTTACCTCAATCACCCATAAATGAAATTCTAGCATTCTTTTTATGTATTGAGTAGGGCCCTTTTCCTTAAGTTTATCGGCTTACTGGGGCTCTTCTGTAACATTTTCCGCCGAATAAGACGAATAATAGTCCGCTTCCAACATTGTTATCCTGCCCGGCTCGCGGTTTTGCACGATATCGCTCAGATACGCAATTTTATCTTCCAATAGATGAATCGCGGTAGTGACCTCGAAGCGAGAACGCGTAAACAGCTTGATTCGGTCCGGGAAGGAGGTCGATGGATCCGGATGAATTTCCGACAAATCTGCCAGAAGGTAATTGGGAAGACTGACCAACACGCTGCACAGAAGTGTAAGGTTGGCATCTCCCGGCTGCCAGCCGGACAGGATCGGCTTATCCAGCAGCTTGCCTTCAGGCATCGGAAACAGGAGGCCGTTGGCCAGAACTGCCGACATTTTGCCGTCCGCCGCCAGTTGCACCGCAACCTGAGGATACTCCTTCACCTCGACGCGAAGCACGCCGGGAAAGTTCTTGGTAATCTGGACGCTCTCTATCGGCTTTAGCGATTCAAGGCGCGCCTTCAGCTTCCCGGTTCCGGGAAAAAAGAAGGAATCGCCAGGAGAAACCCCGAGCTCCCGAATGACCTCCTCGCGGCTGACGAATTCTGTGCCCTCCACTCGAATCTCGGATATTTCGGACAGAGAGGACCGAAAGAACAGCACGATCAAAACGATGACCGCAAGAGCGATGACGAGTCTCAGCAGCTTCTTCCCGCGCCTGGTTCTGGGCGCCTCCGCTTCTCTCTTCAACGCAGGTATTCTCTCGCTCACGAATGTCCCTCCCGTCGGCGTCAATCGCCTGCTTGTCCTATAAACTTTAGTAAAAAGCCCCGCAGCGGAAAAGACTTCTGCCGCAGGGGACCGTCACCGTTAGCTGTAAACCTTGCTCTTGTGAACCTCTCGGGTGATGCTGCCGCCAATCTTGCGGAACATCTCCTCGATTCGATCATATCCACGATCAATGTGATGAACCTGCTCTACTATTGTGCGGCCTTGCGCCGCCAGTCCGGCTACGACAAGCGCCGCTCCCGCCCGAAGATCCGTCGCTTCCACAGTCGTGCCGAAAAGCTGCGGAACCCCCCGGATGAACGCATGGTTCAGATCAACCCTCACGTCGGCCCCCATGCGGCACAATTCCTCCACATGTTTGAATCGGCCTTCGAATACCGTTTCCTTCAGCACACTGACACCGTCTGCCAAAGCCAGCAAGGTCATGACCTGAGCCTGCATGTCGGTCGGAAATGCCGGGTAAGGCGACGTGACGATGCGATCAACGGCCAGCGGCCTCTTAAATGCACCGACACTCATTATATCATTGCCAACCTCGATTTGAACACCTGCGCGCCTTAGGACGTGAATAAGCGATGTGAGGTGCGCGGGCTGCGTATTCTCAAGCGTGACCTCTCCCCTCGTGGCCGCGGCTGCAACCATGACGGTTCCGGTCACGATCCGATCGGGGATAACTTGAAAATCGCATCCGTAGAGCCGCTCGACTCCATCAACCGTAATCGTGTCCGTTCCGGCTCCGCTCACTTGCGCGCCCATTCGATTGAGGAAAGACTGCAAATCTTGAATTTCCGGCTCTCTGGCCGCACCGATAATCGTCGATTTTCCACGGGCCAGCACAGCCGCCATCATAATATTTTCCGTCGCCCCGACGCTGGGAAAATCCAAGCTGATCTCGGCTCCGTGCAGACGGCGGGCGGAACAGACGATCCTGCTTCCCTTCTCTTCGATCCTCGCACCCAGTGCAGCCAAGCCGCGCAGATGCAAATCGATCTTTCTCTCCCCGATCGCGCAGCCTCCGGGCTGATAAAGCTGTACTTCTCCGAATCTCGCAAGAAGAGGCCCCATCAGAAATACCGAGGAACGCATTTTGCGCATCAGCGTTTCCGGAATGTGAGAGGATGTCGCAACTGCCGTCTCCACGGTCACCACCGTATCCTGATGCCGGGCTTTGCACCCGAGATCCCGCAAAATGTCCAGCATGACCTCGATATCTAGAAGCCTCGGGACGTTGCGAATCTTCACCTCTCCCTCCGCAAGCAAGCTGGCGGCAAGTATCGGCAAAGCGGCATTTTTGGCTCCATGGATACGGACGGTGCCCGAAAGCGGATAGCCGCCTTCAATCACCAGATTGTCCAAGGGTTTCACCTCCGGGTTACCGCTCACCCATCAAGAGAACCTCCGGCACAAGCGATATTCCATAGGTTTGTTCGATGATTTGCTGCACTCTCCTGATTAAGGCAAGGACGTCCTCAGCCTTAGCGCCGCCGTGGTTAACGATAAAATTGGCGTGCAGTTGGGAAACTTCGGCCGCTCCTTCTCGCAGCCCTTTCAAGCCTGCCGCCTCGATCAGCCTTGCGGCGTGGTCGTTCGGCGGATTGCGAAAGACGCTGCCCGCGCAAGCCATCTGCAGCGGTTGGGTACGACGCCGGCGATCCTTATACGTGGCCATTGCCGCCGCAATCTCCTTGCGGTCCCCATGTTCGAGCTTAAACACCGCACGGGTAATAATTCCCCGCCGTTCTTGCAGAATGGAATGGCGATAGGAAAACTTCATTTCCTCGTTTCCCAGCACTTCCAGCTTCCCATCCTCCCACACGACGCTAGCGGACTGTAAGATACGTGAAATGTCGGAGCCGTGAGCTCCGGCGTTCATATAGACGGCACCGCCTACCGAGCCTGGAATTCCTCCCGCATACTCCAGTCCGGTTAGCCCCTCCTTGCCGGCCATGACGGACAGCTTGATGAACGAATAAGATGCTCCCGCGCTCACCCTATCGCCATCGAACCGCACCTCATCGAAGCCCTCGCCGAGCTTGATGACTGCCCCTCGGACTCCCTTGTCTGACACCAGCGTATTGGACCCCCGGCCCAGCACGGTCCATGGCACTCCATGGCGAGCGCATAGGCGCAAGGCTGCTTCAAGCTCCTCATCGCTTGTCGGAATAATCAGCAAATCCGCCGGTCCGCCGATTTTCCAGGTCGTATGCCTGGACAACGGTTCTCTCAAGCGTATTTCTCCGATTCCCGCTTGCTCCAGCTCAGCAACCAACTGCTGCATGACAATATCCTCCCTACGTCCTTCGGGGCTGCGCGTTGCCGTCGTATCCTGAACTCTCGGGTCGACAGTCACGATCACGCTGTATCTTATGACGGCTGGGCAGGGGTGGTGACAAACGCCCATTGGCAATCCTTCCGAAGAAGCTCGTTTATCTTTTGCGTTGCAAGCCAACGATCTGATCATAAATGATGGCAGCCGACTCTGGCATACCGAGATTACGAGAAGATTCGGACATGGCATCCCTACGCGTCCGATCTCCCATGATCGAGTCAATACCGGCGAACAGCGCCTCTCCGCTCAACTCACGCTCAAGAATCATGTTCGCGGCCCCGGCATTCATCAGGCTTCTGGCATTCGCCTCCTGATGGTTGTTCGTGACATTCGGCGACGGAACAAGAAGCGACGGCAATCCGAGAGACGTCACCTCCGCCAGGAAGGAAGCTCCTGCGCGGCCCACGTACAAAGACGATGCCGCCAATACGTCGGGCATGTTGCCGATGTAGGGCAGCACCTTGACCCGGTCCGTACCCTCGCGAAGTTCTCTTCTTACCGCATCCTCAGCATCCTTGTAAAATCTTTCTCCCGTCACGAATACAAAATGAACCTCCGGGAGCTTCTTGAGCAAAGGCAGCATTCGAACAAACGCGTCGTTAAGCGCTCTTGCTCCGCCGCTGCCCCCCACGATCAGCACAAAGGGCGTACCCGGCTTCATGCCCAAGGATTCATAACCCTGACGTCCGTCTGCATGCAGCACGCGAGTCGCGCAAGGATTGCCTGCGTAAACGACGTTCGAACAATTCTTGAAATGGCTGGCGGATTCGGCGAAGCTGACTGCGACTCCGTCCACATAGCGGCTAAGAAACTTATTGGTGAGTCCAGGCACGACATTCTGCTCGTGAATCAGTGTCGGAATGCCCAGACGCGAGGCCGCGTATACGACGGGACCGCAGACATACCCGCCCGTACCCACGACGACATCCGGCTTGAACTGACGAAGCAGCTCCTTGGAGCGACGTACCCCTTTAAGAAATCGCATGACGGTTTTCACATTCTCCAGCGATAGGGAACGTCTGAAACCGGTAATCGTTATATTTTCGAACGCAATGCCCTGCTCCGGCACGATTCGGCCTTCCAAGCCGCGACTCGTCCCGATATAAAGCAATGACGAGCCCGGTTGTCTCTCCGATACTTCGCGGCCTATGGCCAGCGCGGGGTAGATGTGTCCCCCGGTACCTCCTCCGGTTAACACGACACGCATGAAAGTCACCTCGAATAACGGGATAAATTCAATAAAATGCCCAAAGCTGTAAGAAGTAGCGTAAGCGACGAGCCTCCGTAGCTCACGAGCGGCAGCGTAACTCCCGTAACCGGAAGCAGACCTATAACGACGCCGATATTGATCAGCACCTGTACGGCAAAAATGCCGACAATGCCTGTCGCAAGGAAGCTGCCAAAAGGATCGGTAAGCGTAATGGCCGTTCTCATGCCTCGCCAGATAAGAAGCAAGAACAACATAATGAGCAAGGAGCCCCCGATAAATCCGAGCTCTTCCGCCAATATGGAAAAAATAAAGTCCGTCTGCGGCTCCGGCAAATAATTGTATTTCTGACGGCTCATCCCCAATCCGAGTCCGACGAGCCCTCCCGGTCCGATCGCATACAGCGACTGGATCGATTGGTAGCCGGCGCCCTGCGGGTCTTGCCAGGGATCCAGAAACGCCGTAATCCGCTGCAAGCGATAGGGCGCAGCCGCAATAAGGCCCACCAGGCCCGCAACGCCCAGCATGCCGAGTCCGGCCAGGTGAGACAGCTTGGCGCCCGCAACGTAAATCGCGAGCAGACAGGCTCCGATCATGACGGTTCCGGTGCCCAGATCCGGCTGCAGCATGATGAGGGCGAAAGCCGCCCCCAATATGCCGAGAGGCGGCAGCAAACCTTTGGAGAAATGCGTGAGCTGGCTTTGGCGTTCCGACAGCAGCTTGGCGATAAAAAATACCATAGCCAGCTTCATGAATTCGGACGGCTGAATGCCGAAGGATCCGATGCCCAGCCAGCTGCGGGCTCCGCCCCGGACAACGCCCAGCCCGGGAATCAGCACGACGACGAGCAACCCGAAGCAAACCAGCAGCGCCGGCAAGGCCCATTTGCGCCAGAACGTATACTCCACGTTCATCATGACGAACATGGAAACAATTCCGAGGGCGGCGAAGATCAACTGCCTTTTGACATAATAATAAGAATCCCCGTAATCATGAAAAGCCGCTACAGCGCTGGCGCTGTATACCATAACAACGCCGATGGCAAGTATGCCGAGCGTTGCGGCGATCATCCATACATCGGGTACGGAACGGGATTTGGCCATGAACCGGACACCTCACGAATCGCAAGAGTGGGGACATGCCCCCTCTTACAACGTATGCGCCGATTGCTTAAAAATGCGGCCTCGAACCTCATAGGAAGGGAACATGTCCCAGCTCGCGCAAGCAGGAGACAGAAGCACGATGTCTCCCGGCTCGGCCATAGCTGCAGCTTCCCGTACGGCTTGACGAAGCGTTTGTTCGGCGTCCTCTACAGGTTCGACGATTTTCACGTTCGCTAAACCGGACAGCTCCGCTACGCGTCCGATCTTCCTTCTTGTCTCCCCAATCGCAGCCAGCCCTTTCAGACGGTCGCGAAATACGGGGAGAAGCTCCATGTAATCCGAGCCCCGATCCAGGCCTCCCGCAATCAGGATAAGCGGGGAGGGAAGCGATAAAATCGACATCGTCGTGGCCATCGGATTGGTTGCTTTGGAGTCGTTATAGAACTTCACGCCGCCATAGGCTCCAATATATTCCAGACGATGCTCCACGCCGCGGAACGCGCGCAAAGGCTCGGCAAGCAGCTCGGGCTCGGCCCCTGCGGCCAGCGCAATCGCAATGGCGGCCAGGGCGTTGGCCGCATTGTGCCGGCCCGGAATGCCCAGCTCGTCTACGCGCAGAATACGCTGCTCCTTGCCCTGACCGTCCCGGCTGACGATCCAGCGCTCTGCTTCCTCGTCCTCTTCACCGTCCGTCGGACGGATTTCCGCATACGGAGGAACGATCATCACGCCCGTCTCCAGCATCTGCGTAACCGAGAACGGAAACGCGCGCCCGTTAAACGATTCCGCCAAGCGCCGACAAGTTTCGTCGTCCCTATTGTAGATCGCCACGTCCTCGGCGGTCTGATTCTTGAACAGTTTCGCCTTCGACCCGACATAATCCTCCATCGTGCCGTGATAGTCAAGATGAGTCTCGGCGATATTGAGCAAGCAAGCGATGCGCGGACGAAAGTCCGACGTTCCCTTCAGCTGAAAGCTGCTCAATTCGGCAACCAGCCAGCCGTCCTCCGCAATCTCTCCGGCGGCCTCGCTCAGCGGACGCCCGATATTGCCCGCCACAAGCGGCTTGAGACCGGCTGCCTCCAGCAGGACGCCGGTCAGCGTCGTCGTCGTGGTCTTGCCGTTGGAGCCGGTAATCCCGATGATAGGCGCAGGAGACAAAAGGCCGGCAACCTCAACCTCGCTCACCACTTCGACGCCCAACCGCAGCGCTTCGGCGATCGGCGGGGCCGAATACGGAATTCCCGGGTTTTTGACAAGCAGAGCCGTCTGTTCCGTAACAAGCCCGTCCGGATGATGGCCGCACACAACAGAAATGCCCAAAGCCGCCAGTTCATCGGCTTCGGGGCATTGATCCCGCTCCTTTTTGTCATTCACAACGACGTGCGCGCCTACGCCGTGAAACAGCTTGGCGGCGGCCACGCCGCTCCTGGCCAAGCCGAGAACGACGACCGGCCGTCCCCGGTAGTTTGTCAACTGCATCATTTCATCTTCTGCCCCTTAATCTTTAATCGCTCAGCTTGTTTTGAACAGCAACAGCCCGGCGCCCGCCAACAGCAGGCCGACGAACCAGAACGTCGTGACTACGCGCCACTCCGACCATCCCGACAATTCGAAGTGATGGTGAATGGGACTCATCTTGAATACCCGCTTGCCGCGAGTCTTAAACGATGCCACCTGGATAATAACAGAGAGCATCTCCAGAACGAACACGCCCCCGATGACAACCAGCAGCAGCTCCGTCTTCGTCAGAATCGCGACGGCGGCGATACCGCCTCCCAGCCCCAGCGATCCCGTATCTCCCATGAATATTTTGGCGGGATGCGCATTGTAGACGAGAAAGCCGAGCACCGCGCCGACGACGGCCGCGCTGAACACTGCCGATTGCGGCTGCGTAGCTTCTACGGCGATGACGGCAAATGCGCCGAAAGCCAAGGCGCTTGTCCCGGCCAACAGTCCATCCAGCCCGTCAGTAAAATTGACGGCATTCGTCGCGCCCAGGAACATGACCACGACGAGCGCATAATACGCCCAGCCGAGATCGATCGACCAATCGGTACCGGGAACGCCTACGACCGTACTATGATCCATTCGATATAGTATAAAGCAAAATACGCCGGAAAAAAGCAGTTGTCCAAAAAGCTTCTGCTTGGCCGTCAAGCCAAGCGAGCGCTTGAATGCAATTTTGATATAATCATCCAAAAATCCGACGAGACCGAAGCCCAGACACGCCGTCAGAAGCGCCCAGTATTGCAGCCCTCCGTCCGCGAATCTCAGAAACGCCAACGTAAGGGCGACGAGAATAATAATACCGCCCATCGTCGGCGTTCCCGACTTCTTGAGATGGGATTCGGGTCCGTCGACGCGAACCTGCTGACCGAATTTGAGTCTGCGCAGCAGTGGAATGAACAGGGGGCCGAACAAGACCGCAAGGACGAACGATACGCCCAGCGTCCAAAGTACCGATGTGTAATCCATGCCGTTATCCCCTGCCCCCTTTCTGCAGCTCCGTTACGATTTCTTCCATTTTCATACCCCTCGATGCCTTGACGAGAACCAGATCTTCCCCGTCCAACTGTTCTAGCAATGCTTTCGCAAGCGCGGACTTGTCTGTGAAATGCCGCACTTGTCCATCGTCATAATTCGCGCTCGCTTCTTCCCATGTATGGCGCGACAGCGAGCCGTACAGCAGCACGCCCCCTGCCTTCGAAGCGTCCAAATATCGGCCTATCCCGCCATGCAGTCCCGCCTCGGAATCGCCGAGCTCCAGCATGTCGCCGAGCACGACCCACTTGCGCCGATAGCCGGTCAGACCGGCGACCAGATCGATTGCCGCGCGAACGGAGGTCGGACTCGCGTTGTAGGCGTCGTTCAGAATGACCGCCCCGTTCCAGGCGGCGCTGCGTTCGATCCGCATGCCGGTCACCTTCGCCTGCTTGAGTCCGGTCGCAATCCCTTCCTGGGACACGCCGAGCAGCCGTCCCACCGCAATGGCAGCCATCGCGTTGATCGCGTTGTGCCGACCCGGAATCGGCAGCTCATAGGCCGTCTCCGTCTGTCCGGCCGCCGTAAATTGCGTGCCATCCGCCGTAACGCGAATATATCGCGCAACCCAGTCGTTGCCCGTATTTTCCCCGAAGGTCACTCGCCTTGTGCCCTCAGGCAGCTTGAGCGCAGCCAATTCCTCGGCAATTAGCGGCTCGTCGCCGCAATACACAAGCACGCCCTCCGGCTGTAGCCCGTCGGCAATCTCCAGCTTGGCCTTGGCGATATTCCTGCGCGTGCCGAGCTGAAGCAGATGGGACTCCCCAATGTTCGTAATGACCGCGATATCCGGCTGGGCCATTCGCGAAAGCAAGGAAATCTCTCCGAAGCCGCTCATGCCCATCTCCAGCACCAGCACCTCCGTATTCGCCGGGGCGCTGAGTATCGTTAAGGGCAATCCGATATGATTATTGTAATTTCCTTCGGTCTTATGTACAAGATATCTTGTCATCAGCACCGAGGAGATCAGATCCTTCGTCGTTGTCTTGCCGTTGCTGCCGGTAACCGCTACTATCCGTGCCGATAGAACGGCGTCCAGATAGCTTGTCGCCAGTCTCTGTAAAGCGGCTAGCGTATCCTTCACGAGAAGGAGCGGCAGCTCGACTTCCGGAAGCGGAACGGATCGATCCCACAGAGCCGCATAAGCTCCGGCATCCTTCGCCGCCTGAATATATTCGTGGCCGTCGAAGCGTTCGCCCCTCAAGGGAACGAACAGCTGTCCCTCGCGAATGCTGCGGGTATCGGTCGACACGCCGGTCAGCCGCAAGCCGTCGTCTTCGGAACCGCCGCCGATCCTCTCCGCTCCGCACCATTCGGCCAACTCGCGAACTGTTGCCTGTATCACTGCATTCGACTCCTTATCGCTTCTTTCGCCACGAGGCGATCATCGAAATCATGCGTGACTCCGCCGATCAGCTGATACGTCTCATGGCCTTTCCCCGCAATCAATACTACATCTCCGGGGCTTGCCATTTCAACCGCTTTTTCAATTGCCGCCCGCCTATTGGGCTCCAGCTCGTATCGGTCCCCGGACACTCCCGCTTCGCTTAAACCGACCTGAATATCCCGCAGAATAAGCAGCGGGTCCTCCGTCCGCGGATTGTCGCTTGTCACGATGATGCGATCGGCGAGCTCCGCCGCGATCCGCCCCATGATCGGGCGCTTCTTGGCATCGCGATCGCCGCCGCAGCCGAACACGCAGATGACACTGCCCTGCGTAAGCTCCCTGACCGTGCGCAGCACGTTCTCCAGGCCGTCCGGAGTATGCGCGTAGTCCACGATTACCGCGTACGGCTGACCCGCATCCACAGGCTCCACGCGCCCCGGCACGCCGGCGATGTCCTTCAGGCTGGAGAGCGCGTCGTCGAGGGCAATGCCTTCGCAGACCGCTGCCCCCAACGCAGCAAGCGCATTATAAACATTGAACTTGCCGACAAGCCTCAGCTCAACCTCGCGGCTGCCCAAGTGGGAATCCAGCCTGAAGGACGTTCCTCCCGAGGTAATCCGCACTTCGGAAGCCCGCAGGTCCGCGTTATTCTCGATTCCGTACGTGAGCACCTCGGCCGCGGTCAGCTTGGCAAAACGGGGAGACACCGCATCGTCTGCATTCAGGACGGCATACTTCCGCTCTGCGGGATCATCGGCATACGCGTTGCCCAGGCGGGAGAAGAACAGCCCCTTCGCCGCCTCGTACGCCTCCATCGTGCCGTGATAGTCGAGATGGTCTTGGGTAAGGTTCGTGAAGATCGCGGTACGGAAGTCGCAGCCTTTCACACGGCCCTGGTCCAGCGCGTGGGAGGAAACCTCCATCACGCAGCGCTCCGTCCCCGCATCCACCATTCCGTTTAAAATCCGCTGCAGCTCCAGCACGTCG
Organism: Cohnella boryungensis; assembly: GCF_042651945.1. NCBI lineage: Bacteria > Bacillati > Bacillota > Bacilli > Caryophanales > Paenibacillaceae > Cohnella > Cohnella boryungensis. The sequence continues at coordinate 192,370 of NZ_JBHSED010000040.1, read as the reverse complement.
GGAGTCGTTCCCGACATCGGGTAGCTTTTTCCCCCGTAACGGGTCTCGATCGTTCCGATAACTCCCGCGGACACGCCCGCATCCGCCCAGATTCTCTCGACCAGATAGGTCGTCGTCGTTTTGCCGTTGGTGCCCGTCACTCCGATCGGTCTCAGCTTACTGGAAGGCCGGCCGTAATAGTAATCCGAGAGAATCGCCAAGGCATGGCGCGTGTCCTGCACGATGAGCTGGGGGGCGCCTATCGGCAGCTCCCGGCTTGTCACCAGGGCTGCCGCTCCTGCGGCGATCGCCTGCTCCGCGTAATCGTGACCGTCGACGGTGTGTCCCGGCAGACAGAAAAACAAACAGCCCGACCGAACCTTGCGCGAATCCGCCTCCAGGCTATGTATGCTCGCTTCGGAATCTCCAACGATCCGGGAGATAAGAAGTTGTTCGGACAGTTCTCGTAAATTCATAGATTAACGGCCTCCTGACGTTCGGTTATGCAATGTACACTCATTATGGTCCAACGAAGGCCCTTCATTCAAGAGGATTGGAAAAGTTTAATCCGCAGCGCCAAGGTAGATGCGGATGACCGAGCCCTGCTCGACCCTCGAACCGGCGACCGGCGCTTGCCGTACGACCGTCGTACCGCTCCCTGACGAAGCCAGCTGAAAGTTCGAGTTCATGTCCTCGTAAATGTCCGACACCGTTTTGCCCACGAGATTAGGCACAGTAACCGTACGAGGCTCGCCGCTGCCGAACTTGTACTCCTTCTCCACTTGAACGGTTCGCGGCTTCACCCCCAAATACGGCAAGGCGTCCGCCATAATATTCCGCACGATCGGCGCCGCCACCACGCCGCCGAACTGTATGCCCTGAGGGTTGTCGACCGCCACATAGACGACAAGCTGCGGATCGTCCGCCGGCGCGAAGCCGATAAAGGAGACGATGTGCTCATCATTGGAATAGCGGCCGTTGACGACCTTCTGAGCCGTCCCCGTCTTGCCGCCGACCCGATAGCCGTTCAGAAAGGCTTTCCCCCCGGTTCCTTGGGCCACCACCTTCTCCAGCGCTTCCCTGACCTTTTTCGAGGTTTCAGGAGAGATGACCTGCCTGACCACCTGCGGCTTCGTCTCCTCCAGAAGAATGCCCGTTTCCGGCTGCACCCAGGATTTGGAGACAAACGGCTTGTAGAGCTTGCCCCCGTTGATGGCTGCGGACACCGCCGTAATCTGCTGGATGGGAGTCACGGAGACGCCTTGCCCGAATGCGGTCGTCGCCAGCTCGACCGGACCGACCCGACTAAGCTTGAAGAGAATGCCGTTCTCCTCTCCCTTCAAGTCAATGCCCGTCTTTCTTCCGAAGCCGAAGTCCTGAATATAGGAAAAAAGCTTCTCCTTGCCCAGTCGGTTGCCTAACGCCACGAACCCCGGGTTGCAGGAATTTTCCACAACCTCCAGGAAGGTTTGACTGCCGTGTCCGCCTTTCTTCCAGCATCTGAGCTTGGCCCCCGCAACCTCGACGAAGCCGGGATCGTAGAAATGCTCGTGCTCCAGGTTGACCTTGCCTTCCTCAATGGCGGCAGCGAGCGTGATGATCTTGAAGGTTGACCCCGGCTCGTATGTCATCCAGATCGGCAAATTCCGGTTGTACACCTGCGGAGGCGTCTCCTGGTACTTATCCGGCTGGAACGTCGGGCGGCTGCCCATCGCATAGATTTCCCCCGTATTCGGGTTCATCGCGATGGCGATGACGCTGTTCGCCTGATATTGCAGCATCGCTTGATCGAGTTCCCTCTCCACGACCGATTGAATGGTCTGGTCGATCGTCAGCTGGAGAGACAGGCCGTCCTGCGGCGGCACGTAGTTGTCGGAGGACTGCGGCATTTTCCTGCCCGCCGCATCGGACAAATAGGAGACGCTGCCCCTTAAACCCGTAAGCCGCTGATCGTATTGAAGCTCAAGTCCCGTCAAGCCCTGGTTGTAGCTTCCCGTAAAGCCCAGCACGTGCGCGGCCAGGCTCCCGTAAGGATAATATCGCTTGTTGTCTTCGGATACGACGATTCCCGGCAGGCCGAGATTCCGAATCTCCTGCGCCTTTTCCGTCGTCATCTTGCGGCCGCCGGGCTTAAGCTCTACGCTGGAAGCCCGCTTCGACAGCAAAGCGAACAAGGCGTCCTCATTCATCCCCAGCAGCCCGGACAGCTTCTTCGCGGTTTCCCGCTTCTCTGTAATCTGTACCGGAATCGCATATACCGTCGGCGAACTAATATTGTAAGCAAGCCTCGTGCCGTTGCGGTCGAGAATATCCCCCCGCTTAGCCTCGAACGGGATATTGCGCCTCCAGGAATCCTCGGCCTTCTTCGTGATTTCCCCGCCGATCAGCAGTTGCACATAGCCCAGCCTCAGCACTAAACCTGCGAAAGCGATGACGGCGCAGACCATTAAAATATAGAGTCTTTTGCGAACCGTCACCTGAGAAATCTTCATAAAGAAAAAACCCCCTCCACCGGGAACGTCTGCAAGGCTTTCGCCTAGTTCCAGACTATTCCCGGAGCAAGCGGGTTAGAACAAGCCCTCATTCCTCTTCGCCGGCGTCCCCGTCGGGATCCTCGGCCTGAGGGGACGGCGGAGCGGGTTCCCCTTGCGGGGAGAGGGTCAGCTGCAGCGTCCATTTGTCTCCTACCTTCACCGCCTTCTGGGCGATGACATACCCTTGGCCTTCGACCGTGGCGGTCACCTGAAGCAGCGAGCACATCTCCAGCGCGTCGCGCAGCGACAATCCCGTCAAATCGGGAACGTTGCCCTTCTTCGTGTCCGTGAGAAAATAAATCCGCTGGGACGTCGGCAGCACGCTGCCGCCCTTCGGCAGCTGCTGCAAAACCTTGTTCCCCTTACCCAGCACTCCGTACGGAAAGGAGTGCTGCTTAAGCAGATCGCGCGCCTGAGTCACGGTCATGCCGGTCACGTCCGGCACCCTAGCCGTCAAATCCCCGCTTTCTACCTTCTTCTCGGAGTCGGCCGCCTTTGCTTTCTCTTCCTCGTCCAGCTCCGGCTGGACACCCAGCTTCTGCAGCGATTTGATCATGATCTCCTTGAAGATCGGACCGGCGACCGAGCCGCCCCCGGCATTGTCGATCTTCGGTTCGTCGACGACGACGTACAGCACGACCTTAGGGTTCTCGACCGGCGCGTATCCGATAAAGGATACGACATATTTGTTTTTGGCGTAGCCGCCTTTATCGTCCTTCGTAACCTTTTGCGCCGTCCCCGTTTTTCCGGCAATCCGGTATCCCGGCGTGTACACGATTTTCCCCGTTCCGATATCCCGATCGCTTACGACCGTCTCCAGATACTCGCCGACTTTGCGCGATGTTTCCGGGGAGATTACCTGACGGACAAGCTTCGGCTCTATGACGACCTTCTCGCCGGTATTCGGATCGCTGATCGACTTGACGGTATGCGGCTGCATCAGTCTGCCGCCGTTCGCCACCGCCGCGACCGCCGCAACCTGCTGAATAGGCGTAACCAGCACCTTCCCTTGACCGAACGTCGCGGTCGCCACCTCGGAAGGCCAATCGAGGCTGTAAGGCAGCGACACCTCGTTGGGCAGATCGATCCCCGTCTTCTGACCGAAGCCGAAATCGTTAATGTATTTGATCAGACGCTCCTTGCCCAGCATCTGATAGCCCAGCTTTACGAAGGCGACGTTGCTGGAATGCTTCAGACCTTCCAAATAAGTAATCATGCCGTTCTCGCCCCAGCCGACCCCGTTATTGTGGTCCTTGATCGGCCTGTCCTTCTTGCTGTACTCGATGGAGCCGGACTTGTAATAAGCATTCGGATCGAACAGGCCTTCCTCCACCGCGCCCGCGAGCGTAACGATCTTGAACGTCGAGCCGGGCTCATATACCGATTGGATTGAATTGTCACGGAACGACGCCTGATCCTGCGCCTTTTCCCAATACGTGTTCGGGTTGAAGTCCGGCAAGCTGGCCATACCGAGAATTTCCATCGTGTTCGGGTCGGCCGCGATGGCCGTAATGCTGATCGGCTTGTATTTCTCGTAACCCGCCCGCAGCGCCTCTTCGATATAGAACTGAATGTCCCGGTCAATCGTTAGCGTGACGTTCTTCCCGTCCACCGCTTGTTTGTATTCCACCTCTCCGTTCGGAAGCTGCGTTCTCGCCCCGTCCCTCTGATACTTGATGTATCCCGACGATCCGCTCAGCTGCTCATTCAGCTTTTTCTCCAGGCCCAGAATCGCAATTCCGTCCTTGTCCTCGTAACCGAGTATATGAGAGGCGAGCGAGCCGTTCGGATAATAGCGCTTCTGCTCTTCTTTAAAGTACAGGCCGACGTCCGTCTTGATGCCCGTCAGCCCGCGAATTTCGTCCCGGAATTCAGACAAGCGGTCCTTCACCGCCTTGTCCACCTTCCAGCCGTCGGGACGAATTTCCCTCTGCTGCAGGTATTCCCCGTTTTCCTTCTTCGCCGTGATCATCTCTCTCAGCTTGCTTTCCGATGTTCCCAGCACCTCATGCAGCTTGGAGACGATCTTGTCGGCAAGCTGCCACTCGGGATGCTTCGCTTCCAGCTCCGAGATCAGCTTCGGATTGACGGCAATCGTATACGCAGCCGCGTCCGCCGCGAGCACATTGCCCTCCCGGTCCAGCAGCATTCCGCGATCTTGCCGGATGGTCTCGCTCGTGTTCCATATTTTCATCGCTTGCTCGGTCCAGAAGTCGGCCTTCACGACTTGAACCCAATATACGCGAATGATCAAACCGACAAAAAGGAGGGTGAATAGCCCTCCCGCCAACAGCGTTCTTAGTTTGATTCTTTGTGTCATCGCATGGCCCTCTTTATTCCGCGCCGTCTTTCGACTTCAGCGCCACGGCCTTCTGCTCGTCTTTCGAAGCGACAATGCTGTTGCCCTCGATCGGAACATAGCCCCGCTCCTGAGCGATCTTCTTGATGCGATTCGGGTCCTTCATTCGCTCCACCTCAGCCTGAAGCTCCTTGGTCTGCTCGGTCGCTTGATTGAACGCCTTGGTCGTCTCTTGAAGCTGTCCGTTGATCTGATAGATTTGCGCATAGCGGAAAATAATGAGTCCGGCGACAAACACGACGACCCCAATCGCCAGCAAATACAAAAGCTTCTCGCCAATCGGGATGGATCGTCTGCGCGCGACTTTCTGGGTGACCGTCTGGTTTCTTACATTCTTTTTGACCTGTTGCTCTTCTTTGGGCTCCGGACGAAGCGCCAAGTTACCGTAGTATGCCATGTATGACTTGTGCCCCTCTCAGTAGGTTCTATATCAGTCTCGGGGTTACCCGAGCTTCTCAGCGATTCTTAATTTGGAGGAACGAGCGCGAGGATTGACCTCAAGCTCTTCCTCCGTCGGCAGGATCGGCTTGCGCGGCGTTAATCTCAAGCGTCCGTCTCCCCCTCCGCATACGCATACGGGAAAGTCCGTCGGACAGGTGCACCGGGCAACCTCCTTGGCAAAGGCCGTCTTGCATATCCGGTCCTCTAGAGAATGGAAAGTGATGACCGCTGCGCGCCCTCCCGGACGCAAGCAATCGATCGATTGCGCGAGGGCTTCTTCGAAGGCCCCCAGCTCGTCGTTCACCGCAATGCGTAGCGCCTGAAACGACCGCTTCGCGGGATGCGGTCCCGTACGTCTCGTCGCCGCCGGAATCGAGCTCTTGATCAGCTCAGCCAGTTGGCCCGTTGTCTCGATGGGGGTCTTCTCCCTGGCTTTGACGATATTGGCGGCAATCTTGCGCGCAAACTTCTCTTCCCCGTAGTCCCGGAGAATGTCCGCGAGCTCCCGCTCTTCCCATCCGTTCACGATTTCCTTGGCCGTGAGCGCCTGCTCGCGATCCATCCGCATATCCAGCTCGGCATCGTGATTGTAGCTGAACCCGCGATCCGCCTCGTCCAGCTGCGGGCTGGACACGCCCAGGTCGAACAAGATGCCGTCGACTTGCGGGACGCCGTCCCGTTCGGGCACGCCTGCGCTCTTCAGCGCCATTTTCAGGTACCGGAAATTGCTTTTCACTAAAGTAACTATGTCGCCGAATCGAGCCAGCCGGATACGCGCATTCGCAAGCGCGGCATCGTCCTGATCGAGCGCGATCAACCTGCCCTCGGGCCCGAGCCTAGACGCGATAAGCTCGCTATGCCCGGCGCCGCCCAGCGTACAGTCCACATAGATGCCGTCCGGCCGGACGTTCAGCCCTTCTACGGATTGTTCCTTTAACACGGTTACATGGTGAAACATAGCTGAAGCCTCCCGGTACCCGTACAATGGGCCCGTCTTTCTCTTTTATGTAGGGTAAGGATGTTGTTAACGAATTAGAAGTTAAAATCAAAATCGACCAGCTTCTCCGCAATTTCGTTGAAGGATTCGGCGGACTGCCGGGAATATTCTTCCCAGGTCGCTTTATCCCAAATCTCGACCCGGCTGGAGACGCCGATTACGGTGCATTCCTTGTCGAGCTTGGCGTAATCGCGAAGATGGTTGGGCACGTTTACCCTGCCCTGTTTGTCCCATTCGCATTCAGACGCGCCCGAGAACAGCAGCCGTGAGAACGCGCGTGCATTCGCCGCCATCGACGGTAAGCTCTTGATCTTCTGTTCGAGCTGCCCCCACTCCTCGCGGGGATAGACGAACAAGCAGTTGTCCAGTCCACGGGTGATAATGAAGTCCGTGCCGAGAGCTTCGCGGAATTTCGCCGGGATAATAATTCTTCCCTTGTCATCGATCGTATGTTGAAATTCCCCCAAAAACATAAGCTCTCCACACCCCCCCCATTCTTCACCACTTTCCACCACTTTGAACCACTTATGATGATTATTCGCGAACAAAAATAAAAATCCTGCCCAAAGGACAGGATTTTCAAAAAAATATTTCATGAGATTAACGATCTTCCTCTTGCGAATCGGTCATCTTCGGGGGCAACTCTCGCCTCGGCGACTCCTCCGACTCCTCTGTCGGCAAGTCGGCGGAGGAGTCGGACTCGGTTGATTCCCGGGAACTATTCCAGGCCCTCCGATTGTGCGCCGATCTCTCGCGTCGCGCGCGGCTGCGCTTGCGGAGCCCGAAGTACGCAGGCACTCCCACGATCGCGGCAACGAGCAGCACCGGCAGTATGGCAGCGATCGCTACAAGCAAGCCTTCTCCCACTTGACCCAAAGCGCTGAGGCTTCCGGAGAGCGCCTTTGACATTCGCTCTCCGAAGCCGCTCTTCTTCTCCGACTCTTCCTTGACCTCCTCCAGGCCGGATGGCTGGTATAAACGAAGACTTACGGTAGAGAAGGCCACATTCTGTTTCAGATACCGTATCCGGCCTTCAATCTGCTCGATCTCCCCCTGAACCTGCGCAAGCTCGTTGGAGTAGGTCACCAGATCGGCCGTCTTCACCGCCTTATCCATGAAGGCCATCAGCCGCGCTTCCAACGTCTTCTTGGTCTTGAGCCGCGCATCCAGATCTACGAATTCCTCCGTTACGTCGCTCCCCTTGACCTCGCGCTCGAACTTCAAGCTTTTGATCTTCTGCAGCTTCTCCAGGAAGGAGGAGAAGCCCTCCGAAGGAACCTTGATCACGTACGACGCGCCGATCTCGTTCGTATTGCGGCTGTCGGAGAACTGCAGAACGTAAGCCCCGCCGAGGTGAATCAGGTTAAGCAGCTGCTCTTCGGCGGTCTTGAACTCCTCCACCTTCATGACCAGATCCGCCCGATAGATCACTTGACGCCCGTATCCCGCGTTGGCATCCGCGATAGGTCCGATCCCGCCGCCGCTTAAGGAAGCGTTCTGCTCCTCGGACAATGCCGCACCCCCCGCCCCCTCGGCCGGCGCCGAGGAAGGTTCCGCGCGGGACGACTGATCGGCGAGGCTCAGCTGCTCCGCTTCCGCCACGGCTGCTTGATTCGCAACGGGATCGGCGGCGTCATCCGAGTCCTTCGCGTTCGAGCTGCATCCCGTCAGCGCCGCCAGCAAAGCGAGTGCCGCCAACGCATAACATAACCCTTTGTACCATGCGTTGCTCCTGATTCCCTTCATCCATAATCTCCCCTTTTCTTGTTCTATTCCCAATAGACGCACCAGAAAAGGAATATGTTGCCGATCCTTGGATTACTCCCATTTGAAAAAGCGAAGAGATATACTCGTACATATCATAGCTAGCGCGATCATTACAACTACGGGAACGATGACGCTATCCATGGGCATGCCAAGTGAAGCGGCTTTCAGCATCTTAATCCCCTGTGTCAGCGGCAACAGATCGGCTGTTTTCTGAAGTGCCGCAGGCATAACCTCATAAGGCAAGGTAGCTCCGGAGAAAACGAGCATCGGAAAATAGAGCAGGCTGGCTGAAGCGCTTGCGATTTTCGTGTTTGGCGCCAGTCCGCCCACCAGCAGTCCTATGCTGAACATGGACAGCATGACCAGCAAGTATGCGCCTGCAAAGGCTAGCCAGGAGCCAGGAAATTGATAACCAAAAAATACGGTTGCCGTCAAATAAACAAGGATAAGCGAAGCAACGGAATAGATCGCGTAAATGACAACTTGTACGGCCAGGATAAGTGCGGGACCGGTCGGCGTTACCTTAAAGCGTTTGAGTATCCTTCGGTTTCGGTAATCGGAAACCACCAGTGGAAGGCCCATCACTCCCCCTGCGCATATCGCAATTGTCGCCACCGCTCCAAAGGATTGCTCCAGGAAGGAATACGCTGCGCCATCGAAAGCCGGCCTATCTCCGAAAACCGCCCCTAAGATGATCACCGCGACGACAGGCATGCAGATCGCAAAGATGAACATGTCCATCCCGCGCAGCGACAGCTTGCACTCTGTTTGGAGCAGCGCCCTAAACGCTCTCATTTTCTTGCTCCTCCTCGTCTGTATACCAAAGATACGCATCCTCGAATTTCTCGTGAGGGCTGGCCGCAACCGCCTCTTGCACCGTCCCGCAAAAAATGCTTTTCCCTTTTTTCAGAATCATGATCCTGTCGCAGAGAGCCTCCACCTCGTCCATGAAGTGAGAGGTCAACAAAATGGTTAACCCTTTTGCTTTTAAGCCGGAAAGACTTTTCCACACCTCCCGCCTCGCTCTCGCATCAAGCCCGGTAGTCAACTCGTCCAAAAAAACAACCTCCGGATTTGGAATTAAAGCAAGAACGATGAACAGTCGTTGCTTTTGTCCTCCCGAAAGCTCGCTTACTTGGCTTTTCAACTTGTCGGCAAGCCCAAACCGTTCTAACAAGCTCCTATAATCCACGGCAGCTCGGTACAGGGATGCCGTGACCTTACAAAGCTCCGCCACTCTTATCTTCTCTTGGTAATTGGCTTCTTGAAATTGAACGCCGACCTTCTCGAACAGAACTTTTCGTTCTTTAAGCGGATCCATCCCCAATATAGATACCGTTCCGCCGTCCTGTTTTTTGGTGCCTAACATACACTCGATGGCGGTGCTTTTGCCTGCGCCGTTTGCGCCCAGCAAGCCGAACACTTCACCGCGGCCAATCGATAGATTGAGACGATCGACTGCTTGGTCGCCGGCGTAAGACTTGCTCAAGTTTTCTACCCTGATCGTGGTTTCCACGTTGCCAAATCCCTCCTAAATCTCTATTTGCATAAATAAAAATAACACCAGAGCAAAGTCTGGTGTTAAAGTGTAGGGTTTGGTGTAAATTGCTGTTTCATCTCCTCCAGGCGGGCGAGCATTATCCGAGCGTTTTTCTCGGCGTATTGCAGGGATGTAAGCAGCTTATCGCATACGGAGATAATGCCGTCATATTCTTCGGGTGTATCTATTGCTTCTCGTATGTCCGCTTTGGGATCGTTGGACAAAGCCTTCAGCATCCGCAGGATTGCTGCAAGAGAATAATTGGCGCAGCGTAAAGAACGTATGATTTTCAACCGCCTGATATCCTCATCGGAATACACACGATAACCGTTTTGCTTTCGTTTCACAGTCAATAAACCATTCATTTCCCAATTTCTTAAGGCGTCTATTGAGATTTGCAGCAGATCGGCCGTTTCTTTTCTGACCAGAATAGCGTCGCTCGGCTCTTGGTTTTCACCCGACAACAGCTTTTCTGCAATCCTTATCGCTTCTTCGGCGTTTCTTTGCTCTCTTATTATTTGTTGGCAATAACGCTCCGTCAGATGAATAGCTTCGTCAAAATTTCCGGCAGAAGAAGTCTTAATGATCTCGATTGCTTGTTTACGCAGGCCATTTTGCAATACCTCGACCTGTAGAGCCGTTCTCGCAAATTTAAGCTGCTCCATATGAAAATCCGTAAAAACGCGATAACCATTCGCTTTCCGTTCCGGCTTTGGAATAAGTCCAAGCTGCTCATAAAGCCGTATGGTGTTAGGATGAACGCCGACGCTGTGCGCTAATTCTGCTGTTTTGTATGTATTCATAAATCCGGTCACCTCCCCCTCTACTGTATCATCCCTCAAAAGTCTGGTGTTATAGTGGAGTTTTTCACAAAAAAACCCGCGCCGCGGGAGCGGGCGGGAGGATCGAACCAATAAGATCAGTGAGCCGTCCAGCTTTGCAAATAAGCCTTCTGCTCTTCGGACAGCGCATCGATCTGAATGCCGAGAGACTGCAGCTTCGTGCGAGCGACCAGCTCGTCGAGCTCATACGGCACATTAATGACCTTGCTGCCGATCTCCTTGTAATTCTCGTTGACGTATCGCAGCGCGATCGCTTGCAGGGCGAACGTCATATCCATAATCTCGGCCGGATGTCCGTCTCCGGCGGCCAGGTTCACGAGGCGGCCTTCCGCCAGCACGTAGATTTTGCGTCCGTCCTTGAGGACATATTCCTCGATGTTGCGGCGAACGGTTCTCTTGGATACCGAGAGGGCCTCCAGTTCGACGAGATTAACTTCAATATCGAAGTGACCGGCGTTGGAGAGAATCGCTCCGTCCTTCATATCGGCGATGTGCGCACCGCGAATAACGTCTTTGTTCCCGGTTACCGTCACGAAGAAATCGCCTACCTTGGCGGCTTCCGCCATAGACAGCACCGTAAACCCATCCATGTAGGCTTCAACAGCGCGGATCGCATCCACCTCGGTCACGACGACATTCGCGCCGAGCCCCTTCGCGCGCATCGCAACGCCTTTGCCGCACCAGCCGTAGCCGTTAACGACAACCGTTTTGCCCGCTACGACCAGATTCGTCGTCCGGTTGATGCCGTCCCATACGGATTGGCCGGTTCCGTAACGGTTATCGAACAAGTATTTGCAGAAAGCGTCGTTGACCGCCACCATCGGGAACTTCAAGGAGCCGTCCTTTTCCATCGCTTTCAGCCGCAGAATTCCCGTTGTCGTCTCTTCCGCGCCTCCGCGCACCTGCGCGAGCAGGTCCTGACGCTCGGAGTGAAGAATCGACACGAGGTCGCCGCCGTCGTCGATAATGAGGTCGGGCTTCGTTTCCAGCGTTTGCACCATCAAATCCTTGTATTCCTGCGGGTCCGGATTGTACTTGGCGTATACGGCGATGCCGTCCTCGACGAGAGCCGCGCACACATCGTCCTGCGTCGACAGCGGATTGCTGCCGGTAATAACCACTTCCGCTCCCCCTGCCTGAACGACCTTGGCAAGATAAGCGGTTTTGGCTTCCAGGTGCAGGGAGATAGCGACTCGCAGTCCTTTAAATGGCTGATCGCGCTCGAACTCCTCGCGAATCTGGTTCAGGACGGGCATATGCGCCTGAACCCAGTCAATCTTCAGCTTGCCTTCCGGCGCGAGCGAAGGATCGGTAATCACACTTTTCAAAGCGGTTTTCATCATTCATTCCTCCAACTATTCGTTTGTATTTCAGATCGCTGCCGCAGCGTCAACCAGCCGATGGCCGCCGTTCGCGTCGAACGGTACGCTCTCCCATAGAGACAGCCAACCGGGTCCGTAACGATTCAAGAAGTGCACCGTTCCATATACCCTTTCCTGAGGCTTGCCTAGCGGCGTCAGCGATTGCCTGATTCGGTCCCACTGCCGCAGAGATGCCTCATGACGCTTGGCAATCGCATCCGAGGAGCGCGATTGCAAATATTCGATCTGATCCAGGATTTTGTCCTGATTGTTCTCGGCCAGCTTGGCCAGCCCCGGCTGCAATTGACTTACGGTGTCCAGCACAGGAGCGTACAGTGCCTTGAACTGCTCCTTGACCTGTAGGAACTGCTCCTCCAGCTGCCATTCATCCTGCTCGCCCAGCCATTGGGTCCTTCGCGTCTCCCACTCTTCTATCGCTTCCTGGACGGAGAGCGAATATTTGTCCAGCAGCTTCACGATAGAGGCCTCTACGAAGGTAAACGATTGACGGGGCAGCAGAAGCGGCACGGAAAGCTCGAATTCCCGAAACGCAGGCCCAAGAATGCCCCAGTAAGCCAGTTCGGAAGGTCCGAGAACGGCTGCTAGCACCGGAAGCAGATAATCTTGCATCAACGGACGAGTAAGGGCATTGGTGCTAAGCAGATCGGGATGATCCGCGGTCAATTGCTGCATTTCCTGACAGGAATAAGATACGTGTCCCCTCCTGTCGATGAAACGGCCATTCTCTTTATGAAGAAGCAATCTTCCTTGCTCATGATGGAGAAATAAATTCGCGCTGTCCGGGGCGATCTCGGCCTGCAGCGACAAGCCTTTGTCCAGCACGACGCGCTCGCCGGCCTTCAGCGCCCCTTCCAGGTCATCGTTGCGTTCGATCAACTCCCGGAACATCGGTCCTTCCAATGTTCTCAGATTTGGATCGTCGGCATCAAGCAGCAGGAGCCCTTGACCTCCGAACCAGTCGACCAGCAATCGCGCGAACGCCAGACTGAGCGAAGGCGCGTCGGCCACATGGCTTTGAAGCCGATCGAGAAGACCGGGCTTGAACTCGGTGTCCGGCAACTGGGAGGCCAGCTCCTGAAGGGCGGAAGCCCATTGCTCCTGCGTCAGCGGCGTACGGCTTACCGCAAGCCTCGGACCTTCCGGGCGTTCGATCCTTACGCGTCTCACCTCTCCGCCCGACGCCTGCACGTTCGCATGGTTCGCTTCGTCAAAGTCGTGATCCTCTCCGGCAATCCAGAAGACGGGAACGACGGGTCTGGAGAGCCGTTGCTCGGCCTCCTTCGCGGCTTGAATAACGCTAAGAGCCTTGTAGTAGATCAATAGCGCTCCGCCGAAGAGCCCGGCCTGCTGTCCTCCGACGACAACGAGGCTGTCCTCTTGCTCCAGCTTCGTCAGCGATCTGTCCACGGCGTCGGAAGGCGGCAGGCTGCGATGATAATCTCGGATGGCCGCCGCAACCCGGCGAGGATCGGCTCTGCGGCCAGCCGCGGCATCCAGCCGTGCGGCTCTGTCTTCCCAAGCTCCGGGCGCGGCCGGATGGCTTCCGAACAGAGCCAGAACTTCAGGATCTTCTAATCTATAACGTTCCGCCAATGAAACAGGATTGGTTTCCTTAAAATAGGTCGTATTCAAAGGGAGAATTCCCCCGATCTGTCGTTGTGCTATCAGAATCGATTTTACACAAGTGTGATCGGATCGTCAAAAGGTTTGCAACTTAAAAAATCATAGTTGCAAAAATGGAACGCGCTCGCGTGGTTTGCAGAGCGGCTTCCCGCTCCCCGGCCCGGACTTAAGCGGATTTGACCGGGAACAGAATCAACAGCAGCATTAGAATGAGATATAACGCCGACATACCGAAGAACGACAACCTCCAGACGGCTCTGAGCAGCTTTTGCGGTTCGATTTTGCCTCTTACCCGATTCTGGGCGTTGCCGATCAGTCCCCCTCCGATGAGCATCACCAGCAGAAGGAAGAAAGGCCCGAAGCTTGTATGTAAGCGCGAGTTCAGCAAGTAACCCACGATGCCGAACAGGAATGGGGTCGTAACATCCATCGCGAGCCGGATAGCCCTCTTGCGATCCGCGCCTTTGAATTTCATGAACTGATAGACGAGGATAAACGGCACAACCGGTATCGTGGCCAACAAGGCGTAGCTCTTGATCAATGCATGCCAGATGGAGCTCATTAGTCACCTCTCCTCCGTGTTTAATGAATCGCCTTGACGAGCGCCGTCACCGCGCGATTCCACGGCGCGTCCCGGCCGAGCCGGGCTGCCAATCGCACAATTTCTCCGTTGATCGAATCTATCTCCGTCGGCTTGCCCATGACCGCGTCCTGCAGCATGGAGGAGCGATTGTCGCGGGTTGCCGCGCACACGCGCATAACGGTGTCCCAGGATGCCTCTTGTTCATCCACGCCATACTCGCTCAATATGCTGAACGTTTCATCGAACAAGGCACGGGCCAGCTCCATGCGCTCGGGCGTTTCCGTAAGGCCTCCGTTGGGAATGCGCAAAATCGCCGTCAGAGGGTTAATGACAGCATTGATCAGCAGCTTGCGCTTCACCTCGATACCCAACTCTTTCGACAGAAAAACGGAAAATCCTGCCGCTTTCAGCATTCCTTCCACGTTTCTCAGGCTTTCCGGATTCGCCTTGCCGTCGTCTCCCAGGCGAATGTCCCCGCGGCCGGTGTGCCTTACGGTCGTATCGTCGATTCGCAGCGCGCCCTCAGTCGTCACCGCCAAGATAATCGTCCTTCCCGGCAGCGCCCGGCGCAGCAAAGCCTCATGGCCGACTCCGTTCTGTAAAGCCACAAGCGTCGCGGAGGGCGGCACAACGACGGCCAGACGGCTCAGGAACTCCGCCGTAAGCGAGGTTTGCTTGACGGCCAGAAGAACGACCCCTTCTTCGAACGTATCCGCATCCTCCCATGGGACAGCTTCAATCGAGAGACGCTGCGAAGGCGTTCCTTCCCCCTCATCCACCCCTAAGCCTTCTCTTCGAATTCGTTCGGCCTGGCTGCGGGTTTTCGTCCAGACCACGCAGGACTGTCCCGCGGCTTGAAGCCTGCCGGCCAGCAGCAAGCCGATCGAGCCTCCTCCCAGCACCGCAATCGTAGGTTTCATATGCAATCCCTTTCTATTCCCCTATCTGCTATAACGATACCAAAGGAAAACCCGCGAGGATAGCCCCGCGGGTTGGGATGCTGCTATTCGATTCGTTCGAGATTTCCGTTGGCGTCCATTTTGAACTTGGCTCTGTCCTCTTCCGCTTCCTCGGTCAGGAATGCCAGCCGGCGCGCCCGATCCATAATGCGGATCAATGCCTTGTAGTCATCATTGACGACCTGGTAGTCCGTCTGTACCTCGTTCACTTCCCTGGACAGCCGATCGTTCGTTTCAACGAGCTCGCTCAGCCGCTCCTCCTTATCCTTCAATTCCTTCTCCAGATGACGGATTTGCTTGCTCATTTCCTGCACGGTATTTTTCCATTGGCGCAAATAACGGATTATCGATTCAAGCGACATCGATTCAGGCGAGAGCAGCTCGGGTTTGCCGCTTTCCCCTTCCTCCGCGATTAATCGCTCCGTTCCGGAAATCGAGATTCCCTGCTTTTTGAGATAATTCCGTTTCTGACGCTGCTGCTTCGCCATCCCGATTGCCTCGTTGTATCTTTTGCGTACGCAGCTGTTCCATCGAAACCCGCAAGCAGCGGAAGTTCGGGCTATTCGCTGCCCCACTTCCTCGAACGCGGATAGTTGCGTGCTGCCATCGCGGATGTGGCGTAAAGTGACCTCCGCCAGGATCAAGTCGTCATCCGGACTCCATGCGTCTTGTCTCACAGCCGTCATGGGTGCCCTTCCCTCCTTAAATATCGCATATATTTTGCTGCTTTCTTCATTTCTATGCCCGTAGTAGAATTCATAGAATCTATCGGATACTTCTATTTATATCCATTTTCCACCCCGCTATACCTTTCGCAGCCGCCTATTTCACTTTCCCTGCCTTCTCGCGCATATCCCGGCGCGCGGAAGGGCATGTTACAGAAAGCCTTCGAAAAGTTTGCCGATTCGTCACGACTTGCTGGGTTTACACGCTTTTGTCCAACCGTTATAATATGCTTTAGAAATCGTCTTTGCGTGTATGAGAGGGGTATCAACAATGGCACGAATGTTTAGAGTGCTCGGCTTCTGGACGCTGGTCATCGCCCTGATGGCGTTTGCAGGAGACATGTACGAATTCGCATTGCTGTTTTTCATCCAAACTGCCGTTTTCTTCCTGGTCGGATATTTGAACTTCACCGAGCGGACTTACCTCATGGTCTTCTGGGGTTACATGGTATTGGCGTTCCTCGGGTTTACGTATTGGTCCGTGTTCGAAATGGGAATGCCCCTATAAACTTCGCGGCGAATACATACGTTAAACGCTAAGGAAAAAGGCTGTTTCTCCGTCAGCGGAGAAACAGCCTTTTTCCTTTCAACCTCCAACGCCGAATATTTGCACCTTGAACAATTCGCTCATGCCATCCGATAGCAGCAGCTGGCGAATGGCGCGGTTGCGTCGAACCAGCGGATGAAACGGGTCGGCAATTCCGTGCTCGCTCAGCCGCTCCAGTATCCCCGACTCCACCAGAAAGCGCTTCTGGGTGCCATACCAGATCAGCTCTCCCCCTTGAGCCTCTAAGGAGCGCCGGACATGACTGAAATTAACGTGCGCCGTAATGTCTTGAAGCCCCGGCCAAAGAAAAGGATCGTTGTGAGCGCGATGCTCCCGGTAACACAGGAGCGTGCCGTCCTTCCGATGCGAAGCGGTCAGCTCTTCCGTTACATCCCCGTAATCGATCAAGACAACAATTGCCCGGCGGAGGCGCGAGATCAATTTCGTTGCCCAATCGACGCCGTCCAGATTCGCTTCCACCGTCTGGCCATCCGGCAGGTCGTTCAACCCTTCCTCCTCCAGCCATTGCGTCAAACGCGGGTCCTCGACTTCGAGCAGGCAGGAGATTAAATTTTGACCATCCGGACAGGCGACCCCCCATTCCTGCAGCCGTCCGTTTTGCTTGACGAGACGATGTACCGGGAACGCATCCAGCAGTTCGTTCGCAACGACGATAACCGGACGGTCCGAAGGCAGAAGCGCCTCCCACCCGGCATCGTCCGCCACGCGAGCCATCCCCGATTGAATAAAGCTCCTCAATCGTTCTTCAGCCTGGCGGCGATGCTCAGGGTTCGCTTCAATCACGGTAACGGAGAAGGAATTGCCGCCTAGCTCAATCTCCGGAGAGTCGAGCTCGCTTCCCTCCTGCGGATGCCACGCGCTTAGCATGTGCTGAGCCAGCCTTCCGGTCCCTCCGCCCCAATCGATAACCTCGACGTCCTGATCGCCGCCGAACCGGGCGTAAGCCAGCTCGGCCAAGGCTGCCGCCAGCCTTTCTCCCATCATATCGCCCACAAAAGCGCTAGTATAGAAATCGCCCTCCCGTCCGACCTTCGAAGCCCCCGAACGATAATATCCAAATTCGGGATGATAGAGACAAAGCGTCATATACTGATGAAAGGAGATCGCGGACAGGACTTCGCCGTCCACCGTCAATCCCTTTCGATCGCTTCGGGAGATGCAAGCTCTCATAATGGCTGCAAGCGGCGTCTCTCCCTGCCGGGACAATTCCATGCTTACCGCACCTTTCCCAAGGGAATTTGAAAGTTTATAATAGCATAGGATCGGAAGATGCCGGAAAGGAGTGACCCGATGCGTCGCTTACTCATGCTCGTCCTTGCGGTTTCGGCGTTGCTTCTGTGCCTGACCCGAGGCGGGGCGTTGCTGCCCGTATATGCCGAGCCCTACCCTGAAAACACGAGAGAGCTGCTAGAGAAAAGCTTGTCCGTCGTGGAGCTTGACCGGGAGATCACGAGAATCTCCGGGCTGAAAAGCCGAACCCAATCCCAGATCGAGCAGAGCGAAAACCATTTGGCCGAACGGGAGATCGCAATCGCCGCGCAGCGGGAGAAAGCGGGCCGCGTGCTGCGATCCTATTATATGGGCTACAAGGATTTCTGGCTTTCCGCGCTGCTGAGCGCCGATTCCCTGCCGAAGGTCATTCGCGTCTGGGATACAATGGACCTTATTCTTCAATCCGATCACCAGACGATGGACGCCTATTCGGAGGAATACAGGCAGCTCAAGAAAGGCTATGAGCGTCTTCAGCAGGACAAAAATGATCTGTCTGCCGTACAGAGCCAATTAATCGAGCAGCGCGCAAGAATTACAGCCTTGCGCAACGACGTCGATCAGGCGCTGGCCGCCAGCGGCGACGAGCAAATGCTCCTCCGTCTAATGGAAGAGCTTCAAGCCTATTGGAAAAATGTCGGCCTGTACGAAGTCAAACAGCACTTCAAGGCGATGGCGGCAGCCATGAAGAATCTTCCCGACTTCGTCAAAGACAACCCCGGCATCGTTCAAACAAACGGCTTGAAAGCGAAGCTGGTGCTCAGCGATCAGCAGCTCAACGATTTTCTCCGTTCCGAGGACAGCCGCTTCGATGACTTCTCGTTCAAATTCGATGACGGCCTGCTGACGATGGAAGGCGACAACGGCAATCTTCAGGTGATCATTCAGGGGCGTTATTCGATCCAGAACGAGCCTGAGAACGCCATTCTGTTCCATGTCGACAAATTGGTCTTTAACGGACTTGCTCTTCCCGATACGACCAGAGCCGAGTTGGAAAGAGACTTTGATCTCGGCTTCTACCCGCAGAAGCTTATTAAATACGTCAAGGCAACCGGCGTCGAGATGGAGGACGGATTCTTAACCGTCCAGCTTGCGATCGGCGGCTGATGCGCCGCCGGCCTCAATCGGCAAAAGCCTCTCCCCACTGGGCCTTCCACGCGTCCAACGTCAGTCGGCCTTCGGACAATCCGCTCCATAGCTCTCCCAGCTGTCGCAAGCGTTCCGATGCCTCGGGCCCTGAGAGCTCGGGAGAAAGGCTGGGGAACGCTTGATTCGCGCGGCCTGGGATCAGATTGGACAACTGTCTGTCTCCGTCATAGAACGAACGGTAAACCGGCAGCAAGTCTCGCTGCTCCATCTGCTGCAACTGGGCCTGCTCCGCCGTCATCTCGGCAATCCATACGCTCGCGGCCTCTTCCGAAGCCGTACGCGAAGAGATGACATAGCTGCGGCCGCGCGGCCAAGTAAAGGGAAGCCTCCACGAACGATGATCGATCTCCAGCGCAGAGCTGCCCTCCGCGTTCAGCTCGCGCTCCAGGGCCGCAGCCTCCGAGTTGGGAACGATCGCCGCAAGGACATCGCCTGCACGCACGGCTTGAATGGCTTGACGATCGTCGTCCGTGAAGGCAACGCCCGCCAGCTGCTGGACGAGCAAAGCCAGCGCCTGCTCCTGAACCGTACCGGACCATACGCTCGAACCGCGCGTCCACCAATCGTCGCTGCGCTCGCCCGTGGCGCTCTCCATCCAGGCGAGCAAGGCAAGGGGATCATGCCCGTCCATGGCCAGCCATGACTGGGCGCCCCCCGCCTCTGCGCCGGCTTTCGCGGCCGCAGTCCACTGCTCGACCGTCAGCGGAAGCGCAACCCCCTCCCCCAGCCAGGCCGACAGCAGCTCGGTATTCCATACCAGAACAAGCGGATCCATATCCTTCGGAACGCCCCATAGAAATCCGTTCCACTTCAATGGACCGGACAAAGCCTCGAACTGCTCGGCAAGGGACTTGCCTGCGAACGCGGCGTCCGAGGGCAGCAGGTAGCCTGCGGCGGCGAACGCCTTCACCCACTCGTTCTCGAACAGCATAATATCCGCGGCCTCTTCGAGCTCTGCGGCCTGCCGATAAATCTCATGCGCCTCCTCCGGAGCGATCCTCCGCAGCTCCACTTCAATATCGGGGTGTCTGAACGCAAAGTCCTCGTTAAGCGCGGATAAAGCCGCAAACTCCCCTTCATCCATCGCCACCTCGACGAGCAGGCTGGAGATTTCCTCTTCTACCTCGGGCTCGGCGGTCGCCAAGGCCTCTCCCTCCATGACGGCAATGAAGGAAGAGGAAGGGGGAGGGGCATCCGCCCAAGGAGACAGAACCACTACCATGACACAGAGCAACAGGAACACCAGGGCCGACTTTCGACGCGCCACAGCCTTCACCTTTTTTCTATCCTGGCTTTTATTTTGAACATCGCTCCTTCCATGATAACAGGAGAGGTCCTTACTGTCTCGCTTTTTCGGTAAGCGCTTTATCGGGTATGATGGGAGTATCAGATTCCGGCTAACGAAGGAGGTAATGAGATTGAATCCCGTTCGAAAATTCGGCTTGGAGCTGCAACGCTTCCCCCTCCCGTCTCCGACGGCTTCACGCGAGCTTTTTCTCGGACTGGCCGAAGCGGCGCGTCCATCCGATATTCATGAGGAGCTGGCCGTCTTCGATTCGGAGCTCCGGCTCCATCAGGCTTCCTTGCAGCTCGAACAGCTTGGCGAGCCCTTCGGCCGCATTGAATTGCTTCAGCTTGAGGAGGTCGGCTTGCAGCGCGGCGAGGCCTTTCATGATTACGCCATTGTGACGAGAAACGGCCGTATCTACCTGGACTGCTGTCTTTCGGCCCTGTTCTCGCTGCATACGGCAAAGCCGGGCGCGGAGTCCGGCCCGGCTTTGCTGCAATTGGAAGAGCACCTGATCGCGCGAACGAGCTGCAACGGCTTGCCGCTGTACGCCATCGACCGCCAGCTTGCCGACTTGGCGGAAAGAATCGCCCGCGCATACGGCTGCGGCGTGGAGTGGCATGAGCCCGAGCGGTTCGCCTCCGCTACAGCCTCTCCGTAGCCAATTGGGCCAAGCGGGAGCGCTCGCCCTTCTCCAAGGTAACGTGACCGCTTATGCCTTCCTCCTTGAAGCGCTCGACTAGGTAGGAGAGTCCGTTGCTCTGGGAATCGAGATACGGATGATCGATCTGCTCGGGATCTCCGAGCAAGACGATCTTGCTGTTCTCTCCTACGCGCGAAACGATCGTTTTCACCTCATGCTTGCTCAGGTTTTGCGCTTCGTCGATGATAATGAATTGTCCAGGTATGGACCTGCCGCGAATATACGTCAGCGCTTCGACCTGGATGCTCCCCATCCCCATCAGAATTTTATCCAGATCCCCGGCCTTCTTCGTATCGAACAGATATTCCAGATTATCATAGATCGGCTGCATCCAAGGACGCAGCTTCTCCTCCTTCTCGCCCGGCAAATACCCGATATCCTTTCCCATAGGCACGACGGGACGAGCGATCAGCAGCTTCTTGAACTTATGCTCGTCTTCCACCTTCAGCAGACCGGCGGCCAGCGTAATAAGGGTTTTGCCCGTGCCGGCGCGCCCGGTGAGCGTGACAAGCGGAATATCGTCGTTCAGCAGCAGCTCCAGCGCCATTCGCTGCTGCGCATTGCGGGCCGTAATCCCCCACACGGGGTCATTGCTCATGTGAAGGGGCTCCAGCCGCTGACCGTTCGGGGTCACCTTAAGCAGCGCGGATTTGGAGGTGCCTAATTCGTCCCGGAGAATTACGAACTCGTTCGGGTAAAGCCTCGTCCGAAGACCGAGCTGACTGATCGTCAAGGAACGCGTGGAGTAAAACTCGTCGATGACGGAGGGATGAACCTGCAGCGTATGATGCCCGCTGTACTGATCGGAGCCGACGACCACCTGATCGGACAAATAATCCTGCGCGGTAATGCCGAGCACATCGGCCTTTACGCGCACGAGCACATCCTTGCTGACCAGCACGACCGGGCTCGGATCGCTCTTCTCCTGTTCTTCCATATGGTAATTCAGCGCTACGGCAAGGATTCGGTTGTCGTTCGTCATTTCCCCGAACAGCTCCTGCACCTTGACGAAGCGGCGATGATTCATTTCCACCTTAAGCACGCCTCCGCCCGGCAACGGCACACCCTGATGCAGCGGTCCCGACGCTCTCATCGCATCGAGCTCTCGCGAAATATTGCGGGCATTGCGTCCGATCTCATCGGCGAGACGTTTCTTCGAATCGATCTCTTCGAGCACGACGGAAGGAATGACAACTTCGTTGTCATCGAAGGCGAATAAGGAGAGCGGGTCATGCAGAAGCACGTTTGTGTCCAGAACATAAATTTTTCGCATGAGGCGTTCCCTCCCGTTAAAGGCGCATTGGCGCTCCGATATTCGTACGACCGGACATCATTTTCTCCAAAACTTGCCTACATAGCGAACGAACGGCGGGGAACATTAGCAATAAAGCCTTTCCTGCGATTAACCGCAAGTCGACCTCGCGGAAGACTGACGGTTGTCCGGGCATCCCTCCAAATTCGGGTGGTGAAACGATGAAGAAGCAACTGAATAGCATCGCTTGTTCAATCGCAGCGCTCATGGCGCTTGCGTTGACAATCGGGACAACCGGCTGCGGAAGCAAAGCCTCAATGCCCAAAGCGGCCGAATACGAACCCCGTGCCCATGCTCTGCACGTCCCTCCTAAAGCGCTAGATCGCAATCCGAAGGTCGTATCCGACCATCTGGAAGCGCTCGCCCGCGGCGTGCAAGGCGTCAAGAACGCCAACTGCGTTGTGTTCGGCAAGTACGCCATCGTCGGGATCGACGTCGACGAGAAGATGGAACGGACGCAAGTCGGAACCCTTAAGTATGCGGTGGCTGAAGCCTTCCGCAAGGACCCTTACGGCATTGACGCTCTCGTTACGGCGGACGTCGACATGGGCCAGAGACTTCGGGAAATTCGGGCAGACGTCCGCGAAGGACATCCGATATCCGGCTTTACGGACGAGCTTGCCGATATTGTGGGCAGATTGATCCCGCAAATTCCGCGCAATATCATTCCCCCGAAATCCCCTGAGAATCTGGGGACAAGCACCGTCGATCGGCTCAGGTAAAAACGGCTTCGCCGTCATTGAGTACGGCGGCACGCGTTTTGCCCAAAAAAATGACAAAAAGCCCAGTGAAATTCACTGGGCTTTCGTCAATGCCGCACACCCGCAGCTCTGTGCGGGCAGCATGCAAATAAGCGACAGATGGCGTACTCATCCGACAATGCCGACTTGCGGACAGCAAAAGGTCGGTTTCAGGGCAAATTCGTTCGGCTATGGAAAAAGCTTTCAATTCCGTCACCAGCAGCCCCCCAAGCGGTTGTTGCTTGCCTAGATTATAACATAAAGGCTTCCGGTTTCCAACGGACTTTCGCTTGCTTTGCAGGCAACGCAAGCCGCTTTACCCCGCCAGCTCCGAAGCGTTCCGGGCAAGTGCGGCGAGCCGATCGCGAATTTTCACCGTTTCCCCGATAATAATCAAGGACGGATTCCTCGCCTTCTCGATCTCCGCCAATCGCTCCAGACTCCCGAGCGTCCCGACGAGCACCCGCTGGGACTCGGTCGATCCGCGCTCGACGATCGCAGCAGGCGTGTCTTCGCTTCTGCCGTGGACGATTAATTGCTCCCGGATTTCCCGGATCCGGCCTATTCCCATATAGATGACAAGCGTGTCCGCGCCTTGAGCCAGCAGATCCCACCGCACCGCGCTTGCGGCTCCGTCGCTGCGGCTGCCTGTAACGAAGGCCACGGATGCGCTCATATCCCTGTGAGTCAACGGAATGCCTCCGGCTGCAGCCGCGCCGAGCGCCGAGGTTACCCCGGGAACAATCTCGTAGGGAATCCCTTTTTCCGCCAGTGCCAGCGCTTCTTCCCCGCCGCGTCCGAAAATAAGCGGATCTCCCCCCTTAAGCCTCACAACCCTTTTGCCTCTTAACGCGTGCCTTGCCATCTCTTCCTGTATGCGTTCTTGCGACATCGAATGCGCGCCCGGCATTTTGCCGCAATAGATCAGCAGCGCATCCTCCTTCGCGCAGGAGAGCAAATCTTCGCTTACGAGACGGTCGTACAGAAGAACATCTGCCGCTTTGATAAGACCAAGCGCTTTGACCGTGATCAGATCGGGATCTCCCGGACCGGCGCCAACAAGGTGTACACTCCCTGTAATCATGCGCTTTTCCCCGCTGCCGAGGCATCGCTTCGGGCCAATGGAGAACCTGGGTTCCCGGAATTAAGCCGGCTGCTTTTTCGCTGGGACAGATTAAACAAGATGCCCGTGAACAGCGCGCCTCCTGCGAAATTGCCAAGCAGCACCGGAATTTGATTCCACAGCCACCAGTCTGCCAGACCAACATCGGCGCCCAGCATCATCCCGGCAGGAATGACGAACAGGTTCACGACGGCATGCTCGAAGCCCTGCCCGAAGAAAATAACGATCGGCAGCCACATCGCGGCGATCTTCCCCAGCGTCGAGCTGGAGGTAAACGCCATAACCGCCCCCAGCGTTACCATCCAGTTGCACAGAATAGCTTTAATGAACACAAGCGCCATCCCCTCTCCGCCCATATCCCGATACGCCAGCGTTTTCGCCTCAGCCGTCTGGACAAGCGTCTGGGCGAGCGGATGAGTCATATCCGTGCCCATCTTCGTAACGGTCAAGCCGTACAGAGCCGCATAGACGAGACAGCCCAGCAAATGTCCAAGAATCACCCAGAAGTAATTCCCGAGCATTTGACCCATCGACGCTTTCTTCTTCAGCACGGCGAGCGGAATGAAGCCGAAGCTTCCGGTCACCAGCTCCAGTCCGAGCAGAACGATGATCACGAACCCGACGGGGAAGATGACGGCCCCCGCAATGCCCAGCTTCGTTTGGGCGACGGTCGTAAAGGCCAAAGTCGTGGCGCAGGCGAGAATGGCTCCAGCCAAAGCTCCTCGAACGACCATGTTCATTCGGCTCAAGCCCGCCTTGACTGCCCCCGCTTCTACCATTTGATTCAAAACCTGCCCCGGCTTGATGTAATCCATGCTGCTCTCCCCCTCGATCTAGACCGTTACATATATTGCTCCGTTGCTCTTGTCCACTTCTACCGCGAATGTATGGACGCAGCCCTCGTCCGGGTCCTGCACGCGACCGCTGCGCAGATCGATCCTCCAGTCGTGCATCGGACAGTGAACGACCTTGCCGCACACCATTCCTTCGGACAACGCTCCTCCCTTGTGCGGGCATTTATTCTCGACTGCGAGCACTTCTTCGTCGGACAGTTTGAACAAAGCGATGTCCTTGTCCCGTATGCGAAGCGTGCGCGAGCCTTTCGGGTCAATCTCGCTGATATGGCCAACCAAATGCTTTGTCATGTCCATGCACCTGCCCTTTCCTTAAAGTAGAAGCTATACGGTCTGCGGTTCCGTCAACGGCTCGAAGTTTTTCCGCAAGGTATCGTCCTTGACGATTTGCTTCCACGGGTCCGTTGTCAGACTAAGCGTTTTGCGAATGCGCTCGCCCAATGCTTTCCGTTCTTCCTTGCTCTCCAACGCCCGCTTGACCGCGTCGATGCCGACCCGCTCGATCCAGTTGGACGTTCTTTCGTTCCATTGCGCGTTCTCGCGATAGTATTGCAGGAAGGCCGACGCCCATTCGACCACCTCGTCCTCCGTCTTGACGACGCACAGCAAATCCGTGGCCCGCACGTGCACCCCGCCGTTGCCTCCGACATGCAGCTCCCAGCCTCCGTCGATGGCGACCACGCCAAAATCCTTAATCGTAGATTCCGCGCAATTTCTCGGACAGCCCGAAACCGCAAGCTTCACTTTCGAAGGCGTATTGAGCCGTTCGAACTCCCGCTCCAGCCGAATGCCCATCCCGATGGAATCCTGCGTGCCGAACCGGCAGAACGTCGAGCCTACGCAAGTCTTGACGGTGCGCAGCGTCTTGCCGTAGGCATGGCCCGAAGGCATATCAAGCTCCTCCCACATCCTGGGCAGGTCCTCTTTCTTGACTCCCAGCAGATCCAGCCGCTGCCCTCCGGTGAATTTAACCATCGGAACCTCGAATTTCTCCGCCACCTCGGCGATCTTCTTCAGCTCCGAGGGCGACGTAACCCCTCCGTAAATTCTCGGTACGACCGAGTAAGTGCCGTCCTTCTGAATGTTGGCGTGATATCTTTCGTTCGTAATCCTCGATTCCTTCTCATCGATATATTCTTCGGGCCATAACATGCCAAGATAGTAGTTAAGGGAAGGGCGGCATTTCGAGCAGCCCTCGGGCTTGCGCCACTCCAGCACATTCATGACTTCCTTGATGCTTTTCAATGCCATCCGCTTGATCTCCGCCACAATCTCATCCCGGTCGAGCGAGGTGCAGCCGCAGATTCCTTCCTTCGCGTTGACCACTGCGTCGTCGCCCGCATAGATCGCCAGCAAGCCTTCCACGAGCGGCTTGCAACCTCCGCAGGAGCCGGAAGCTTTGGTACAGGCTTTGATCTCGCCCACGCTCTTGCAGCCCTTAACGAGAATCGCTTCCCCGATTGCGCCCTTGGAGACGCCGTTGCAGCCGCAAATAATCTCATCGTCCGGCATGGCTTGCAGACGCTCCGTCGGAGAGACGGCCTTGGCCCCCGGAGCGAGGCCGAGCAGCAGCTCCTTTTCCCGACCCGCAACGGATTCGCCGCTCTTAATGACCGAGAACAGCTGCGCGCCATCGCTCGTGTCCCCGAATAAAACCGCGCCGATCAGCTTATCGTCCTGCAATACGATTTTTTTGTACACGCCATCGATTTCGTCCTGATAGCGCATTGCCCGCGAGCCCGGAGGCTCGTCGTATCTGCCTGCCGAGAACACGTCTACTCCCGACACCTTCAGCTTCGTCGACGTAACCGAACCCGCATACCCGGAAGTTTCGACGCCTGCCAGCCGCTTCGCCAGCACCGCGCCTTGCTCGTACAGCGGCGCGACCAAGCCGTAAGCGATGCCTCTGTGCTCCGCGCACTCGCCGACCGCATAGACGTCTTTCACGCTCGTTTCCATATAGTCGTTGACGACGATGCCGCGGTTGACCTCAATGCCCGCTTCTCTCGCCAGTCCCACGCTCGGCCTGATACCGACGGCCATGACGATCAGATCGCCCGCCTCTTCGGTTCCATCCGTGAAGCTTAACCCTGTCACCCGTTTCTTGCCGAGAATCGTGCCGGAATTTTTGCGAAGCAGGAATTTCATGCCTTGCCGCTCCAGCTCGCTCTGCAGCATGTTGGCCGCAGTCTCGTCCAGCTGGCGTTCCATCAAATAATGGTGAATGTGGACGACCGATACTTCCATTCCGAGATGCAGCAAACCTCTGGCCGCCTCCAGCCCGAGCAATCCGCCTCCGATTACGATCGCTTTTTTGTATTTTTTCGAAGTCTCCATCATCATTTCGCAATCTTTAATGTCCCGGAAGGCAATCACGCCTTCCTTATCCGCGCCTGGAAGCGGCAGCATGAACGGATCCGAGCCGGTCGCCAGAATCAAGGAATCGTAAGCGACCGTCTCCCCCTGATCGGTGAAGACGCGTTTGCTTTGGGAATCAATGTCCGTAACCCGGTGTCCCGCCAGTAGACGGATGCCGTTGTCCTCGTACCAATCCCAATCGTTGATGACGATTTCCCGGAGACTCGCGCCCCCCGCCAAAACCGACGAAAGCATGATTCGATTGTAATTGGGATGCGGCTCGGCGCCGATAATCGTAATATCGTATGCCTGCGGAGCAAGCTTCAACAGATGCTCCACCGCCCTTACGCCAGCCATCCCGTTTCCAACAAGCACGAGTTTTTTCTTGTTCGTCGTGTTCATACGCCACTCCCTCTCCCTTGGTAACACCGTTGAAAATGCAAAAGCCCGCCTCGTCCCGCAAAAACTGTTGTCAGTTTCGCGAATCGAAAGCAGGCTTCATTGCCGCTTGGCGGAATACCCCATTGTATTCCCCGAAGATTTCGTATGATGTTGTGTTTCAATCTTATTATAGCCTCACCTCAGTGTCAATATATCTTACACAATTTTTATTTTAGCGGAATCATGGACAGTATCGCCGCATTTGTGATATATATTTATGTGAGATTACGTAACATTGTCAATAATGACAGCTGAAATTACGAAATGGGGTCGTTATTCATGCGTTCTTTGTTGGTAATTCACAACCAGGCGCCGGCCGCGGCGAGAACCTCCCCTGCTTCTCCCGAGACTTTTTCCCCCGAAATCGTATTGCGCTCTCATGGTTATTTCGTTTTTCGGACCCGTCTAATGGATAAAGCCGGCCAGCTGGCGGAGGATGCCGATGCAACCGTCCTGCAGCTTCCGCTCTCCTCCGTCGGCAATTGGGGAAGCCATCTTCTGCAGATCAAGCCGATGCCTCTGCTCTGGTGGTGCGACGCTGACGGAGCCGCCCGGTCGCTGGAAGCCTGCGAGGACGATATTCCGTTGGACGGTCTCCTGTCTCCCTCCATGTCCGGGCACGAAATCCATTGGGCTCTCCATTTCGCTTCCAAGCAATTCATGGAACGGCGGCAATGGCTCAACGAGCGCCAGCAGCTTCTTGGGAGGATCGAGGAGCGGAAATGGATCGATATGGCCAAGAGCATTCTCTGCGAAATCAAAAATGTAACGGAATCGGAAGCCTATGATATTCTTCGCAAGCAAGCGATGAACGAGCGCAAAAGGATGGTCGACGTCGCAACCTCGATTGTGAAGGTATACCAGCTTCTGCAGGAAAGCAAAGACAAGGGGGCGAAGCGCAGATGATTGCATTTCTTAAGGAAGTCGGGCGCGGCAAGCGCGGAGCGCGGGATTTAAGCTATGAAGAGGCCTTGCAGGCAGCGGACGAGATCATAAGCCAGCGCGCAACTCCCGCCCAGATCGGAGCCTTCTTCATGGCGGAGCGCATTAAAATGGAAAGCGTCGAGGAGCTCCAGGCTTTCGTGGAGATGCTGCGGAAAGCCGCTTACCGCCCCGAAGCGTTGCCGGAAGGAATCGATTGCGCCGGGCCTTACGACGGCCGCAAGAAGGCGTTCTTCGCCTCCTTCGCCTGCTCCTTCGTTCTCGCCGCCGCCGAAGTTCCGGTGACGCTCCACGGCACTCCGTCTCTTCCGCCCAAGTGGGGGGTAACCCTTCATGACATGCTGCATGCAATCGGCATCCGTCCCGAAGAGCTGCCCCGGGAATCCCTTCTGCATACAGCTCGCAGGACGCGGGTTCTCTACGTCCCCGCCGAGGAATGGTGCCCCCCTCTTAAGGAGCTCCGCCCGATCCGGGAGCAGTTGGGCATGAGAACCGTGCTGAACACCGCGGAGAAGCTGATCGATTACGGTAGCTCCCCGTATCTCGCATTCGGGGTGTACCATAATACCGTGTTCGATCGCTTGGCCCGCCTGCTGACAAAGCTGAATTACCGCAAGTCGATCATCATTCAAGGCTCAGAGGGCTCGGAGGATCTGTTCATCGATCGCCCTACCCGCACTTACGTTGTAGAGCAAGGAAACGCAACGCTTCATGTCGTCAGCCCCGAAGCTTGGGGATTGGATACCCCTGTTCCGGAGAAGGATTGGACGGTCGCCGCCCAGGTCGAAGCCACTCAGGCTGTTCTCAAGGGTGAAGCGGATATGGGCCTAATCAATCAAGTCGTTCTCAACGCTGCCTATCGGCTGCATCACACTGGGCGGGTCGACTCCGTGGAAGAGGGACTTTACACTTGCAAAGCCTTGCTGGAATCTCGCCGAGCCTGGGAAGTATACGAGGAGTGGAGCAGCATGCTCTCCAGCGCCGTCAAAGCTTGATTGAAGCGGCACACAATAATCTATCCCGAACTAAAAAAATAAAGAGTAAAAGACGGCTTAAAAGGAACTTATCCTTACGCCGTCTTTTCCTTATTGCGATCATGTCGGCAGCTGTCTCGAACAGCAAGAGCTGCCCATAAAGGTACTTATGGGGCAGCTCTTTAGAAGCCCGCAGGCCAGTAATTATTCCGAAGCCGACGGCGAGGAAGCCGAGACGGCGGACGGTCTTCCCGATGGAATCAGCTCTTCCGCAAGGGCCTTCTTGGCTTCGGCCAGCTTGGCTTCGTCCAAGTAGACATAGGGGCTTTTCCAGGTTCCCGCCAACGGAATGAAGCGAATATCGGAACGGTTTATGCCGAAATACGTTGTAATGATATTCTCGATCTGTTCAGCCGGAATATCCGTTCTCAGATTGTTTCCGACCGCATCC
This sequence comes from Cohnella boryungensis, assembly GCF_042651945.1. Taxonomy (NCBI): domain Bacteria; kingdom Bacillati; phylum Bacillota; class Bacilli; order Caryophanales; family Paenibacillaceae; genus Cohnella; species Cohnella boryungensis. The sequence continues at coordinate 162,467 of NZ_JBHSED010000040.1, read as the reverse complement.
AGCAAGCTGTCTACCTTCGTTGCACTGCTGAACGACTTCAGACGATCGACGATTGCCCCGAGCACCTGGCTTTGCCGCTCATTGCGCTCGAAGTCGCTGGATGCCGCAGTCCCCCGATTCGACTTCCGATAGCGGACAAAGCCGAGCGCCTGTTCACCGTCAAGCTCTTGCTCGCCCTTCTTCAGATTGATATCCGTATCGTCGACCGTATCGACATAACGCATATCCTTGTCTACCGTCACCTTCACGCCGCCGAGGGCGTCAACAACGTCAACAAATCCCTTAAAATCGATAACGGCCGTATAATCGATCGGAATATCGAAGAAGCGCGAAAGCATTTGCCGGGTTTCATCGCGGGCATAGCCGGGCAATTGCTCCTTCTCCAGCTTTTCCTTGCTCCGCCCGCTCATATAGAATGCGGCATAATAAGCGTTCGCCTTGTGTCTCTTGTAGCCTTCCAGGTTCAAGTCGCTGTCCCGGGGAATGGATACGACCGTCGCGGTTTTGGTCTGCGGATTAAACGCGGCGACCATCATAACGTCCGTATTCATGCTGCCCGTCTCGCTTCGCGTGTCCAGTCCCAGCAGCACCAGGGAGATGGGCTTGACTTGCGCCCGCTGCTCCTTAGGAACCGAAACGCTGCCCTTTCCATCCTCCTGCTTGGCGATCTTGGCCAGATTCGGCTTGTAGGACCCAAAATACAAATAAATCACATAGGCGGCAAGAGCCACAATGACCGAGCCGAGCAGAATCAACGTAATTCTTCCCCACCGAACCTTTTTGCCCGGCGGCTTCGATGCTTTAGGAGTTGAGGCCCGAGTTTTTTTCCGTGACGGCATTGGCGTATCTTGACTCAATCCTAATCCCCCTCATCCTCTGTGCCGGAATCCTCTTCGGCCGGCGCTCCGAACATATCCCGCTGCAATTGCTCTACCGCTTCGAGATCGAACCATGCCGTGTGCACGTCTCCCTCGATCGCGGCATAGGCAACGTGCACCCTGCCCGCATCCACCGAGCTGATCTCATAAGAGACAAGCCGATGATCCTCCGACAAAATTTGCGCGAAAAACCCGAGCGTATCCCTGGCCGCCTCGTCATCGGGCCGGGCGGAAACGATCCACTTCATCTGCAGCCAATAAAATAAAGCATCCATCAAGGACATGACGGCCTCTCCTCTCCCAAGGAAAGCAGGGATTGACTACCGCTAATCGACTCGCGGGGAATCGGTTTTCTTGCCGTTTCTATAAGCCTTCCGCTTATCATACATCTGGCGCATACGAAGCAGCGCCATCATCGCTACCGCCACGCCCATGCACTGAATGATCGGCAGCTTGTCCAGCTGCAGCAGCAGCAAGACCAAACAGCCAAGAGCAAGGACGATATGTACGGCAATTTCTTTCAGGATGGGGAGCTTCCCCATCCTGAACACGGAATTGAAAATATAGATGGTACACGCGACGATAAGCAAATAGGAAATGATGGGATGATCATGGAACCATTCCTGCATCGTTCTTCCTCCTTATGCGATGCTGCGGACGAATTAGACTCCGGACTCCGCCATGCGGCGCTGCTTTTCGGCACGATCGCGCTCGCTCTTGTTCAGCACTTTTTTGCGCAAGCGGATGCTCTTAGGCGTAATCTCGCACAGCTCGTCGTCGTTCAGGTATTCCAGGGCTTCCTCAAGCGACATGAGACGCGGAGATTTCAATTTTACCGTTTCTTCTTTGTTTGCCGTCCGGATGTTGTTCAGCGCCTTCTCTTTACAGATATTGACGATGATATCGTTGTCGCGAGTATGCTCGCCGACGATCATCCCTTCGTATACGTCCAGTCCCGGCTCCAGGAACAGAATTCCGCGATCCTCGACGGAAAGCATGCCGTACATCGTGGTCTTGCCGGTTTCGCTTGCAATCAGCACGCCTTGATGACGGCCGCCGACTTGACCGCCAACCATCGGACCGTAGCTGTCGAACGCATGGTTCATGACGCCGTAGCCGCGGGTCAATGTCAGGAAGTTCGTGCGGTATCCGATCAAACCGCGCGCAGGAATCAGGAATTCCAGGCGCACCTGCCCCGTTCCGTTATTGATCATGTTGACCATTTCCGCCTTGCGCGTGCCAAGGCTTTCCATGACGGCGCCCATGCTCTCTTCCGGCACATCGATCAGCAGCCTTTCGATCGGCTCGCTCTTGACTCCGTCGATAACCTTCAAGATAACCTCAGGCTTGGAAACCTGCAGCTCGAAGCCTTCGCGGCGCATATTCTCGATCAGAATGCCCAAGTGCAGCTCGCCGCGGCCGCTTACGACGAAAGCGTCGGGGCTGTCCGTTTCGTCCACGCGCAGGCTGACGTCGGTCTCGATTTCCTTGAACAAGCGCTCGCGCAGCTTGCGGGAAGTCACCCATTTGCCTTCTCTGCCGACGAACGGGCTGTTGTTCACGAGGAACGTCATTTGCAGCGTCGGCTCGTCGATAGCGAGTACCGGCAGCGCCTCGGGATTCGCAGGATCCGCGATCGTCTCGCCGATATTGATTTCCTTCAAGCCTGCGATCGCGACGATATCGCCGCCAGCGGCTTCCTCTACTTCGATCCGCTTCAAGCCCTGGAAGCCGAACAGCTTCTCGATGCGGGCCTGCTTAACCTGTCCCTCGCGATCGATGACCGCGACGACCTGGCCTTGGCGAATCCGACCGCGATTGACACGGCCAATTGCGATACGGCCCAAATATTCGTTATAGTCCAGAAGGGTGACAAGGAATTGCAGAGGCGCTTCCGTATCTTCCTTCGGCGACGGAATGTGCTTAAGAATCGTTTCGTACAGCGGCTCCATCGTTTCCTGCAGCCCGTCCGCCGTATAGCCGGCAATGCCGTTCAGGCCGGATGCGTACACGACCGGAAACTCCAATTGATCGTCGGAGGCTTCCAGCTCGATAAACAGCTCAAGAACCTCGTCAATAACTTCGACCGGGCGCGCAGCGGGACGGTCGATCTTGTTCAGAACGACGACCGGAGTCAGCCCCTGTTGAAGCGCTTTGCGCAGCACGAACTTCGTCTGCGGCATACAGCCTTCGAAGGAATCTACGACCAGCAGAACGCCGTCAACCATCTTCATGATCCGTTCGACTTCACCGCCGAAATCGGCGTGGCCGGGCGTGTCCACGATATTGATCAGCGTGTCCTTATAGTTGACCGCTGTGTTTTTCGCCAGAATCGTAATTCCGCGCTCCCGTTCCAGGTCGTTCGAGTCCATCGCGCGATCCTGCAATTGCTCGTTTTCACGGAAAGTTCCAGACTGCCGAAGCAGCTGGTCTACCAACGTTGTTTTACCGTGGTCAACGTGGGCAATGATGGCGATGTTGCGAATTTTGTCTCTTGAATGCATAGTTCCACTCCTTAGATTTATATCTGCTTGACTATCAGGATCCCCCTGGAAAGGCTCGCGCCTTTAAGGTTCTCTTTTTCACAAAACAAAACGCCGACACGAGGCCGACGTTTGAAAACATCACCGGTACGATCGACGCAGCGCGAAACTGGTAATTCGCTGGTCCTCATCCCTTCTATTATACGCTACTCGAAGCAAAAAGCCAACAGATTTCTTCATCCTCCGCAGCTACCGCCAAGTCTTCGGCCGTCGCAGGACAAGCCATCCCCCTAAGCCGATCAGACCGGCTGCGAGCAAGTAGATGCCCCAAGTCCAGAGCAAGGTCATCGCAAACAGGACGAGCGACAACACGGCAAGCCCTATCGCGGCCAGCCAGATTTGCTTGGAGCGGCTGTAGCCGAACACGTAATATTCATAAAGCCCTGCGGCGACGGCGAAAAGGAACAACGGCCAAAGATATTTCATCAAGCCCCATCCGAACCAATTGCCGATCAGCAGGACGATGGATACGACCGTAAGAATCCCCGCCGGAATCAACGCGACGGATGGAACCATTCTCCCGAAATAGAGGACGTGCAAGAGGACGCCGGGAATCAAGATGAAAAGCGGCCAAAAAACAGCCCCGATAAATGCGAACACACCCAGCTTGCCTAGAAGAATTAGCAATCCAACAGCCACAACGCCAATTCCGATTGCGGCGGATTGTCTGTTCACGATGGCTCCCCCACTTCTAACTGCACGTACGAACACTTTACGAACGTGACTATTTTTCTTTAGTTTAATGGAAATCGGGGGAAAAAACCAGTTCGTCAAAGCATAATTTTCCCTAAAGATTTGAAAATCGCCATCTTTGCGCGCTTCATCCTCTCCATCTTCTCCAAAGGGCGAAAATCAGCAGGAGCGCGACGGAAGCCGGCGGGATGAGCTTTTCCGCATCCGAAGGCAGCAGATGGAGATAAGCCTTCCAGGCCGGATCGCCCAGCGCCATCTCCGACGCCGTATAGCCGAGCAAGCCTCCTCCAAGATAGAGCAATCCCGGCAGACGGTCCAGCAGCCGCAGAATAAACGAGCTTCCCCAGATGATGATCGGAATGCTCATCACGATTCCGATAATGAGAAGCGCCGTATCTCCGTTCGCTACAGCCGCTACAGCCAGCACATTATCCAGACTCATGACGAAATCAGCCGCGACAATCGTCCAGACGGCTGCGGTCAACGTACCTGCGGCTTGGGTATGTGTATTGTTGTCCCGGTTGTCCATAAGGAGCTGATAGGCTATCGCGAATAGCAGCAGGGCGCCTGCCGTTTGCAAATACGGAATATTGAGCAGCGCGATCGCCCCTAACGTCAGCACGCAGCGAAGGACGATCGCTGCCGCGGCCCCCCACCATACCGCCTTCCTCCTCTGCTCGGGCGGCAACTTGCGTCCGGCCATCGCGATGACGATGGCGTTATCGCCGCTTAGCAGCAGGTTGATCATCACGATTTCCAGAAAAACCACCAAAGTTTCCATCGTTCCCATGCTGGCACCCCCTCATACCAGTTCTATGTACAAGCCGCATAGGATATGTGGGTCCGCATCAACAAAAAAAACCGCGAAACGCATCAACTGCGCTTCGCGGTCGTTCGATCTATGCTTAGAACCAGGCGTCTTCCTTCTGCTCCTGCTGCGTCTGTTGAACGACTTCTCCATCGTCCTTCAGCAGAAGAATCTCCGTTTCCCGCACCGCTTCATCGATCAGCCTCTCCAGCTCAGACCCCATGTAAGCCTCGGCGCGTTCAACGACATTGAGATTTGGATTAATCGCAGGCGACTTGGGAACGAATAGCGTACAGCAATCCTCATAAGGAAGAATAGACGTGCTGTATGTTCCGATCCTCTCGGCATAGTCGATAATATCCTGCTTGTCTACCATGACGAGCGGCCTCAGCAGGGGCAGAGAAGCGGCTCGACCGATCACGTTCATGCTGCCCAGCGTCTGGCTCGCCACCTGTCCGAGGCTGTCCCCGGTTACAATCGCCAGCGCTCCGTGCTGCTCCGCAAGCCTCTCGGCAATGCGCAGCATGCTTCGCCGCATTAAAGTAATAATAAGATTGTCATGCCCGGATTGAACGAGCTTTGTTTGAATTTCCGTAAACGGCACAAGATGCAGCTTGATTCTTCCGCCGTAATAGGCCAGACGCTTAGCCAGGGTAATTACCTTTTCCTTGGCCTGCTCGCTCGTGAACGGATAGCTGTGAAAATGAACCGCCTCGATCTTCAGCCCTTTGCGCATCGCCATCCAACCGGCTACGGGGCTGTCGATGCCTCCGGACAGCAGCAGCATCGCTTTGCCATTCATTCCCAAGGGGAAGCCCCCGGCGGCCTTCACAACCTCGCAATAAATATAAGCATAGTCCGCCTGAATATCCACCTTAAGCTCCACATCGGGCGACCGCACGTCAACCTTGAGATCCGGCGTATTGCGCAGCACGTGCGCCCCGACAAGGTGGTTCATTTCCAGAGAATTATGGGGGAATTGCTTCCAGCCCCGGTGAACCGATACCTTGAAGGTGGACGGAGCCGCGCCGAGGCCGCGAATCAGCGCAAGGGAATGCTCCCTGATCGCCTCAAGCTCAAGCGCCGAACGGATGACCGGACTAAAGCTCAGCACGCCGAAAATATCCTTGAGCCTGTCTGACACTTCCTCGTAGCTTTCTCCGTTCAATTGAATATACACGCGGGCATAGCTTCTTATATATTCGAGCGCAGGCATTTCCTTCAGCGCGCTCTTAATCCTCGTAAGCAGCATCGTCTCGAATCGGTTGCGATTGCGTCCCTTAATGACGATTTCCCCGAAACGGACCAGCACAAGATCGTATTTCATGTTCATTTCCTCTCCAGCGGCTTCAATCCGGCGACGACCTTGATCAGACGTTCGCCGAGCACCTCAATATCTTCAAGCGAATGCTCGTCCCCGAAGCCGACGCGTATGCTGCCCGAGGCTCTATCGGCATCATGTCCCATGGCCAGCAGAACGCGGCTGGGCTTCAAGCTCTTGGAAGAGCAGGCCGATTGGGTCGAGACGAGAATGCCTTCCTTCTCCAGCATGTGGATCAGCACTTCAGGCCTCATCCCCGGATAAGAGAAGTTGACTATATGCGGCGCCGCAATCGTCTCCTGCTTCCCGCCCGCGGCATCCGCTCCGTTCAAGACCAATTCCGGAATCGCCGATACGATCTCCTGCAGCCGTTGTCTCATGGCATACATCGTACGCCGTCTCTCCTGTCGACCTTCCATGGTCAATCTCAGCGCCTGCGACATGGCGACGATCCCGGGCACGTTAAGCGTGCCTGCGCGCACTCCGTTCTCCTGGCTGCCCCCGCTTAGCAACGGAGCAAGCTCGACTCCGTTTCTAACCAGCAGGAACCCCAAGCCTTTGGGGCCTCCGAATTTGTGCCCGGAGCCCGTGTATAAGTCCACTCCGGACTTATGCCAATCCAGAGGAACCTTGCCGATGGCTTGCACGCCGTCCACGTGAAATCTGACATGGCCATGCCGCTTTACGATTTGCCCGATGTCCGCGATTGGCTGAATCGTGCCCGTCTCGTTGTTGACATGCATCACGCTGACAAGCGCGGTTTCTTTGCGTATTGCCTTCTGTACGTCATCCGGATCGATACGGCCCAACGAATCAACCGGCAGCACCGTCAGAGCGATTCCCCGAGCCTCCAGCTGTCTAGCGCATTCGTACACAGATGCATGCTCGACCGCCGAAATGATAATATGCTTGGCCGGCCGGGCAACCTTGTCCACGATTCCCTTGATCGCGAGGTTATTGCTTTCGGTTCCGCCCGAGGTAAACACCACTTCGTCGGAGTCTGCGCCCATCCTCTCCGCGACGCTTGCCCGAGCTCTCTCGGCCAGCTTCATGGCTTCCGTTCCGGAGCGGTGCAGCGCCGAGGCGTTGGCATAATGCAGCTTCATTAGCTCGCTCATCGTCTCCACGACCGTTGGCAGCATAGGAGATGAAGCGCAATGATCGTAATAATAGGTTTTCATGGCAATGCCCCATTCATGCGATGTCATAATAAAAGGATCACAGACGGGGAGCCGCCAAGCGGCCACCCGTCTTGATCCTTTGTACTTAAGCCGTCCGCGAATCGCAAGCTGGCTGACTCAGACGCCCCACTGGCTGGTCGCGTTCAGAACCTTGCGGATATAGCCTTGCGTTTCGGTCGGCAGCTTGTGCAGATTCAAGGCCACGTCTTGATCGTTCTCGATTCCGAGCCGATCTACGCGCCCAGGCCCCGCATTATAGGCGGCAAGCGCCGTCGACACATTCCCTTCGTATTTGCGCAGCAAGTAGGACAGGAATCTCGTGCCTCCGTCGATGTTCTGCGCGGGATCGAAGGAGTCGGCAACGCCGAGCCCCCTGGCGGTCTCATCCATTAACTGCATAAGTCCTTTGGCTCCGGCTGAAGATACCGCATTCGCGTTAAAGGAAGATTCGGATTGGATGACGCCTTTAATCAGCGCGGGATCAACGCCATACTTGGCGCCGGCGGCAGTAATCAGATCGTCATAGGCCGAGGATGAACCGCTGTCGCCTGCCAGAGCTCCTCCCCAGGAGACGGACGGCATCGACATCGCGGACAGAGCGCTTAGCCGATTCATCGGCGAAATTTCCGTTTCAGTCTGTGTCGCATCCGAGGAATATTGGCTGAGCAACAGATCGAACACGCCCGGATTTCCCGCAGAGACGCTGTCGGCAGCAGTGGGGCTTAACGGATTCAATTCGGTCATCCATTGCGTAAGAAGCAATTGCTTGAGAAGGCGTGGATCCGTCGTTACATTCACGTCGGTTGGCTCCCGTTAGTCAGATTGTAGTCAGTTATCCCCATTGTACAACAATCCCGGAAGTCCGACTAGTCCCGATAACCGACGACGCGCGCGACCCGAGACCTATTTTCGCGATTTAGGCTGAAAGGTCAGGCAGCAGGTAACGGAGGATTGCGAGGCTTCGTCCCGATGGCCTTCGAATTCTTCCGCGAATTCCTCGTTCCAATGACGGTTCGCATGAGCGTCCACCTCGATCGTAATTTCCTTCGCCCCGCAGGCATTGCCTTCTTTCCAGAATGAACAATTGCTAACGCTGCAAGCTACGCCCTTCGGCATAATCAATCACCCCCCTGGCCTAGTGTGTACCCTGGAACAACGGGTATGCAGGACAGAGGGGTGGAGGTTGCAGGCATATTTGTTATTTCGATGATTGGCCTTGCAGGCGGCGATGCGTCAGGTAGTCGCTTTCGTAATAGGACAGATCGTCCCGAAGCTCCTCGTATACGCGGGAAATTCCCAATATGATATCGCGCGCGGCGCGAACAGGCTTCGTGCGGAAGCGGATCGCGTCCTGGCCCGTATAGGCGTATCGGCCGTCTTCGGAGTAGCACTCGTTCTTCGGATAAAAAAACGAGTTCACGCCCTTATGGTAAACCTCGTAAAGCGCGCGCTCGGCCAGATCGTTGTCGAAGTTGGGACGTCTGAGAACCGCGCCAAGCTTCTCGTAGGTCACCTCGGAGAAAACAAGCAGATGGCGCAAATCCGACAGCAATCCGCTGTAGAAAGCGACGTTGTCCGCTTGATCGCTCTGAACGAGCTGCTCAAGCGAATGGTGATTTAGAAATTGCTCGATCGGATCGATTGCCGCTTTAAGTTTCTCACGGCTGGCTTCGGCAAGCGCTTTAAGATTGGTGGCTGGCATGAAATAGACCCCTTTCCATTTGTGCGAGAAACCTATCCTTATGGGAGTAGATGGCTAAAAGACTAAATAGTCCCGCTTGTCACTGGCGAAACTTTCATTATCGTAACATAAATTCGAATCAAAAGGTACTGGCAAGAGGAAAAAGTGCCGTATATTTTTGACGGCTCCCCTTCATCCTAATGGCGATAAGTTTGCCCTCATCAAGGGACAAAGGAGTGGTATGTCTTGCGCCGTTACAAATGGATCGGAGTTTTGTTCGGAATAGCTGTCATCCTGTTCGCCATCCCTTTATTGCCCCCTTCCTTTAACCCTGCGCGGCCGAAGGATTCTGTAAACCGCATGGAAAAGGCGCTGCCCGCCCCTGAACGGGAGGCCGCCTACAAGCTGCAAACCGTCAAAAACGATATGGAAACGACAGAGCGGCTTTCGCGGGCGCAAATCGACCGGGACATCCGCAAATTTCTGGAGCAAAGCAATGCTCCCTCATTCTCTTCGGATAAGGCGTTGAAGCGATTAATGGTCATGCACCCGGAAATGGTTATCGCGCAATGGCATGGCGACGGCAAGCAGCATCAAGCGGGGCAAGCGGCACCGGAATTGCTGCGCGTTGCGAAGCCGCACCTTGTCGAAGCCCGCTCCGGGGCCAAACAAAGGGGCAGCTTCTCTACGGCCCTGTTCGCTTATGGCGGAAAGAGCTATTTTGCAACGAGCATCCGCGCCCATACATCCGGCTCGCGCGAGCGGAGTCTGACGGCTCTTGTCTCCACAGAGGTGATACAGTCTGTGGAACGGCACCAACGGCGCAATATGCGACTGATCCCGTACCCCCAAGAGGGCCGCTATCGCATTGAATCCGTCGTACCCGGAAGCAATGCCGAGACCACCGTTAGAACCGGGGAAGACAACGGCAACGCCAGCCATTATTCGGTGGACGAGATTGTCGTCAAGTTTCGCAAGCCGCTGTCCGACAAAGAGCTGCTCCGCCTGCGCAAGGAGCTGAAGCTTACCGTCGTGCGGCATACGAGAAATACGTATGTATTCCGTTCCGGAAAACACCAAACCAACGATTTGAAAGCTTATTTCGTCAAACATTGGAAACCGTTGTACGCCGAGCCCCACTACCTTTATTTAACAAATGATCGGGGGGCGCTTGGGGCGATGGACAGCGGCAACGTATCTGCTATCGTGCCCAACGACACCCTGTATGCGGAATATCAGTGGAACTTGCCCGAGATTGCCACGGAGACGGGATGGAATGTGAGCAAGGGCAGCCCCGATATCGTTGTAGCGGTGCTCGATACCGGCGTGCAGTCGGATCATCCCGATCTCAAAGGCCGTCTCGTGAAGGGAGTGAACATCGTCGACCCGTCCGCCGAGCCGGAGGACGACGTCGGTCATGGCACGCACGTTGCCGGCATCATCGCGGCGGAAGTGAACAACGGCGAAGGCGTCGCGGGCATGACCTGGTATACGAAGATTATGCCTGTCAAGGTACTGGACAGCTCCGGAGCCGGATCCACCTACTCCGTCGCCGAAGGCATTATCTGGGCAACGGACAACGGCGCGCACGTCATCAATATGAGCTTGGGTAATTACGCTCAAGCCGAATTTTTGCATGATGCGATTAAGTACGCCCACGATCGCGGCGTCGTGCTTGTCGCCGCCAGCGGCAACGACAACACGGATCGCCCCGGATTTCCCGCCGCCTATCCCGAAGTGATCGCCGTCTCCGCAACGGACCCGGACGAAGCGCGCGCGGAATATTCGAATTACGGGGATTATATTGATGTAGCGGCCCCCGGAACATCCATTCCGAGCACCTATCCCGGCAGCCGATATGCCGCCTTGTCCGGTACGTCCATGGCTTCGCCGCATGTCGCCGCCTTGGCTTCCCTCGTTCGATCGGCAGACCCGAACCTTGGGAACGAGGAGGTCATGGAGCTGCTTCGTAGCACGGCTAGAGATCTGGGAGCGCGTGGCAAAGACAACGAATACGGCTATGGACAGATCGACGTTATGGCGGCTCTCCAATCCGCCTACGGCAAGGAAAACTCCCTCCAGCTGTATCCGGAGAGAGTTCGCAAGGAGCTGGAGCGTCTGAACAAGGGGATGCCGTAACGGTTCCCGCAAAAATCAAAAGGGTGATACAGGAGCAAGCAAGCTCCTGTATCACCCTTTTTATTAAAAATTTAATTGTCGCAAAGATAAGCCGGAAAGCTTGTCGTAAGCCGGGTTCTGTACTTCTCGTGGTGCAAGCGGAGCGCAATAAGCGGATTCCTCCCAAGGTTGAAGCGACAATCATCTTTCTAGGCCGTACATTGCTGCACGGCTCAAGCGACCAACCCGAACGCACCCCGGGCAAGGGCTAGAGCGCAAGGCTCCCGCGTTCTCCTCGGTCTTGCTCCAGATGGGGTTTACCAGGGACAAAGTCACCAGTGTCCCTCGTGGTCTCTTACACCACGGTTCCATCCTTGCCTGATCTGCGCTAAGCAGCCATCGGCGGTCCATTTCTGTGGCACTATCCTTCAGCTCGCGCTGACTGGACGTTATCCAGCATCCTGCCCTTCGGAGCCCGGACTTTCCTCTCGCGGCGCGAAGCCGCCAGCGATTGTCTGTCAAACTTTCCGGTTTGTAACGATTAGTATAACGCGAATCACCCGCGATAGCAACGGAAATGACTGGCGAATACCCAATTCCTATCCGATCCGCGCCCCCTCATCGACGGCAGCCGGGGGACACGTTAGCCATTCTTCCAGGCTGTCGAAATCACCGGAGCTACCGCAGCCGGAATGGCTCGGTATCCACTTGAGAGGCGAATACCTCGGTCGCATAGCCTTTTTCCTTCAATTGTCCGGTAAGCCAGGAGGCAACGTTCGGCTTCATGATTTTCTCCGCATGATGCCCCGGATCGACAATCGCAATGCCCGCTGCCAGCGCGTCTTGGGCGGAATGAAAGTCGATGTCGCCCGTCACGAGGACATCCGCGCCCGCGAAGATCGCGTGGCGAATGTATCTCGCTCCCGATCCGCCTAATACTGCGACTTTGCGGATTGGCCTGTCGCCTCCCCCGACCACGCGCACGAACGGAACGTCGAACGCCTTTTTTACGCGTTCCGCGAAATCATCCAGGCTTTCCGGCTCGGCCAGCTTTCCGACCCTCCCGAGGCCGAACGAGCGGCCTTTCAGATCCATTCCGTACAGATCGTAAGCGACCTCCTCGTACGGATGCGCCTTCAGCATCGCGGAAATCACCTTCTTCCTCGCGCTTAAAGGAACAACCGTCTCAATGCGGATCTCCTCAGCTTTCGTAAGCTTGCCCCGCTCTCCAATGAAAGGCTCGGTGCCCTCCCGCGGCAAGAACGTACCCGTTCCGGATGTATTGAAGCTGCAGTGGCTGTAGTTGCCGATCCATCCGGCCCCGGCGGCGAACATGGCGTCCCGGACCTTCTCGTGATGCGTCTCCGGCACGAATACGACAAGCTTGTACAGCTGATCGGTATGCACCTCTTCCAGAACGTCGCGACCGGACAGCTCCAACGCGTCGGCCATCCAGTCGTTTATTCCGCCTTCCGTCGTGTCCAGGTTCGTATGGGAAATATAAACCGCGATATCGTCGCGCAGCAATTGCGCGATCAAAGCCCCTGAAGGAGTATCTGTGCGAAGATTCGCCAGCGGGCGGAAAATAACCGCATGATGGGCGATGATCAGCTCGGCCCCCAGCTCCTCGGCTTCCCGGACGACTGCGGGGGTTACGTCCAGCGTGACAAGCACCCGCTTCACTTCCTTCGCCGCTGTACCGACTTGCAAGCCAATTTTGTCGTCGGGCACGGCATAATGCTTAGGAGCCAGCTTCTCCATCAGTTGGACGATTGTTTCTCCGCGCGCAAACATGCCAGCACCTCCCTGATTTCCTTGATGTCCTCTTCCCACTCCCGGGCTTTCTCGGCCGCTTCGGGCGCCGTAGCTAGCTTTAGCTGCAAAATGACTCTTTCTCTCTTCCCGATTTCCTGCTCCCACTTGCGGTAAAATTCTTCCGTCGGATTGCGCAGCAATATCGGCCCCATGTCATACATAAGCGCAAGAGGCACCTTGCTCAGCGCGGGAGCAAGCAAGCTCTCGTCGTATAAGGCAGACCATCGGGCCGTCGCCTCCGCTTGGTCCTCCATACGGGAAGCGCGAATAAGAGTGTAGATAACGCCGTCTTCCTCCAGCAGCCGCTCTTCTTCCAGAGCATACCGATGCTCCGTCAGCCAGCGCCTGACCGCATCCTCCGCGACATGCGGAGAAAGCACCAGCGTATTGACGCCATTCAGACGCTCTCCCGCCTGATCCAATATTTTAACCATCAGACTGCCGCCCATGCCGGCAATCGTCACCGTATCCACTTCTCCCGGCTCAAGGACGGCCATGCCGTCGCCCAGCCGGACGGATACAAGGTGCTGCAAGCCCGCTTCCGCGACTTGTTTCTTGGCTGCGTTCACTGGTCCTTCATTGACGTCACCGGCTACGGCAAACCGTATTTGACCCTTCTGGGTCAGGAAAACCGGAAGCAGCGCATGATCGGTCCCGATATCGGCGAAGCTTGCGCCGTGGGGAACCCACTCCGCGAGAGCGGACAAGCGCCGGGACAGCTTTAGCGCTGTCCCTGTATCCTGCGTATGATCGTTCATTTGTTATGCAACCCATTCCATCCATTGTTTTCGCAACCGGAACATTCCGATCCCGACAATTAAAATTTTGATCAAAATTTCGATTTGAATCCACTCTTGATGAAGCACATACAGCGCCGAATAAATCTCGGGCATAAACCAGAGCACAAGAGAGGCGCCGAATATCGCGGTGCCGGCCGATCTGTGCCGGACGTGAAGAAACCAGCTTAACCAACAGAAGAGCAAAGCCGCCGGTATCCAGAACACCTGAACCTCCAGTACGGAAGGGCTTGTCACATGGCGTTCGAGCAGCAGCGCGTAAGCCGCAATCGCCGCCACCCATCCGAACCACTGGGGCAGCGCCAGCTTCAGCCACACCCCGCAGCCGATCCAGATGGCGGCGCAGAGGCCGAGCAGCCATAGAAGGGCCGGACCGCCTACTCCCCAATGGACGTGGACGATGACGAAGCCAAGCCCCAAGAGCAAGGCCATGCCCCCTCCGAGCAGCACATAGCTTCGCGCGGGACGGCTCTCTCTTTGCCGGACGCCGACAAGGACAAATCCCGTTGCGACAGCGCACGTGACGACGATTTGCAATAGCAAAGGAAACGCGCTAAAATGAAGTACAACAAAACAAATCAAGGCAAAAATTCCAAAAGTAAGCAACCATTGTTTGCCGGATGCCTGACCGATCTGCCTTACGAGATTACCCGTAAAGCCTTTGGACCGTTCATCTAGATCTTCCAAATAGATATTCAGCAGGAAGTCGCTATATTGCTCCGGCAATAGCTTGTTGCGGCGCCAAGATTCGATTTCTTTCACGATGAGATTGCGTTTCTCTTCATCCTTCACGGCCATTCCGACGGTCCTCCCCTGCCCTTTGAACAAAAAGACCTTCAACCATAATGGCCAAGGTCTCTGTGTGCAAATACGACTCCAATTACTCCAGAAAATCCTTCAATCTCTTGCTGCGGCTAGGGTGGCGAAGCTTGCGTAGCGCCTTCGCTTCGATCTGACGAATCCGCTCGCGCGTAACGCCGAACACCTTGCCGACCTCTTCAAGCGTCCGGGTCCGTCCGTCGTCCAAGCCGAAGCGCAGACGTAGCACGTTCTCTTCTCTCTCCGTCAACGTATCCAGCACGTCTTCCAGCTGCTCCTTAAGCAGCTCGTAAGCGGCGGCGTCCGCCGGGGCAAGCGCCTCTTGATCCTCGATAAAATCGCCCAGATGGGAGTCGTCCTCTTCGCCGATCGGAGTTTCCAACGATACCGGCTCTTGGGCGATTTTCATAATCTCCCGCACCTTGTCCACGCTTAGCTCCATCTGCTCCGCAATTTCCTCCGGAGTAGGCTCGCGGCCCAGCTCCTGCAGCAATTGACGGGATACCCGGATCAGCTTGTTGATCGTCTCCACCATGTGGACCGGAATCCGAATCGTTCTCGCCTGGTCGGCGATCGCGCGCGTAATCGCTTGACGAATCCACCATGTCGCGTAGGTACTGAACTTGAAGCCCTTGTCGTAATCGAACTTCTCGACAGCCTTCAACAGCCCCATATTCCCTTCCTGAATCAAGTCCAGGAATAGCATGCCGCGTCCGACGTAACGCTTGGCGATGCTCACGACGAGACGAAGATTGGCTTCGGCCAATCTCTTCTTCGCTTCTTCGCCGTCAGGTCCGCCGATCTCGATCTTCTTGGCCAGCTCGACCTCGTCATCCGCGCCAAGCAATGGAACGCGTCCGATTTCCTTGAGGTACATCCGAACAGGATCGTTGATCTTAATGCCGGGCGGCAACGACAGATCATCGTCGAAATTGAATTCGTCGCGTTCTTCTTCGTCGCTGCCGTGGCGTCCCAATTCGTCGTGATCGTTGGAAACCTCGATGCCGATATCCGCCAGCTGCTCGAAAAACTCGTCGATCTGCTCCGGGTCCTGGTCGAACGGAGACAGCTTCTCCATTATGTCTTTATAGGTCAAGGAAGACTTCTTCTTACCTTGTTCTATTAGTTGTGCTTTGACCTGTTCCAGTGTCGATTCCGTTTCCAGTCCGGTGTGTTGATCGTTTGTCATTGCCGACTCCCTCCTCCCTGAAAAGCCGCCGCTACTGCTTGCGTTGCTTTTCCAGGGCGATAATCTCTATACCCAATTGTAATGCTCGCGCGTTATCGCCTTCCCGCAACGCGCGGTTCTGCTCTTCGGTCAAACGTTCGACCTCCCTTTCATGGGAAGCCCGACCGATCGTTCGAATGCAATCTTCCAGTTCCCGTTCGCCGAACGGTATGTCGATCATGGCGATTACGCTGGCGATTCGTTCAAGACGATCATCTTGCAGAACCGCGACGAATCTGCCGACATCAGGATCATTGTTCCGGGCGTAATAAGCATATAAATAAGCAGCCAAGGCCGCATGATCCTCTACATGAAAACGATCCCCAAGCTTCTGTTGGACGATTAAAGCCGTATCCTTGTCCTGCATCATCCAGGAGAGCACTTGACGTTCCGCATTCACATGCGCGGCTCCGAGCGGCGGGTTCTTGGATGCGGAGTGATTTCCATTCCATACATTATTCCACGATCCGGCCGGAATATCCCTTGGGGTTTCCAATTTGTCCCGTTGCCTGATCTCATAGCACTCCTGCTTCAATGTTTCGAGCGCGACTCCGAACTCCTGGGCAAGCTCCTTAAGCAGCAGCTCGCGTTCCATCGGAGAGTCCCGGCGCGCTACGATGCGGACGGCATCGCGCAAATACCTAATCCTTCCATCTTCTTCTAGGAGTATATGGGATTTCCTTAAATATATAAGCTGAAATTTGACCGCCGATACCGCGCCTTCGACGATTTCCCTAAGGAAAGGTTCAGGGCCGTAGGCCGAGACGTACTCGTCGGGATCCATCCGGTTCGGTAGCAAGCATACGCGTACCCGGAATCCGGCTTCCTCCAGCAAAGGAATGCTCTTCTGCGCCGCGGCTTGTCCGGCGTCGTCTCCGTCGTAGCAGATTACGGCTTCGTCCGCAAATCTTCTCAGGATAGCCGCATGCTCGCTCGTCAACGCCGTTCCCATCGTGGCAACCCCGTTATGAATGCCTGCAGACCATGCCTTGATCACATCCATATAGCCTTCGAGCAATACGACTTGTCCGGATTTGCGGATCGCGGAGCGCGCTTCATGCAAGCGGTATAGGGTGCGGCTTTTGCTGAACAGCGCCGTCTCGGGCGAGTTCAAATACTTGGGCTGCCCGTCCGACAGCAGTCGCCCGGCGAACGCGATTGTCTGGCCTCTCGCATCGTGTATGGGAAACATAATTCTGTCGCGGAACCGATCCACATAACCGTCGGACTCCTGCCTTCTCGACAGCAAGCCGCCGGCTTCCATCTCGGCCTCGGAGTAACCCTTGCGCGCCAAAGCCTGGGTAAGCGTATCCCATCTCGGAGGCGCGTAGCCGATTCCGAATTGCTCGATCAAGGGCTCGCCCAGTCCTCTTGAACGCAAATAATCTTTAGCCGGCTTGGAGATTTCCAGATTTTGAAGCATGTAATGGTACAGCTTGGCGCTGTACTCGTGGGCTTCCTGAACGATTCTTCTTTCCTTCTGCAAGGGAGAAGCTTCGTCGGGGACGGCATGCGTCCAGGTCACGGGAATTCCGGCTTCGTCCGCCAGCGTCTTGACCGCTTCCGGGAACGTTTCGCCTTCCATCTCCATCACGAACTTAATGACATTGCCGCCTTTGCCGCAGCCGTAGCAATGGAAAATCTGCTTTTCCGGAGTTACGGTGAAGGAGGGCGTTTTCTCGGAATGAAATGGACAAAGCCCTTTTAAATACTTGCCGTTCTTGGTTAAATGAACGTACTTGCCTACCGTCTCGGAGATTTCATGGCGGCGGAGCACTTCATCGATAACCTCTTGAGGTATCATTCCGTAATTCATGAAATCCACCCGATTTCCATTTGTGCCCGATACTTGAAAGACGCTGTCCGAGGAAGACGGCGAATCTCGTTTTCTTGCACGTAATACAATTCGCTATAGGTCGGAATTCTCCTGCATCCCCTTCAAAAGGGCTGTCAGTTTTTGTTGAAACCGGTCGCGATCTTCTTCGGTGAAAGCGCGAGGCCCCTTCGTCCGAACTCCTCCCCGACGCAGACGCGCCGAGAAATGGCGTTGCTCCAGCAAGCCTTCAATGTCGGATTCCCGAATTTGGGCGCCTCTTGGCGTAAGAACCGCAGAGCCTCTGGCCAGCCCCAGGGCGGCCAAGCCGTAATCTCCCGTCACCAGAATATCCCGTTTGGTAAGCACGTTCGCGATGTACAGGTCTGCCGACTGGCTGCTGGCATCGACGGTTACGACTTCAACGGAAGGCTCTGGATTCAATACGTGAGCGTGGCTGGATACAAGGAGCGCCGTGGCGCCGCATTGCCTCACCGCTCTGGCCACTTCCTCCTTCACGGGACAGGCATCGCCGTCCACCACGACCCGACAGGGCCGGACACTCATCGACATCACCACGCGTTTCAACCAAAGTTTGCCGTAATATTATATACGCTAACGGAAATCAAAATCCTGCCGACATCCCATCATTTTTTATGTTCCCCAAAACGGCAAAGATGAAACGATTGGAGAAATCCTCACAAGCAGATCACGGCGTTAGTCGTCATTTACTTATACGCAAAATTTTCAAAACGGTGGCATATGCGACAAAATAACCATTAAAAATACAAAATTCGACATCAATTAAAAACGACTCCACCGTCCTTGGTGCGACGGCAGACGTTGTATATCGCGCGATCGGCGCCTATCGCTGCAATTGCTCCAGGATCAGGCTTGCGGTTTCCTCGACCGCCTTGTTCGATACGTCTATCACCCTGCAGCCGATCTTGTCCATCACCTGCTTGGCATGAACCAGTTCCTTCGAGATGCGCTCCGAGGTGGCATAGGGCGCCGAATCCGGCAGGCCCAGCGCTTTCAGCCGCTCCTTGCGGATCGCATTCAACGAGTCCGGCTGTATGGTCAGCCCGATGACCTTGGATGGCGAAACCAGATACAGCTCCTTCGGCGGAACGAGCTCCGGGATCAAGGGCACGTTGGCTACTTTGAACGTCTTGTGCGCCAGAACCATGGAAAGCGGCGTTTTCGAGGTTCGGGATACCCCGACGAGCACGATATCCGCCTTGAGAATCCCGGTCACATCGCGGGCGTCGTCGTAACGCACCGCGAACTCTACCGCCTCAACCTTGCGGAAATAGTCGGCGTCCAGCACATGATTCAATCCCGGCTCGTGCCGGGACTCGTGCCCCAGCGCTCTTTCCAGATTGTCGATCAAGGGGCCCAGCAAATCGATTGCCGTCACCTGCATGAGTCTTGCCTGTTCGACCATATAGTCCCGAAGAAAAGGGATAACCAGCGTATACAGCACTATGCTATTGTCCTCTTGCGCCGTTCTGAGTACAGCGTCTATGCTCTCCCGTTTCTGAATGAACGCCGCTCTGCGGATATTGACGGACAAGGGATGAAACTGGGCGGCGGCGGCGCGCACCGCGAGCTCGCCCGTGTCTCCGGCGGAATCGGATACGACCTGAACGGTTACGCTTACTTGCGACACAAGGGTCACCCCCTTTCTACGCGATATTTTAATGAAAGAAATAGATTACCCCGCCAGCTTGGAGAAATCGGCGAACTGCTTCACATCGTCGGCGACGAGCGCGAGTACGGCCAAGCGGTTGCGGCGCAGCGCCTCGTCTTCCGCCATGACCATGACAGCCTCGAAGAAGGCGGTCACTGGCGAGCTCAAGGAAGATAACGCGGATAACGCTCCATCCATATCCTTCTCGGTAAAAGCATTCAAAAATTGACCGTGAGCCTGCTGCCATGCCTCATACAGCTTGGTCTCGGCTTCGTCTGCGAACAGGCCGGCGTCCACTTGCTTCGAATCGGCCTTGGCCGCCAGGTTGCATACGCGATTGAACGCCTCGACCGCCGGACGGAAATCCGCCTTCGTCGCTTCGGATGTCACCGCCTGCAGAGCATGAGCCCGCAGAATCGTCCGGCGCACGTCATAAGCTCCCGCTCCCAGCACCGCATCTACGACGTCGTATCGAATCGCCTGCTCGGAAAGCACATTTTTTACCCGCAGCACGAAAAACTCCTGCAAATCCTTGGCAATGTCGTGAGCTTCGCGCTTCAAGCCTCGCTCCGCCTGAACGTCGAGCGCAATTCGGAACAACTCCTCCAGCGTCACATCCAATTCATGAGCAAGCAGCGTGCTGACAATGCCCGCAGCCTGACGGCGCAGCGCATACGGGTCTTGAGAGCCGGTTGGAATAATGCCGATCGAGAAACAGCCGACGATCGTATCCAGCTTGTCGGCAATGCCGACCACGGCGCCGACCAGAGAAGCCGCCGGCTTGTCTCCGGCGTTGCGCGGAGAGTAATGCTCGTTGATCGCTCTCGCCACGCTCTCGCGTTCTCCGGCCAGCCGCGCGTAATCCTCGCCCATGATGCCCTGAAGCTCGGGGAATTCGTAGACCATCTGGGAAACCAGATCGAATTTGCAAATGTCCGCCGTGCGACTGACGTCCTTTTCCGCCTCCGGCTCCAGCCGCAAGCGCTGCGCGATGCGGTCCGCGACCTTCCGCACACGACGAACCTTATCCGCTACCGTGCCCAGCTCCTCATGATAGACGATGTTCTCCAGCTTCGCCAAAGCATCGGCGATGACCAGCTTCTTATCCTCCGCATAGAAGAACTTCGCATCGGACAGCCGAGCCCTCAGCACCTTCTCATTGCCCTTGGAGACGACATCGATAGACGTGCTGTCGCCGTTGCGCACCGTCACAAAATGCGGCAGCAAGCGGCCTTGCCCGTCGAGTACCGGGAAATAGCGCTGATGCTCGCGCATCGACGTAATCAGCACCTCTTGAGGAATCTCCAGGAAGGCAGGGTCGAACGAACCGGACAGCACCGACGGAGTCTCCACAAGGAACAGCACTTCCTCCAGCAGGTCGTCCTTTACCGCAATGTTCCAGCCGCGGTCGGCGGCCAGTCGGTTTATGCCTTCCACAATCTCCTTCTGGCGTTGCTCCACCTCTACGATGACCTGCTCGGCCAGCAATCGCTCAACGTACGAGCTCGGCTGATCGATTACGGCGTCCTTGCCCAGGAACCGATGTCCGCGAGATACGTTGCCCGAGGCCACCCCGGTAATCTCGAAGGGCACCACGTCCGAGCCATGCAGCGCAACCAGCCAGCGAATCGGGCGAACATAACGCAGCTCGTAGTCTCCCCATCTCATGTTTTTGGGGAAGGTCAGCGAAGTGACTAGCGCCGGCAGCGCTTCAGGAAGCAAGGCCGCCGTCTCGACGCCCAGGCTGCTCTTGGTCGCATAGACGTATTCCACACCCCCTACCTCGCGGAGGAACAAGGCTTCCGGCTCGACGCCCTGGCTTCTCGCGAAGCCGAGCGCCGGCTTGCTCCAAGCGCCGCTTTCGTCGTAGGCGATTTTGCGGGACGGCCCCTTCACGTCCTCCGTCACATCCTCTTGCTTATCCGCAAGCGCGGATACCAGCACCGCAAGGCGGCGGGGGGTGGCGTAAGCTTTTACTTCTCCGTAAGACAATCGGCTGTCCGTCAGCCATTTCACCGTTTTGTCCTTTAACTGCTCCATTGCCGCTCGCACGAAGCGGGCAGGCACTTCTTCCAAGCCGATCTCCAGCAGCAAGTCCTTAGCCATTGAGCGCCGCTCCCTTCTTCAGCAACGGGAATTCGAGGCGTTCCCGTTCTTGCAAGTATGTGGCCGCCACTTGGCGGGCTAAATTTCGAACTCTCGTAATGTATCCGGTCCGTTCCGTGACGCTGATCGCCCCTCTGGCGTCCAGAAGGTTAAACGTATGCGAGCATTTCAAGACGTAATCGTAAGCCGGGAATACCAGATTCGCTTCCATCGCCCGCTTCGCCTCGCTCTCGTAGGTCGAGAACAATTGGAACAGCATTGCGGCGTCGGACACCTCAAACGTATATTTGGAATGCTCGAATTCCGGCTGCTTGAATACGTCTCCATAGGCGACGCCTTCCACCCACTCCAGATCGAACACGTTCTCTTTATTTTGAATATAGGAAGCGAGCCGCTCCATGCCGTAGGTAATTTCTACCGCTACGGGATGGCAATCGATGCCGCCCACCTGTTGAAAATAAGTAAATTGCGTAATCTCCATCCCGTCCAGCCAGACTTCCCAGCCGAGCCCCCAGGCTCCGAGCGTCGGCGATTCCCAGTTGTCCTCGACAAAACGGATGTCGTGGTGCAGCGGGTCTATGCCCAGCCGCTTCAAGCTTTCCAGATAAAGCTCCTGGATGTTGTCCGGCGAAGGCTTCATGATCACCTGGAACTGGTGATGCTGATACAGCCGGTTCGGATTTTCTCCATAGCGGCCGTCTGCCGGACGTCTTGAAGGCTCGACGTAAGCGACGTTCCATGGCTCCGGCCCGATTGTTCTCAGGAAGGTCATCGGGTTCATGGTACCCGCGCCTTTCTCCGTGTCGTAGGGCTGTACGACGATACAGTTCTGCTCCGCCCAGAATTGCTGAAGCGTAAGCGTCATTTGCTGAAAATTCATCCCTTTTCGCTCCTTGTCGGCTGATCCGTTTCAGCCTCTTGTTTACGTGCAAAAAAACCCCAGTCCCACGTCTGCCTTGGCAGACATAGGGACGGGAGCTGAGCATTCCCGCGGTTCCACCCTACTTGGCCTTCGAATCCCGCCGCGCCGATCATGCGCTAACGCTTCAAAAGCCCTCTCTTGCGTTCTCTTCTCTCCAGAGTGCCCTTCGCCGACCCGTGTCTCCGGGCTTGCACTATCCCCGGCTCGCTGCTGATTGCTAACGGTATTCGGTTACTCTCTCCTTCATCGAGACGACAAACGATTATGATGATATTCTAAACTACCTCGGCTCGCCCTGTCAAACCGTTCCTTCATCATCGGCCCCGCCGATTCCGGCATCGGGCTTCCTTGCGGATTCAATGGAGCGCTGCTCCAGAGGACGATGCCCCATCAGCTCTCCGTACTTTTCCAGCTGATCCAGAAAACCGCGCGATTTCAGATTGATGTTCAAGTGGGTATCCATCCATTTTCTCAGCGCCAGCTGCAGCTGCTTTTTGGAGGTGTCGCCGACCGCGATGCTGCCCAATCTCCTTAGGTCCATTCCCGCGAATATCCGAAGCAGCTTCCACACCCCGCCCGGAAGCTCCAGCGCCGCAGGGTCCTTCGGCCTGCACAATCGGCAGAGCGCTCCGCCTGCGATTGAACTGAACCGATACGATTCATCCGTTCTGCCGCAGCTTGCGCATTCGTCCAGCATCGGAGCATATCCGGCAGCGGCAAATACCTTCATGACATACGCGCCGACGACGATCTGCGGGTCCTTGCCCTCCGCAAGCGCGGTCTGGCAAGCTTTTAATTGATGGAACAAATAGGCCGCAGCCTCATCGTCGTTAATGGCGCGATCCGTCAATTCGGAGGCGTAGGCCGCATAAGCCGGACCTTCGAGGCCCTGCCGCAGCGTTTGAAACGACTCCAGAACCTCTCCGCTGTTCAACGACCCGAGCGTGCCGGTTCGGTAGTAAGCATAATCTCCGTATGTAAACAGCTGCGCAAGCACGCCGTATCGGCTTTTCAGCTTTTTGGCCCCGCGCACGACAATGCCCTGCTTCCCGAAAGTCGGCGTAAGCAGGGTGATGATTTTATTGCCTTCTCCGTAATCCGTACTTCGGATAACGATGCCTTCCGTCCGATACAGCATCGGCTCTCATTCCTCGTCCGCGGCGTCTCCCTCGTCTTCGTCCGGCCCGGTTATTGCTCCGAGCTCTCCAGCACCGAGATTGCGCATTTCCTTGTAAAGCAAGTATGCTTCGATATCGCCGGTTTGCGTAAACACGTGCCACGTGAAATCCCGCACAGCGCCTCATCCTCTCCAGGCGAATTGATCTGCGCCTTCAAGGATTAGCATGTCTCGGGAGCTTCCGGCGTATGCCTGACACATTTTACACACGGCTGATTCAAGATTGCCTAAGGGCTTACTCTTCGCGATATCCAAGCGTCTTGAGCACGTTCTCGCGATTGCGCCAGTCCTTGTTCACCTTAACCCATAATTCCAGGAAAATCTTCGAGCCCAGCAGCTTTTCCATGTCCAGCCTCGCCTGCTTGCCTACCTCTTTAAGCAAGCTGCCGTTTTTACCGATAATGATCCCCTTCTGGGAATCGCGTTCCACATAGATGACGGCCCCGATCTGGACAAGGCCGTTGTCGGCCACGCTCATGCTCTCGATCTCTACCGCGATGGAATGGGGAATCTCCTCGCGCGTCATCTGCAGCAGCTTCTCGCGAATCAGCTCCGCGCAGACGAACTGTTCGGGATGATCGGTAATCTGGTCTGCGGGGTAATACATCGGACCTTCCTTCAAATATTTGGAGACCTGATCCAGCAGTGCGTTTACATTGTTGCCGTGAAGCGCGGATACCGGCACGATTTCCGCGAAATTCATTACCTTGCGGAACTTATCGATGACGGGCAGAATATCGTCCGGTTGAATTTTATCAATCTTGTTCAGCACGAGGAAGACCGGCGTATCCTTGACCTTCTTCAGCTGCTCGATAATATACCTGTCTCCGCCGCCGATCGGCTCCGTTACGTCCGTCAGGAAGAGAATCGCCTCTACCTCGTTAAACGCGCTTTCCGCCGCACGGACCATATAGTTGCCGAGCTTGGAGTTCGGCTTGTGGATGCCCGGCGTATCCAGAAAAACGATCTGCGCCTCATCCGTCGTATACACGCCATGGATTTTGTTCCGCGTCGTCTGCGGCTTGTCCGACATAATCGCAATCTTCTGTCCGATCGCCTGGTTCATCAGCGTCGACTTG
The DNA here is from genome assembly GCF_042651945.1 of Cohnella boryungensis. NCBI lineage: Bacteria > Bacillati > Bacillota > Bacilli > Caryophanales > Paenibacillaceae > Cohnella > Cohnella boryungensis. The sequence continues at coordinate 137,795 of NZ_JBHSED010000040.1, read as the reverse complement.
CCTACATTCGGTCTGCCAACAATGGCGACGAAGCCTGATTTAAAGCCTTTCTTCTGCATGCTTTAGTCTCCTTCAATTGCCGTTCATTTGTTCAAATCCCGCGACGTGAACGCGCCAGGCAGCAGCTCCGACACCGTCGTCACTCGGGTATCCCCGCGCAGATTGGCAAGAATGACAGGCATGTCCGGCTCGCATAGCTCGGCCAGCACCTGTCTGCAAATGCCGCAAGGCGCGATCGGGTGATCCGTATCGCCGATGACGGCAACCGCCTTGAATTCGCCGGCCTGGCGACCGTCCGCAATAGCGCGAAACAAGGCTGTGCGTTCTGCGCAGTTCGTCGGCCCGTAAGCGGCATTCTCCACGTTGCAGCCGTGATGAAGCTCTCCGGCGGCGTCCAGAACAACCGCGCCCACTGCGAAGCCGGAATAAGGAACGTAAGCCTTGGAGCGGGCCTTCCCCGCCTCCTCGACGAGCTGCTCCTTCGTGACGCCAAGGTTGTTCAAGTTCATGTGCATCCCCCTCCGCATTATCCCCGTCTATTCAAAGCAAAGCCGCCATAACGGCGGACCTAGCACAATCGCGCCGACAGCCGCCGCGAATACCGCCGTCATCAACACGGCGCCGGCCGCCGAATCCTTGGCCGCCTTTGCCAGCGGATGCTTCTCGGGCGATATCCGGTCTACCGTTCGTTCGATGGCCGTGTTGAACAGCTCGGCCGTCCATACGCTTGCAATAGCGGCCAATAGCCAAAGCCAATCCTCGCGGGAGACGCGAAGAAGCCCTCCCAGCAAGCCGACGGCTAGCCCGGCTGCCGCGTGAAACCGCATGTGGCGCTCGCTGCGCAATGCTTCCCAGATGCCCGCCCCTGCGCTGCGGAACGCCCGAACCTCGCGCGAACGCCACTCCTTCACCGGGTCAGCCCCGCTTCCTGCAATACCTGCTCCTGCTTGGCGAACATCTCGCGCTCTTCTTCCTCGTTCCCATGATCGTAGCCGAGCAAATGAAGAAAACCGTGAACAAACAGAAAACCGAGCTCCCGCTCGAAGCTGTGACCGTACTCCTCGGCCTGCGACTCGGCCCGGGGAACGGAGATGACGATGTCGCCCAGCAAGTCCGAGAACGGGTCGTTCGCCTGAACCTCGTCCTCCCAGCCCTCGCTGTCATCTCCCGAGGATTCGTATTCTTCTTCATAGCGAATATCCGCCTGCTCCCCCTCGATCATGGAGAAGCTGAGGACATCGGTCGGTTTGTCCAAGCCGCGATACTGGCGATTGAGCTCTCGGATGCCTTCCTCGTCCGTCAGCGTCAGCGTGACGATGCCTCTGTCGACGCCCTCCTTCTCTCCCGCGATCTTCAACAGCTTCTCCAGTACATCGATCCAGCGTTCCTCGCGCTCGCCCGCGCCGCCTTCCCGCTCGTCTATCCATTCCAGGCTCAAGGTCATGCTTGATTCTCCTTTGCTTCCTTCGCTTTTTTCAATTCCTTATCGTCCGGATACTCAATTCTGGAATGGAACATTCCGATGACCGTTTCCTTGAGCGTCTGCGCGATCTTGTCCAGCTCTTTCATCGTCAGGTCGCACTCGTTGAACTGGTGATCGTCAAGCCGATCCTTGATAATCTTCGCGATCATTTCCTCGATCTGCTCGACCTTCGGATGATTCAGCGAGCGAACCGCCGCCTCCACGCAATCGGCGATGCCGACGATCGCCGCTTCCTTCGACTGCGCTTTGGGTCCCGGATAACGATAATCGTCCTCCGTAAAGTCGATCTCCGCCCCCTGCTCCTGCGCTTGCTTGACCGCTTTGTAATAAAAGTATTTCAGGAATGTCGAGCCGTGATGCTGCTCGGCGATATCGCGAATCGGCTTGGGCAGCTTCTGCGCCTTCAGCATCTCCGCGCCATCCTTGGCATGCGCGATGATAATCGAGGCGCTCACCTTCGGATCGAGCTTGTCGTGCGGATTGCCCGACGCGTTCTGATTCTCGATGAAATAGAGCGGACGCTTCGTCTTGCCGACATCGTGATAGAACGAGCCGACCCGGCAGAGCAGCCCGTTCGCGCCGACGGCTTCGGCAGCCGCTTCGGATAAATTGCCCACCATCAGGCTATGATGATACGTGCCCGGCGTTTCGGTAAGCAGCTTGCGCAGCAGCGGATGATTTGGATTGGCCAATTCGACCAGCTTCAGCGCGGACAGAATTCCGAATGTCACCTCGAAGAAAGGCATAAGCCCGATAACGAGGACGACCGTAAGCAGTCCGCTGAAGAGCATGAAGATGACCGATTGGATAAGCTGCGCACGGCTCGGCTCCGGGTCGACGAGCATCAGCGCCAGCACGGCTACCGACCCGAACAGGCTGACCATAATGCCCGCCTTCAGAATTGAGGACCGTTGGCTCGCCCGATGAATGGCTAGCACGGCCGTGAAGGACACGACGGCGGTGACGAACCCGTAGCGGAAATCGAAAATATGCTCCTGCTCCACGTTCAGAATAACGCTGGAAAGCAGCGTGAACAGAAAAGAGCTGACAAGCCCCAGATGCACGTCCAACAGCAGCGTGACGAGCATGCTGCCCATCGCCACCGGCGCCAGATAGCCGACAAGCGGCCAATCCGCGCTGTGCGCGAGGGCGACCAGGTGCATGAACAGAATATTTAACGTAAAGATGAGCAGCATCATGACCCAGTGCGCATTCGTCCGCTTCTGAGCGGACGTGGCGGCTGTCAATTCGCCGTAGCCGTATAACGCCAAGGTGAAAATGGCGGCAAAAAGCAGCACGCCCAGCTGCGGCAGATAGCTTTTGCGCTCCTGCAGCAAGCCCAAGGAATCAAGCTTCTCATAGAGACTTTCCGTGATGACTTGTCCGGCTTTAACGACGATGTCTCCCTGCTTGATGAGCACGGCCGGCGTATTCTGCTTGGCCTCCACCTTGGCATCCTCGGTCGCTTTCTTATCGAAAAACTTGTTCGGCAGAATCGCGAGACGGGCAAGCTCCTGCACGATCTCCCGCTCTGTTTTCAAGGACAGCGAGCTGGCATTGACGAACTCCGCCACCTTTGTGCGCGCCGTCTCGGCCTGTGTCAGAGGCTCGCTCGTGAGCTTCCGCACCACATCTCTTCCGACCGCCCTCATCTCTTGCAGCTGCTCCTGAGACATGCGCGGAATCTTGTAGTAGGTCTCCTCGGGAATGGCATACTTCTGCGTATCGACGACACGCTGCATTTCCGTCAGCAAGTCCGCGGAGTATGTCTCCGACCCCCGATTGGTCATGACGAAGTTCGCGACATACTGATCTACGCGTTCCGGAATGACCCTGCGGAAAATGTCCACCCGATCCGCTTCCGTAATCTGGTCGTCCATGTTCAGCTCTTCGATTCTCGCGAACAGCTCGTTTACGAGCACCTCGTTGCGCAGGGCCACGATCGAGTAAATCTGCGATACTTTCTCCGCCGCCTCTTCCTGGGCCTGCAGGGTCGCCTTCTCGTCCAGCTCCTGGCGCGGCGCCTTGATATCCTTGTCCGCCTTGCCGTTTAACGTAATATCATAGGTCTGCGGAACAAGCCTCGGAGAGAGGCTGAAATAAAATAAAAACACAAAAAGCAGGAGCAGGAGCCAGCGCATTGCCGCGCTGTTCTTCCATCCTGCCGCTGCTCCGGACAAGGTAAGCGGATTGCTTGGCTGGCCGCTGTTCTTCCGACTCATCCGGCTCTCCCCTCCCTTAGGGTTATTGTTCGCTGTCTGCGCTGTATGCCTGTATGATTTTTTGTACGAGGGCGTGCCGGACAACGTCCTGATCCGTGAAATAGACGATGCCGATCTCCTCGATCCCCCGCAATATCCGCTCGGCCTCGTTCAGGCCGGATTTTTTGCCCTTGGGCAGATCGATCTGGGTGACATCTCCGGTAATGACCATCCGGGACCCAAAGCCCAGCCGCGTCAAGAACATCTTCATCTGCTCCGGCGTCGTGTTCTGCGCCTCGTCCAGTATGACGAACGAATCGTCCAGCGTCCGTCCTCTCATATACGCGAGCGGAGCCACCTCGATCTGCCCGCGCTCCATCGCCTTGGCAACGCCTTCAACGCCCAATGAGTCGTGCAGCGCGTCATAGAGCGGCCGCAAGTAAGGATCGACCTTCTCCTGCAGGTCGCCGGGCAGGAAGCCCAGATTCTCGCCGGCCTCGACGGCCGGCCGGGTGAGCAGAATCCGCTTGACCTTGCCTTCCTTCAGAGCGCCGATGGCGCACATGACCGCCAGGTACGTTTTGCCGGTTCCGGCGGGTCCGATGCCGAATACGATGTCCTTCTTGCGAATCGTCGTCACATAGTGGCGTTGACCAAGCGTCTTAGGAATGATCGGCTTGCCGCGAAACGTAAGCGTGATTTCCCCCTTGAACAGCGAGAGCAGCTCGTCCGCTCTCATTTCGCGGGACAGGTCCAGCGCGTAACGGACATCTCGTTCGCTCAACTGCAGGCCGCTCTGCACAAGCTGGAGGAGCGTGTCGAACAGCTGCTGCAGCGAGCGAACTTCCTTGTCCGGTCCTTCAATATAGATTTCCGCGTCGCGGGAACGAATGAGCGATTCGGTCTCCTTCTCAATCAGGCGCAGGAACTTGTCCTGCGGACCGAACAACGCCAAGCCTTCGGCCGCGTTGCGCAATGGTATGGTGGTCGATTGCTTCAATTCCGTCAAAAAAACTCATTCCCCCTCTTCGGTAGCCATTAGAATATTGGACGTTCTATCTCGATCGATTGCTCCACCTCGAAAAGAACGGTTAACTTCACTTTACCATTCTCGGTTTGTTCATGCAAAATGTTTTCCGCTTTTATTGTCGCATCCCGGCCGCTTTTGGCCAGCAGCTCCGCCCGAGCCTGGGCCAGACCGGCTTCCCTGGCCTCGTCCGGGGTCAGCCTTTTCTCGATTTCCACGACCTCCAGCTCATGCTCCTTCATCGTCCCAAACGGCAGCCGCCGCTTCCAGAGCTGCGCCCGGTTAATCGTCGTACGCACTTGGGAGCTGGCGAACTCCGGACCGCCGTAGCCCGAAATTTGCAACGCTCGGTTGCCGATCAGCCAGAATCCTCGCTCCTTCGTTTCTCCGGTCAAATTTCTCGTTTTGGTCGTCAACGGAGAGAAGATTCGATATTCATGCCAGACAAGCCCCATCACCTTACCCTTGGACACGACTGTTTTGCTGTGCTGCTCATTGCCGAGAATACCCGAAATCAGAATGTCTCCCTTGCGCACGCGATCGTTGCGCTCTACCTTCGGCCGTCCGTTCTCGGCGACAATCCGGGTAATGACGGCATCCGTCTTGGCTACCAGATGTCTGGGCCCCTCCAGCGCCTTCTGCTCCGGCTTCGTCGATTCCACGACGGTTATCGTGACAGACGTCCCCCGCTTGTCGACCCCGACCCAGGCGGCTTCCGGCAGCCGCAGAGCCAGGCGCTGCGACAGCGTAGCCGCATTCCCGAGGCGAAACGACCACTGATAGCCGTAGATTCCCTCGGCTCTTGCGGCCTGGCGTATCTTCTCCTCGGGTATGGTTGAATTCCCTTCCACGCGAACGTCCCAGATCAGCGTGGAAAGCACGAATAATGCAACAATAAACGCAAGCATGCCGCTCGCGAACGTCTTCCTTCTGGACAATCGGGCCATGCGGAACGGCAGCCCGTGACGGGAAATAATTCGGGTTCGGCAGCCGTTCTCGCGAAGCAGCGGACGAAGCCGCCAGAAGTCCGGTATCGATACCCCGAACGTCAATTCTCCCGTTCGCGAGAACGCCAGATTCCATAGCTCGACCCGCTCCCTCGTCGCAGCGTTGACGAAGCCCTCCGTGCCCTTGCCGATCAGCTTGACCCTTACGTAGCCGCGCGCCTGCGCAACCCAGTTCGCTTTCATCCCCGGCTTCCTCCCCGCTCAAGGCTTGTCCCGGTTGCGACCGACCGCTGCCGCCCTGCGCCGCGCACGTTCCCGAGCTTTCGCCCGAACGACCGATGCGCGCAAGACGACAACCGAATCCTCGACCCTGTTCAGCCGGATGCCTTGCCCTTGGCATGCAACTGGACGCCCATGATTTTTCCTTCCACGAACACTTCCTCTTGCCCGATATTCCGGATCGTCAATTCCTGACCCGTCACTTCCATCTCCCCGCCGTCCATGGCGAGTCTGAGATTTTGCGGAGAGAAGTGAAGGATGCCCCGGTGATTTTCCACCCTTACTTGAAGGCCCCCGATCATCGTGATGCGCGGCAAGTCCAGCACGACATCCTGCGGCAGGTCGAGAATCGTCGCGGTCCATTTGCGCAGCCTCCGACTCACACGCACCATTGGGCGGTCCTCCCTCCTATACGATCAACATATGCGGCGCGCAAGCTTTTTATGAGACGGCGCGGTCCAAGCCGGGATACGACTGCCGACACCCCTCTTTCATTTCCATAAACGAGATAACGAAAAACGCCCAAGGCAGCAACCCTGGGCGTTTCTAGTATTCAATGCTATCCTTTACCTCCGGAACGGCTTGCGCGCTCTCGGCTTGCCTAAGATCTCGGACCAGAGCACCGCGCGCGCGAGCTCGTCCCGGCGAAGCCTTGATGTCGAGCTTGATGCCGAACGCGGGGCAGCCTGTACCTGCAGCGGGGAGTCCGCCTGCACGAAAGCCGGCGGCTTGCGCGAGGAACTGGGAAGCGCGCCCGTCGTAACGTTATTCGTCATTACGCTCGCAGGCAGACTATCCGGCGCATAGCCGGGAGCAGGCGTCGGCTCAGGAAATTGATCCCAGCCCCCTCCGGAAGCATGCTCGGGGTACGAGTCTGCGGGCGATGCATCCTCCCACTGGGGAGCTTGCCCTTGTCCGTACTCCGGCATTTGCTTGGGCGGCTTTCCGTCCAGGGGACGCTTGCGAAAGAAAATTGAATAGATAACACCGATGACGATCAGGACTATGTGAAAATTGTTCGCCAAGAACGAGATAAGATCCTCCAAGACGATCCCTCCTTCATGCAGCCATCGAGCCCTTTACGGCTTATCTGGTCCGTCTTCTATCATTAGGCCGCTCCCTCCGCCGATGGAGCCTCTCATTTGCGTGTCCGCTTCGATGTTTTTCAGATTCATGTAATCCATGACTCCGAGATTTCCGGCCTTTAACGCGTTCGCCATTGCAAGAGGCACCTCAGACTCCGCTTCGACGACCTTCGCCTGCATCTCTACGACGCGGGCTTTCATCTCCTGCTCATGGGCGACCGCCATGGCACGGCGCTCCTCCGCCTTGGCCTGGGCAATCCGCTTGTCGGCTTCCGCTTGCTCCGTCTGGAGATGGGCGCCGATATTTTTGCCGACATCGACGTCGGCGATATCGATCGACAAAATCTCGAAGGCTGTTCCTGCATCCAATCCTTTAGCTAGAACGGTTTTGGAAATCAGATCCGGATGCTCCAGAACGTCCTTGTGCGATTCGGACGCGCCGTTGGTGCTGACGATCCCTTCCGCAACACGCGCAAGCACGGTTTCCTCGCCTGCGCCGCCGACGAGACGGTCGATATTGGCGCGAACCGTCACCCGGGCTTTGACTTTAACCTCGATACCGTTCTTGGCCACGGCAGACACGACAGGAGTTTCGATAACCTTCGGATTAACGCTCATCTGCACCGCCTGAAGCACATCCCGACCGGCCAGATCGATGGCAGCCGCGCGTTCGAATACGAGAGGAATGTCCGCGCGCTGGGCGGCGATAAGCGCATTGACTACGCGGTCCACGTTGCCTCCGGCAAGGAAGTGACTCTCCAGTTGGTTAATGTTCAGGCCAAGCCCTGCCTTGGTGGCCTTGATTAACGGATTTACGATTCGAGTCGGTACAACTCGTCTCAGCCGCATGGCCACAAGCGTAATAATGCTGATTCGAACGCCTGAAGCAAGCGCCGAAACCCACAGCATGAAAGGAAAGAAGCTCATAAATACCGCAACCGCGATGACGACGACGCCAATGATGACCAGAAGCTGAATATCTGCGTTTTCCATAGTGTACCTCCAAGGTTATATTCTTAAGTTTTCTGTAGAGCACGCTCTTCCCGAAAGCTTACTCTTTGTTAAGATTCGCGGTTGTCCGCTCGATTTCCTTTACGAGAATGCGAGTTCCGTCTACCGAGACGACCTGAACGGGCTTGCCTTGCTCGATAAACTCTCCCGAGGAAATGACGTCAACCCGCTGGTCGCCAATGAGAGCCAGGCCGGATGGACGCAGCGCGGACACCGTCTCTCCGTATTGTCCGAGCCAATGCGCTCTGGACAGCTGCGGAACATATCCTTGATCCGTGGTCAGCTGATCCTTCAAAATAAACCGGTTCCAGACGCCTTTTTTCCGGAAAAGATAAGCGACTGCCGCGACGATGACGGAAGCTACAAGCACCGATGTGCCCAGCGTCCGCAGCGCGTTGCCCGTATCGTAGGCTCCCATTGTAATTCCCGTGATCACGCCGGCAATGCCGAGAATGCCGAGAATGCCGAAGCTCGGGACGAATACCTCCACGATCAGAAGCCCGATGCCGATCAGGAACACGACGAGGGATTCCATGCCCGCGAAGCCGGCAATGGATTGACCGAAGAAGTAAAGCCCGAACCCGAGCAGTCCGATGATTCCAGGGACGCCGAAGCCCGGTACAAGCAATTCAATCGCAACTCCGGCAATCCCGACAATCAGCAGAATTGTGGCGATGCCCGGACTTGTTACGAAGGTGGCGATTTTCTCCGCAAGAGAAGGATGAATCTCCACGACGGAGCGATCGGACAAGCCCTTCCAGGCGATAACCTCCTCGACCGTACCCGCTGTCTTGTCCGCATAGCCGACCTTGAGCGCCTTATCGGCGCTTAGCGATATGATCTCGCCTTTCTCCTTCGTCTCGCCGATGGCCTTAAGCTCGACAACGCGCGCCGGATCGACCATGCCTGCCGCGATTGCCGGATCCCGCCCGTTAAGCTCGGCTGCGGAGCGCATCTCCTCGCTCCAGAACGAGACCAGCTTCGGATGATCGACAGGCTTGCCGGAGCCGTCCACAATCATCGCCGCCCCGATCGTCGTGCCCGGCGCCATCGCGATATCGTTCGCGTTCAGAGCCAGATACGCGCCGGCCGACGCGGCCTTGCCGCTGACGAAGGCAACGGTCGGAACGGAGGACTCGCGAATGCGCTTCCCGATCTCCTCTGCCGTATCCAGCCGGCCGCCCGGGGTATCGATATCCAGCACAATCAGCGAAGCCTTTGCCTCCTCCGCTTCCGTTAACGCACGATCTAGAAACGAAGCCAAGCCGCTTTGAACGGTCTGCTGGATCGGAATGACGTAGACCGAGCCGGCCGACGAGTTGTCGGCCGCGCGAACGCTGCCGGCGTAAGCCCCGAGCAGCGGAAGGACGATCAGCATCAACAAGGCCATTAGACGGAGTCCCCGTCCAATACCTGCGCGAACGGCTCCGGTAGTCGCAGCTCCCATACTCTCTCCTCCTTTTATTATGACTAACATACTACATAATACGACGGGTGTCTCCCTGCGTTTCAAATAACCGACCGGACGAGAATGGCAAAAAGCACCCCCTTTGCTCGGGAGTGCCTGTCTGTCATGTCGGAATTATTGCAGAGATTGCTGGACGATTGCGTTGACAAGCTTGCCATCCGCAACGCCTTTCACCTTGGGCATAAGCGCCCCCATTAATTTCCCGAGGTCGGCTTTAGAAGAAGCACCGGTTTCTTGCATGGTCTGTACAACGATAGCTTTGATTTCTTCTTCTGTAAGCTGTCGCGGAAGATATTCGGAGATGATCTCAATTTCTGCTTTGACATTGCTTACGAGATCTTCCCTTCCACCTCTTTCGAAGTCCTGAAGAGAATCGCGACGTTGCTTGAGTTCACGGCTCAATATATTAAGCGTTTCGTTTTCGTCAAGCGGTCGGCGCAGCTCGATTTCTTGGTTTTTGATCGATGATCGAACCATACGAATGGTCTGAAGACGGAATTTTTCTCCGCTCTTCATCGCCTGCTTCATGTCATCGTTCAGACGGTCCGCAAGAGTCATAAGTGCGGATTCCTCCTAGTACTTGCGCTTACGTGCAGCTTCGGATTTCAGCTTGCGCTTCACGCTTGGCTTTTCATAATGTTTACGTTTCTTCACTTCCGCGAGAACGCCATCTTTGGCAATGGAACGCTTAAAGCGGCGGAGTGCAGCGTCGATTGTTTCATTTTTTCGTACTTTTGTTTCGGCCACCTGTTTTCCCTCCCTCCGCAACAGACCCAACACGGTTATCAATCTATATTATATGTGATGAGGAAAGGGAGTGTCAACTTGAGCCTAGGAAAAATCTGAATTGCTTCGGCTTAAGCTTTTCCTTCGCTCCCTAATCGGCTTTTTCGTCAGCCTTGCGCCTGCTCTGCGGCGTTCAGCGGACCAAGCTTGCCGCCTCCCAGGATGTGCCAATGAACGTGAAAGACCACTTGTCCGGCATCGCGGCCGCAGTTATTGATCAACCGGTAGCCGTCTTCCGCAAGACCGGCTTCCTGCGCAATCTGCCGGGCCGACAGAAGCAGGTGTCCGAGAAGCGCCTGATCCTCCGCCGCACAATCGTTCATCGTGGCAATATGTTTCTTCGGAATAACCAACAGATGGACGGGAGCCTGGGGCTGAATGTCATGAAAAGCGACAACCGCCTCGTCCTCGTACACTTTCCGGGAAGGAATCGTCCCTTCTGCGATTTTACAAAACAGGCAATCCGACAATGGAAGCACCCCTTCAACTCATTTGCCTCCATCATACCTTATCCGCCGCAGGTCCGTCCAATCGCCAAGAGCTCCGGTCTCTGCCGGAGCTCTTGGCGCGGATGAACGGGGGGTATCAGAAGAACGGGAGAAGCGAGATTGCGGCCAGACCTGCGAGAGGCAGAACGAGCCGGTTGAACCGGCGAGGACGAAAGGGAAAGAATGGCCCTCCGAACCCCCCTCCAAAACCCCCTCCGAACGGTCCGCCGAACGGTGAAAAAAACGCGCGAAGCGGCTCGACCGAGCCGGGAACCGCCAAACAGATCCATTCGTCGTCCACATGCTCCACGATACCGTCGTAACAATAGCCGTCAACGGCCTGAACCTCAACGTATCGGTACATATGGGAGAGGCAAAGCGCTTTGGAAATCTTCTTCATTGCCGGCTGATGGTGAGGGGAATAGGCGAGCTGTCCTCCCGCTCCAGTATCGGCAACCTGCGGATACGCTTGCTTCGGCGGATGATGGGGCGTGGGCTGAGTGGGCTTCTTTTCCATGAGCAATCCCTCCTTGGGCGCGTGCTTTCCCGATATTATATGCGGAACTGGGCGAATGGCTACTCGATAAGCCAAATAGGCCCAAGCAGCCGGATATCCCCGTTGCTCAGGCCTATTGCGCTGTCTTCTTAAGGCTGCTTCGCCAACGCCGCCGCAAGCTGTTGAAGCTGCTCGGCGGCGGCAAGCGCAGGAGCCCTCCACTCGGGCAGCGTCACCATCTGACGGAAGCCCGCTTCGCCGGAAGGCGGTCGAAAACGCGCCAAGGCTTCGTTCATCTGCTCCGCCCCGTCCCGCACGTTCGTCAGAAAGGCGGTCTGCTCCGCCGTAAGCGCCCCTTCCTGCTCGCCGATCGACACCATCGGGCTCTCTGCTCCGACGATCGCATTCATAGCCGGCAGAATCGACTCGGACGCCTGCTCTCGGGATTGCTCCGTTTCCAGATGAACCGCTTCGATCAGCAGGCCGGTCGTCTCTCCGGCGGCCAGATGCGCTTCTCCGAGCAATTTGGCTGCGCGAATCCGTTCCGGCTCCGTCTTGGCTACGAGCAGAGTATCGGCCCAGTCATGCAGCCTATCTGCGAAAACCTGAGCATAAGCGTATCTCTCCGCCAACCGTTGCCCTTTATCCGTCGTATGAGCCTGGTCGGACAGAATGTACTTCGAGTAGACCATAATAATCAATGTTGTCAAAACTACAATGCTGATGTACAGCACCGCAAGCGTATAAGACCTTTTCTTTCCGGTTTTATTTTCCCCGTTGTCCGTCATGGCGACTCCTTCCGATTATCTGGTTCAGCGATCGATTCGCCCTTCGATTCGAGGTTGGGCCGGCTTCCCGTCAGAAGAGCCGAACGACTTGTCCGCCTTCGAAAAAGTAGACGCAAGCCTCCTTGACGGGAACGCCAAGTATGCTTCGCGCCGCTTCAGCGTATTTCTCCACTTGGAAGCGATGCCTCTCGGCGGCGTCTCCCGCAGCCTGCCCTTTAAGCGCGTCCGTCTTGTAATCGACCAGCACGAGCCCGTCTTCCTCCTCGAACAGGCAATCGATAACTCCTTGTATAATTACGGTTTCCCGCGATTCGGGTTCCATTCTGCCCGGATAAACTTCAGCGGCGTCCAGCCCGTAGGTGAACGGAACCTCGCGCCACACGCGCGAAGCCGCGCGCATGCGCCCGTACAGCGGAGTTGCGCAGAAAGCCGCCACCGCCTTCGCTTCAATGCCGGCTCTCTGCTCCGCGGACAGAATTCGCCGTTCGACCAGCTCTTCGAGCATCCCGTCAAGCTGATCCTCCGCGATCGCTTCCCGCAGCGGCAAATGCTGCATGGCCAGATGGTAAGCCGTGCCCCTCTCCGCCGGAGTCAGCCGCCGGGAGGACATGAAGCGCGGCCTGCGCAGTCGAAAAGCCCCCGTCTCGACTGCGCTCTCCTCGTTCCTGCGCTCCTGCCATTCGCCCCGAGCTGTCGCATCCTCCGCGCCTTCGATAAATAGCTCCGCCGCGTTCGGCCGATTCTTCATCGCGGTAATCGAGGTTTTGGCCGCCACGCGGACGGCATTCTCGTGACGATAGGTCCAGGACAGCATAGCCTCGACTCTATCCGACCAATCGGAGGTTTCCGTTTCCGCTCGCTCCCCGTTCGCGACGGCGTTCCACAGCGGTGTCGAATCGCGCGGCTCGTCCCCGCCGTCCGGCGCCCGCGAAGAGTATGAGGAGACTGGAATGAGCCGGCATACCCATCTTTCCTCCGGGTCGTCGAGCTCTGATGCCAGAACAGCGGCGGGACCCAGCCAGTCCCAATACTTCCCGGCGGCGGCAGCTGCGTGCTCGGGCAGTCCATTCTCCGACATCGCCGCCGTATCGCGCCACTGCTCCCACTGCCTGGCTGCGTTTTTGCTCGTGCCCACCAGAAACAGCTTTTCCTTGGGCCGGGTCATCGCGACATACAGCACGCGCATCTCCTCGGCTAGCATCTCTGCCGCCAGCTTCCTCCGAATGGCAAGCTGAGGCAACGTTGGATAGGTTACGCGGGTGGACGGCTCGACAACGCGCGGACCGAAGCCCAGCTTCTTGTGCTTCAGGAAGGCTCCGTTCAGATCTCTGCGGTTGAAGCTCTTGCCCAATCCGGCAGCGAACACGACGGGAAATTCCAGCCCTTTGCTTCGGTGGATGGAGAGAATGCGAACGACGTTCTCGCTTTCGCCGAGCGCCCTCGCCGCTCCGAGATCCGCTCCCGTATCGCGCATCCGATCCAGGAAGCGAAGAAAGCGGAACAATCCGCGGAACCGCGAGGTGCGCTCGTATTGAATCGCCCTGTCGACCAAAGCTCGCAAATTCGCCTGGCGCTGAGCGCCTCCCGGCAAGCCGCCGACGAAATCGTAATAGCCGGTTTCGCGATACAGCATCCACAGCAACTCGCCGAGAGGCTCCTTGCGGGCATAGTCGCGCCATTGCTCCAACTTAAGCAAGAAATCCCTCAATCGGAGGCGAACTTGTTCCTCCGGCAAGCTCCCCGTCTCCATCGTCGGAATTTCTTCGCGCATACCCGCAGCGACATTAACCGCCTCCCAGAAGGATACGCGCTGTCTTGCCAGCCGGATACGCGCCAGTTCCTCCGCCGACATCCCTCCGATCGGCGAACGAAGAACGCCCGCCAGCGGGATGTCCTGCCGAGGATTGTCGATGATGGATAGCAGCGACAGCAGAATATCCACTTCCGTCGCCGCGAAGTATCCCGTTGCCAGATCGGCATAGGCGGGAATGCCGGCGGCCTTCAGTTCCTCGATATACGTAGGAGCAAGAGCGGATACCGCCCGTAGAAGGATAACGATATCTCTGTACTGCACCGGACGATGTAGCTTGCTCTTGCCGTCGTATACGGCAAAGGGCGGCTGCCCCTCACCTTCTAGACTCCTGCCTTGTCCCATCAGCGTGCGAATTTCATCGGCAATGCAGCGAGCTTCGGCTTGAGCGGCCTCCAGCTCCTCTTCCGCATTATCCCCGGCTCCTTCCGCAGCCGATTCCTCCGCCTCCGGGCCAGAGCTTGTATCCGCGGCGCTATTCGCACTCGCCGCCTCCGCTCCCGCATCGCCTTCCCGACCGGAGGACCTATCCAGCAAGAGCACTTCTACGGCATACGGATTCGGCTTCCCTGCGGCCGGATAGCCTTCGCCGTACACAAGCTTCGCGCGCTCATCGTAATTCATCTCCCCGACCGGCTCGCGCATAATTAACCGGAACACATGGTTGGTCGCATTCAGAATCTCCTTGCGGCTGCGAAAGTTGCGAGCCAGATCGATACGCAGGCCAGCCTGCCCCGCCAAGCCCCACGCATCGGTCATTTCGGGTGAATACGGAAGATAGGTCTTGTATTTCTCCAGAAACAGTCCCGGCTCCGCCAGGCGGAACCGGTAGATGCTTTGCTTGACGTCGCCGACCATAAAAACATTGCCCGGATCGCGCCGCGCGATCAGCGAGACGATCGCTTCCTGCACCTCGTTCGTGTCCTGGTATTCATCCAGATAGATTTCCGCGAACCTGTCGCAAAAGCCAAGCGCCGCCATTGAAGGAACGCTCCGGCCGGGCACAGAGTCGGAATCGCGAAGGATGCGCAGCGCATAATGCTCCAGATCGCTGAAGTCGAGCAGACCCTTGCCGCGCTTCGCCTGCTCGTAACGCTCGCCGAACTGGATGGCAAGCTCGGCCAGCTTCTCCATCTCCGGCGCAAGCTCGCGCAGCTCCGCCGCGTACTGCTCGGGAGAGCGGACGAGCCAGTCGTCGGCCAGCTTCCCCGCCGCTTTCTTCGCCGCGTCGCGGAGCCCCTTGACCTTCTCGATCAGCCCCGGATCGTAATCGTCTCCCTTGCAAGCCTTAAGCCGGCCGAAAGCGATTCCTCCGACCGCAGCCTGCCAGGCCTCCCACGACCCCGACCCGAACGCCTCCGCGGCTCGTTCCAGTCCGTCGATATCGGCAAATATCGTCTCGATGTAAGGCTCGGGCCCGCCTGGCTCGTGAGCGGTGCGCAGCGCGCTCCGCAACAGATGAATCGCTCCCTGGAGCAGAAGAACGGCGTCGTCCCGCAAGCTCTTCACCCATAACGAGCGTAGCAGGGAGTCCGCCTCCGCCACACGAAATTGACCGGCAGTCTCGCGCAGCCAATGCTCCGGCCAAGGGTGGCTGCCCGCGTATTCGTGCAGTTCCAGCACCAGCCGATGCAGCGGTTCGTCGCTTCTTTCCCCGCCGAACCGGTCGGCCAGAGCCGAGAGCGCTCCGTCCGTTCCTTCCGCCGCATAGCGCTCCTCGAACAATTCGTCCAGCGTATCGATCCGCAGCAGACCTGCTTCCGTATCGTTGGCCATCCGAAATCCCGGATCAAGCTCGATCAGCGGCGCGTAGCGTTCGACAATCTCCAGACAGAACGAATGAAGCGTCGTAACCGACGCTCTCGGCAGCAGCGCAATCTGACGGCGCAGATGCTTGGAGTCGGGATTTTTCTCTAGGGCGTCTTCCAGCGCACTCCGGATTCTCTCCTTCATCTCCGCTGCCGCAGCTTTGGTGAACGTCGCCACAAGCATAGCGTCCACATCCAGCGGGCGCGTCTCGTCGGCGATCCTGGAGATGATCCGTTCGACCAGAACGGCGGTTTTGCCCGAGCCGGCGGCAGCCGCAACGAGCAGATGAGCGCCGTCCGCCGCGATCGCGGCCCATTGCTCGTCCGTCCAGCGACTCTCCGGCGGCCTGGACGGCCATTCCGCCATCGTCTTCATTCCGGTTCTCCCCCTTCCGCTTCTTGCGCGATCCGGCGCCAGAGCTCCTCGCGGCTGGCCGCTTTGCTTAAGGCCTGATAGGCATTCCCTTCGACCTGTTGATCGAAATGGCATACCGGCCGATAATCGCAAAAGGTGCAAGGACTTCTCTTGTCCAAGCGATAAGGCGCAATCGCCACGTCCCCTTCGACGATCCGCTTGCCGATTCGGCGAATCTGCGAGCGCACCGAGCTGCGAAGCGTTGTCCACTCGCTCTCGGTGGCGACCTGCGAACGCGCCGAGAACGCGCCGTCCTTCTTGAATTCTACGGGGACAACGGCCGATTTGGCCGAGCGATGAAGCGACTCGTCCATAAGCTTGACCGATTCATCGTCCGACAAGAGCAAGCCCTGCATTCGGTATTGCCGGAAGAGAGCGTTCTTCGCCTCCTCCTCCGACATCCCGTTCGACGTGAGAAGCAGCGGATTCTGCACGTGAAAATAGAGCACGCCCGCCGGCTTCGCGGGTCGTCCAAGCCAATGAGGCGCGTGGGAGACGACAACGTCCAGATAGGTCAGCATTTGCAGCGACAGGCCGTGCGCCACCTCGTCCAGCTTAAGCTTCATCGCGCTCGATTTGTAATCCAGAATGCGAAGCAGCAGCCCCTCCGAGGATTCCGCCGCGTCGACGCGGTCGATCTTCCCGACGATGTCCATCGCGCGCGTTCCATCGAGAGGTATCGACAGCGCCGGGAGCAATCCGTTAGGCCCGAAGCTCAGCTCCAGCCCGACGGGCTTGAAGGCCGACAGCGCCGCCTGTTCTCCCAATACGGCCGATGCCTGCGTCACGATATCCCGTAGCTTGCGGGCCATGACCTGATGACGTTGGGAGGAGAGCAGAATCTGCGCTTGGACGCGCGGCAGCAGCTTGTCCACCGCGGCAGCCGCTTCATTCTGCCATCTGGAGACATCAAGCCCCGCAGGTCCTTCCGCGAACAGCTTCTCGGTCGTCATGCGCAAGGCGGCATGGAACAATTGACCGATATCGGGAGAATCGACCCGATACAGCCTTCGCTCCTGAAGCTTTAAGCCGTGAACGGCAAAATGCTGAAACGGGCATGCAATAAACCGTTCCATGCGCGATACGCTAGCCAGCAGCCTGTCTCCGTATAATAATCGGCTTGTCTCGGCGGACAGCGGGCTCTCTTCGTTCGTGTAGTGCAGCGAGGACACGAGGGAACGAAGTCTGCCGCTCCATTCCCCGCTGGACAGAAGCCAATTGTATACAGCCCACCATCCGGCGCCGAGCGCTTCCCCTTGCCGCCAGCCTCGCAGTCGCGCGAGCAGGTGCGTCATCGCCCTTCCCGGATGCGCGGCGAACGCCAACTGCTCGGCTTCCGTATGCGTCTCCTGCGGCCCGGCCGCCGCGGATTGAACCGGTATGCCGGGAAATCTCTTGCGGAGCTTGCCGATCCACTCGGACGGGAGCAGCGCCTGTCCTTCTTCATTCGCAACCGGGAAGCTGACCCAGAGATGGCGCGAAGCTGTCGTCAATGTCAAATACGCGAGAAACTGCTCGTCCAGCAGACGACGGCGGGCGCCGGGCGCAAGCATCAGTCCTCCGGCAGCCAAACGATCGCGCTCCTCCTCGGCAAGAAGACCGTTCTCGGGAATTCGCATCGGCAGGACGCCGTCATTCATCCCTAGCAGATATACGATCTGCACGCGGTCGGACCTCGTTCGCTCCGGGCTGCCGATCAGCACGCCGTCAAGCGACGGCGGAACTGCGCCAAGCTTGAGCTCCTCCAGTCCCGACTCGAGCATACCCGCGAACAGAGCAAGCTCCGGGGGCTGATCTCCCATAAGCTCCACCAATTGGTCGAGCAGATGGATCACGCCATCCCAGAGCGGACGATGGACCGCCATGCGATCGGGCCTTCCGGCGTTGGCGTCCTCCTCCGTCCAGCGCTCCAATTGATCCGCAGCGCCGCTCTCCTCAAGAAACAGATAGACGCTCTCGCACATGTCCCGGACCGAGCGAGCTTCCTTCAGTCGACGCTCCATGGCAAGCAACGGCTGCAGCAAGGCGTCTCGAACCTCCAGCAGGCTCGCCAGCGCCGCCTCGGCCTGAGCGTTCGCGGCTTCATCGCTCTCGATGTCCCCGCTATACAGAGGGTGCCAGGCCTTCGTCGAATGCCAGCGCCAGCCGTCAATGCCGGCGGCCAGCGCGTAATTTTCCAGCAGATCGACTTCATCCCGGGTGACCCGCCGATCCGGCGTGCCGAGCAGGTCCGTTTTCGCGCAACGGAACACCGCATCCGATTTCCAGCCTCCCGTCACGCATTCCAGCGCCGAGCGGACGAATTCCACGAACGGATGATGAGAGACCGACGCTTTGCCGTCCAAATAATGCGGAATCCCGTAATCGCCGAATACCGCGGCGATCAGATCGGCGTAATCGTCCAGCTTACGCACGAATACCGCCATGTCCCGCCAGCGGGCATCTTCATCCCGAACGCGCCGCAGCATGTCTCGGGCGACCGCTTCCGTCTCGGCCCGTCGGTTCGCCGCCCCATGCAACGAAATTCCGCATTGGCGATGCCGAGGGTCAAGCAGCTCCAGCTCGCCGGTCCAGCGTCTGCGATTGCCCCAATTCCGCTCCAGGAACGCAAGCATCGGATTGGAGCGGAACCTGGGGGCCGGCTGAGGCTCCAGCACGGTTGCTAGCTCCTCCGCAACGCCCGCCGCTTGAGCCAGCTCGCATAATAGGGCGGACGTCTCCGCAGTCGGATGAAACAGCTCCAGCTCATCCGGTCTTTCGCCTGCTCCATAAGGCCGATCGACGCACAAGGCGACGTGCATGCGGTCGACCTTTCGCAGCAGTGCCTCGATGACGGCATATTCTCCGGGCGTAAAGCCGTGGAAGCCGTCGACCCAGATTTCGGCTTCCGACAGCAGCATCGATTCGGCTGCGCCTCGAACGAGCCATTGCAGCATATCCTCCCCATCCAGCCAATGTCCCGCAAGCTGCTGCTCCATGTCGGAATAGAAGAGAGACAGATCATGCAGCTTGTCGGCGAGCAGCCCGGATTGCTCTGCGTTTCCAATCCTCCGCGAAGCTTGCTCCGCATGCCGAGCAAGCTTGTCCCCGTCGATTCCGTATCTCTTCATCTCGGTAAGCAACTCGTTGATGCCCGAGATCAGCCCGGATTCTCCTTTGCCTCCGCGGAACAACCGGAGGCTTCCCCTTCTTGCTTCCATCACCTTATGTAAGAGCATCGCTTTCCCGTTATCGTGAATCGGCACGACCGCCGATCCGCCGGTCTCTTGCATGACGCGGAACGCAAGCCTGCGGAAGCTGAGCACCTGAGCCCTCATGAACCCGTTAAGCCCCGGCGTCGTCGCCATCGCATATTCCGCTTGAAAAGTCGCCTGCTCCGGCACTAGCAGAATTAGCGGCGAACCGAGAGGAGCGGCTTTCAGCCTGCTCCTGATTTCATCCAGAATCAGGCGCGTCTTCCCGCTTCCCGAACGCCCCGCAATGATCCGTAACGTCATGCCTCTCCCTCCTTGCCCGTTCATCGAACCTTGTTGAGTATTGTAACATATTTGAGAAATCCGCGAGAATGAGCAGGGGCCTCGCTTACTTGAACAGGGAACCCGGGTTCGAAAGAAGCAAAAGAAAAACCTTCGTCAGAATAATTTGATTATCCTGGCGAAGGTTTTTTAAGAAGGGGAGTTGGCGCTTCACTGTCATAGTACATTCTCAAGTCTATCCCCGTTGGTGGAGTGATCTCAGGCAACGCACCTACTCTTGCCTTTCGATGTCCCCCGCGGCTGACCTCAATAGGATAATCGTCACAAGGCTTCCGTTCTTTTGGGTTTCACGATAGCTTTCTTCTGCATCTATATAAGTTGAATATAAGATTTTGGCATACTCCCCCCAATATTACCTGAAGGTACCGATCACAAAGCGGGTCTATCGTGTCGAATGGACATCATTGGCTAGTGCGCTGCTGTCTTTGTTGGTGTTGCGGACTGTGAGGTCGTTATTTCTCAATTTTTTGTCCCTTTGCTAGTTATTGCGGACTGTGAATCCGTTATTCCCCAGAACATAGTGTCATTTCAATGGTTTAGAGCCTAATAACGGCTTTTCAGTCCGCAAGTACCGCCAAAAATGGGGCTTCGCAACAAATAGCAGCCTCACAGTCCGGTAAAGGGTTACTATTTCCACTTGTCGTCTGAACTTATGAGCAGGCTGGACAATGGAGAAAGGGAATGGTTTGCCGCAAGTTCCGGCTTTTAGTTTCTCACCGATATTGGTCTAATCCATCAAAGAAACTCAAAACAGGTTGTCTGAAGCCGGAATGCAACGGACTTCTATATTCATTTTTTGATAAACAGATGACAGGCATGGATACAGACAGCAAAAAAACGCCAAGAATGTCCTGGCGCCTGTTGATCGCTATTTCGTTCATATCTCAGAATAAATCATGAGCTTCTTAGGAAATGTTCATGTACCACTTGCTGCCGTCGTCATATTGGAAAATGGCCGCGTCCGACCACAGCTCGATGTAGCTAACGTGCTTCCAGCGGCGACGAAATTCGAGGTCGTCCGCCATTGCTCGGATTCGAATATTGAAGCGGCTGCGGCTGTTCAAAGCTTTTGCCCGGTTTTGCAGCGGAACCGCCCGTTTGCCGAATAGAATGACATCATGCACCATGTCCAAACCCTCCCGTTTCGTGCCTCTGCATTAAGAATAATGCCGAGGCGTTAGAAATGTTCCCGAAACGGGAGGAAATCATCCGGGTTTTTGCTAACATTTTCTTAACAAACTGCCAAATCGCGGCTGGCGCCTCCTACAGCGCCTTGCGGCTGCGAACCTCGAAAATGCCGAATTTCAAGTAGTGCCCTTCCTCTACCCCAGCCAGCTGCGGATGGTCCTTGCCCGCGCCGCGCCACTCGACGCGACGAATGATTTTGCCGGCATCCTTCGCCGCTTCCTGAATCGTCTCCAGGAACAATTCCGGGCGAACGTGGTAGGAGCAGCTGGCGGTGACCAGATAGCCGCCTTCATTCAGCAGCTTCATCGCCTGCAGGTTGATCTCCTTGTAGCCGCGGCAGGCCCCTTCAACCGCCCGCTTCGTCTTCGCGAACGCCGGAGGATCGAGGATTATGACATCCCACGTCCGGCCCTCCGAGGACAACGGCTTGGACGTATCCACCTTGGCCCCGGAGGCTTGCGCGCTCGCTCTCGCCAGCTTTTCGTCTCGCCCGGCCACCTGGCTCCGCAAATATTCGAAAGCGTCCGCCGCGACGAACTCCACGCGCTCCGAGAAGCCATTAATCTCTACGTTGTGTCTGGCCGTCTGAAGCGCATGCTCCGAAATATCGAGGCAGGTGACCCTCTTGGCTCCGTAATCGCATGCATGCAAGGTGAAGCTGCCCGTATGAGCGAAGCATTCCAGCACCGTTGCCCCGTCCCAGTAGGGGAAGGTCACGATGTTGCCTTTCTCGTTGACGGGAACTCTTCCGAGCTCCCCGCCCTCCGTTTCCTTCTCGACCAAGCGAATGCCGCTGCGCGCGCCCCAGCCTTGAATCAGGGGCCGGATCGCCGCCCGATTCTCCCGCTGGTCGAAGAAATAGCCGGTTTTCTGGCCCGCTTCGATATCTACCTGCGCCTTGAGCCCGTTTTCCACGATCTCCACGAGTTTTGGACATTCTCCGTACAAGAGCCCGGTTTTCTCCTCCAGGCCTTCCAGCGTGCGAACGCCCACGTCGCTCCGTTCGTAAATGCCGCGCGGGGAGAACACTTGTATCAGCGCGGGAAGCCACGCCTCGCGAGCCGCATCCATACCGAGCGTCAGCACCTGAACGACCAGCACGCCGTCGAAGCGATCAACGACCAATCCGGGAAGGAAATCGGCTTCCCCATAGACGAGACGACAGGATTCGCCTGTACCGAGAAACCGCTCGCGATGGGCCAAGGCGCGTTCGAATCTGCTGCGGAAGAACGTCTCGTCCATTTGCTCCAACGGGCTATACGCTACGATTCGGACCGTAATCTGGGATGCCGGGTTCCAGTAGCCCGCCGCGAGGAATTGGCCGCGATGATCGCGAACCTCGACCACTTGGCCTGGCTTCGGCTCCCCTTCCGTCTTGGCGATTTCGTTCACATAAACCCATGGATGCCCTTCCTCCAGACGTGGTCTTCTGCTTTTGTTCAGCCATACGGCCGCTTGATTGCTCATTGACCTTTCACTCCTTGTCCGTTCATAAACTTGTCCGGCTCTTGCATACGTTTTTCTATGGAGGTGCGAAAAATGATTGCGGAACTGCTTATCCCGTCGTTGCTCGGATTTGCGCTGCTGCTCTGCGGCATGAAGATCATGGAGACGTCCTTGCAGCGCTGGGCGGGCCAGAGGCTCGTCTCCTGGGTGTCTGCGTCCACAGCGACACCCGCGAGGGGATTTGCCGTCGGCACCGTCGCCTCCGCGCTTCTGCAGAGCAGTACGGCCGTTACCGTGCTGACGATCGGCTTCGTCAATGCCGGCTTGCTGAGCTTCTCCCGCAGCTTCGGGATTCTGCTCGGCACGAATGTGGGCACCTGCCTCACAACCGAACTAATGAGCCTCCAATTGCATCGCTATGGCGTTTATTTGATCGCGCTGGGCGCGGCGGGCTGGATCGTCACCTACGCCTTCAACGAAATGCGCGACGCTGCCCAGCCTCCCCGGAGAGCGGTCGCATTGCGTCATGCCGCCGTAGCTGCAGGAGGCTTCGGTCTGCTGCTCGTCGGCTTCAAGCTGCTCCAGAGCGTCGGCCCGGCCCTGAGGGAGAACGCCTATTTCGAAGCCCTGATGCGGCATGCCTACGACACGCTGCTCTGGGGCGTACTTGGCGGCGCGGTTATCACCGCGCTCGTCCATTCCAGCGCCGCAGTCGTCGCCATGTGCATGAGCTTGGCGGCGACGGGAGCGATCACCCCTGAAGCGGCCATCGCCATCGTGCTTGGCGCCAACATCGGCACCTGCTTCACGGGGCTGGTCGCCTCTCTTGGCGGCGGCTCCGGGGGGCGCTTCGTCGCATTGTCCCAGCTCGCATTAAATGTCGGAGGAGCGGCGCTGTTCTTCCCGCTGATCGGGGCTCTGCACGGAGCCGCTTCCTTCCTGGCTCCCGACGATCCATCCGCCCAGGTCGCGCACGCCCAGACTCTCTTTAACGTGCTTTGCTCCTTGCTGGCGCTGCCTATCGCCTATCTGCCGATCTGGCGGCGCGGCGTCAACACTCCGACTTAAGAGATATCCGCCCCAAGCCGCTCCAGCGCCAGCCTCAGCACCTCGTCGTTGTTGTCATATCCTGCTTCACGCTGCAGCCGCCAGGCGTCGGCGGGGGGGTGCCAGGCTACGCCGGAGATCTCCTCCACCTGCGCGCGAAGCTGGCCTTCCTCGGCTTCAACCAGATAATAGTGGACTTCCTTCTGCACCACGCCCAGCTCGGCGTGCTCGTATTGGTAGGAAATCGTCTGAAGCGGCTCGACGATCCGTCCCGTAACGCCCGTTTCCTCGACGATTTCCCGCAATGCCGTCTGCTCCACCGTTTCTCCGGGCTCCATCTTGCCCTTGGCCAGCGTCCTTTTGCCGAACCGATCCTCGATCAGTTGAATTTCCAGACGACCGTCCTGCTTGCGGAACACAACGCCTCCCGCAGATATTTCCTTCCTCATATCCTGGTCTCCCTTCGTTCCGATCCTGCAATTACGGATTTCATATGTACGTCAAAAAGATTTCACCGCAAGGGGTAGCTCTCGCATGCCTTCCTTGCAATGAAATCTTCAAACTGCGACCCTTTTAGGCATGCAGCGCGATCGGCCGGGAACCGGCGTCCAGCACCTCGAGCAAGTCGCCCCTGCACTCGTTCGCATCGGCTTCCGTAATGCGAACGCGGCATAGCTTGCCGGTCAGGGAGGCGTCTCCCTTGAACACCACCTGCAAATAATTGTCGGCATGCCCGCCGATATAGCCCGGCTCGCGGAGCGCCTTGCCGTCCCGTTCCGGGATGACTTCCACGACGCTGCCGATCCACTCGCGGCCGTAAGCTCCCTGCATTTTCTCCGACAGCTCGATCAGCTGATGGACGCGCTCGTGCTTGATCTCCTCGTCCACCTGCTCCTCCATGCGTGAGGCCGGGGTTCCGGTCCGCTTCGAATACGGAAACACGTGCATCTCCGCAAACTTCATCTCTTCCATAAAACGATATCCGTTCTCGAATTGCTCCTGCGTCTCGCCGGGGAAGCCAACGATGACGTCCGTCGTAATCGCAACTCCGGGCATCGCTTCCTGAATACGGCGGATTTTGTCCGCGAATTCGGCTGTCGTATACTTGCGACGCATCCGCTTGAGAATATCGTCATCGCCCGCTTGCAGAGGAATGTGCAGATGGCGGCACATTTTCGGCGAGCTGTTCAGGATGGCAATCATCTTCTCGTCGATCTGGCTCGCTTCGATGGAGCTGATGCGAATTCGTTCCAGACCCTCGATCTTGTCCAGATCGGCGAGCAGATTGGCAAGCCGGTAATTTTCCAAGTCGTCCCCGTAGCCTCCGGTATGAATGCCGGTCAGAACGATCTCCTTATACCCGGCGGCCACCAGAGAGCGGGCTTGCTCCAGCACGCTTTCCGGATTGCGGCTGCGGGACAGGCCCCGCGACCATGGGATGATACAGAAGGTGCAGAAATTGTTGCATCCCTCTTGAATCTTAAGAAAGGCGCGTGTCTTATCGGTGAAGCTCGGCACGTCCAGCTCCTCGAACTCCCGCGTCTTCATGATGTTGCGGACGGCGTTTACAGGCTTGCGATCGTTCTGAATATCCGTTACGAACGACATCAGCTTCTCGCGATCCTGCGTTCCGATGACAAGATCAACTCCCGGAATCGCCATAATCTCTGCAGGCGAGGTCTGAGCGTAGCAGCCCGTGACGGCGATGACCGCGTCCGGATTGCGCCGCACGGCGCGGCGAATAATCTGGCGACTCTTCTTGTCTCCGGTATTCGTCACCGTGCACGTATTAATCAAGTAAACGTCCGCCGTCTGCTCGAAGTCGACCTGCTCGTAGCCCTCGTTCTTGAACAGCTGCCAGATCGCTTCCGTATCGTAAAAATTGACTTTGCAGCCTAGAGTATAAAATGCCACGCTCGGCATGCTTAATTTCCTCCTAACTCTCCGGACTCGTAAGCGAGACACGCCAGCGCATACAGCGCGGCCGTCTCCGTCCGCAATATTCTCGGTCCCAGGCCGATCGTCTTGGCCCCCGCCGCGATCGCCGCCTCCGCTTCCTCTGCCGTGAAGCCGCCTTCCGGCCCGACGATCAGCAGAATGGCCGGATTCGCATCCGTCGCAAGCGGCGTCCGCCCGCTCTTAAAGTCCGCTAACGTCTCACGCAGACCTTTGCCCCTGCGGCCCTCCTCCTCGTAGCAAAACAGAACGAGGTCGTACTTCGCGAAGGCGCCCAGAAGAGCCTTCCATGAGCTCACTGCATGAATGACAGGAACGACGCTTCTGTGGCTTTGCTCTGACGCTTCCTTCGCGATTTTGCGCCAGCGGTCGATCCGTTTCGCTTCCTTGCGTTCATCGTACTGAACGACGGTTCTTCTGGAGAGAAACGGAAGGAATGACGCCGCACCCGCTTCCGTCCCTTTCTGGATGACGGTCTCCAGCTTATCCCCTTTGGGCAAGCTCTGCGCAACGGCGACTCTCCAGCCCATCTCCGCGGTAGACGTCAGCTCTTCCTCAATCTCCGCCTGTACATTATCTTTATCGACGGACACGATTTTGGCGATTACATCGCGTCCGAGACCGTTGCATGCAATCAGCCGATCTCCCGGCCTGGATCTCATGACGGCGGCCGCATGCCGCGCGTCGTCTCCTAGAAGCGTGACGGCATGCTCATCCATCTGCGCCTCCGGCACGAAATAACGCTGCATCCCAATCTGCCTCCTGCCTTACTCTCAGCCTTCATCATACCGTTTTCAGCTTGTTTGCGCTACCGTCGATCCGATGCCAATCAGAAAAATACGTTAAGAATCGCAACCATTCCCTCAATGATGGGCTGTCTCAATCTCATTAGTGGTCCGATCGTCATATCGCGCAGCGGAGGGACAAATACGATCAGCAAAAACGCGAACGTAATCCATTGGCTCTTCTCCTGGATCAGAATTCGAGTTTTGACGGACAGGAATTCCTCCACAATCCGATAGCCGTCCAGCGGCGGCACGGGAATCAGATTAAACAGAAACAACGCCAGATTGATCGAAATCCAGTAGTTGATGAAAATCATAATATTGCTCATCAAATCCAGCGAAGCATGATCGAAAACATTCAAGGTGCGCAGCAGATAAAAAAGGAACAGAAGAATGAAGGCCAGCAGCAAGTTGCTGATCGGGCCTGCCGCCGTTACGATGATATTCATCAGGCGGGGGTTTTTGAACCTGCTCCGACGCACCGGCACGGGCTTGGCCCAGCCGAATCCGGCAATGACGAGAAACAGCATCCCGATCCAGTCCAGATGCGCGATGGGGTTAAGCGTGACCCGGCCTTCCCGGTACGCCGTGTCGTCTCCGAACTTCCAGGCTGTCCACGCATGGGCGAATTCGTGCACGCTGAACGCGATCAGCATGATCAGGATAATAACCGGAAGATGCTCGATCGGAAACCAGAAAAAGTTCACTCGTCCTCCCCCTTCGGCTTGCCGGCGACGAACGCCACCCAGTCTTCCTGCCTCAGCACCTCGATAATTTCAAAGCCTGCGGCGAGCAATCCAGCCTCGACGATCATTTCTTTGTTTTTGAAAATTCCGGACGCGATATACAGCCCGCCAGGCTTGAGCACGTCCATAACATCGCCAATGAAAAGCAAAATAATCTCAGCGAGGATGTTGGCCACAACCAGATCTGCGGGCGGCTGCACTCCGTCGGTCATTCGCGGAGCTTCGCTCTGACTCTCGTTCAGCACGCCCAGCAGATCGCTGAGCCTAACCTCGATATCTTGCGCGTATCCGTTCTGATCGACGTTCTCCTTCGCGCATTTTATCGCTACCGGATCCAGGTCGAGCGCCAGCACCTTCGCTGCTCCCAGCTTCATCGCCCCGATCGCCAGCACCCCTGAGCCCGTTCCGACGTCAATGATTCGCTCTCCGCCCTGAATCGCGCGATCCAAAGCCTTCAAGCACAGCGCAGTCGTCGGATGCGTTCCGGTGCCGAAAGCCATTCCGGGATCAAGCTCGATGACCAGCTCGTTCTCCTTTGGGGTATACGTCTCCCACGTCGGCTTGATGACCAGTCGTTCCGTAACCGCAGCAGGCTTGAAGTATTGCTTCCAGGCGTTCGCCCAATCGTCTTCGTGAACGGAGCCGATGTGGATCGTGAATTCCCCGGCATCATAGCCGAACTCCGGCAAGCCCTCCAGCAAAGTCTTAAGCTCCGCCGCCAGCGGCTCCATGTCCATGTCCTCCGAGAAATAGGCCTTGAACAGCGAATAGCCTGGACGTATATCGTTCAGAGGCGTGTCGTACACCTCGCCGTACTTCATATCTCTCGGCTTGTCGGCCGACCATGCTTCCTCGACCGAGACGCCCCCGGCACCCAGCTCCGTCAAATAATGCGTCACCATTTCTTCCGAGGACTCCGCCGCCAGGACGGTTAATTCATGCCATTGCAATCTGTTCCTCTCCCTTGTCCCGCCTGATCTCTATTCAATGAATCTCATTATACACGTACTGTTTTGCTGGATGCAAAAAAGTTTAGCCCTCCGCTGAGCGACCGATTAGCCGATCTTGCCGCGTTTTCCCGGTTGGCGGATCGTCTGCCGTTCTTTCCGTTACAGCCATTATCCCCATCGCTCAGTGTGCCGCCCATACGAAGGTTGTCCGATTGTCGCGATATGAGCGCCATTTGCCTGGCCGGCCTTGCGTGCCAAAGGGGTAACATTTCGGCATGTCGGAGGAAATCTGAGCGATGGGTATAGTCCGCTTGCGCTAAAAAGGGCCGCCTGCTTTCTTCCGTCGGGGACCTGAGCCGTGGGGATAACGAGCCAACGCTAAAGCTCCCTGCTTCTTCTGCCGCAAATCTGAGCCAAGGGGATAGCGGCAAAAAGCGCCTAAAAGAAAAGACGCACCTCCGCGTAAGCGGAAGGCGTCTTCTCTTGAAGTCAACCCAGTTGGCCGCCGGCCTGAACAATCACTGTTCGGGCTTGTTCGACCACATCTGCCGGAATGTGAACAGACAGAGAAAATTCGGCGGACGGCGTTCCGCCAGTCCAATTGTCTCCCGCGCCGGAGAGCTCTCCCGAGTAGAGCGCTCCCTCCGAGGAGAGGGCCGCCATCATGCCGCTGTCATCAGCGGCTTGCAGATAGCCGGCGTCGGATGAGCCGAAGGCCCCGCTCGGCGCATCAGCGGCCCGCTCCAGTCGAAATCGGTCGCCCCTAAGAGCCGACAGCTTGCGGATCGCCGACTCCGCTTGCTCCTGCGATGGGAAATTAGCCTGCAAAGGCCGCATCTCCAGCAAAGTCATTCCGCCCCTTCTCCGGTTGCCCGTTTGTCCGCCGCTTTCGCTCTCTCCGCGGCTTCCTTGTCCTCCATATCCGCATACTCCTCGGAAAATTCGACATCTTCCGCAGTAACGACTGGCAGCTCCTCATGTTCGTTCGTCATAATCCCGTTCAAACCTCCTTAACCTAGGTGCGAATGACTTACCCGATCCTGCCAATAGCCTGCTCATCGGAAGAGTCGCTTATGCACCAAGGATAGGCAGGTCTGAATCTTATGAATAAGCGTGTAACTTATAAAGTCTGTATCGTCAAAAAAAATCGTCCGCATGCGGAGGCCCGCAATTGGACGATCTATATCGTAACCTGTATCTATTCCGGGCTGTGAGGCCGCTATTTGCAGCGAATCCTCAGTCGCCGAGAATCGCGCGTTTCATCCGCTCGAAAATCGATTTGCTCTGCTCATGGGTCGCTTCTCCGCTCTTCGCGGCGAACTCCCGCAGCAGATCCCGCTGATCTTCGCTCAAGTGGGTCGGCGTTACGATCGTTACCTTTACTTGCTGATCGCCTTGCCCGTATCCGCGAAGTCTCGGAACGCCCTTGCCCTTGAGACGGAAATAAGTGCCTGTCTGCGTTCCTGCAGGGATCTTCAGCTTGACCTTCTCGGTCAGCGTCGGAATCTCGATCTCATCGCCCAATGCCGCTTGGGCGAATGTCAACGGAATCTCGCAGAATATATCGTCGCCCTCACGCTCGAAGAAGTCGTGCGACTTCACCCGCAGAACGATGTAGAGATCGCCAGACGGGCCGCCCCGTTGTCCGCCTTCTCCTTCGCCGCTGACGCGAAGCTGGGCGCCATCGTCGACACCCGCAGGGATCTTGACGTGAATCTTCCGTTGCTTCTTCACTTGGCCGCTGCCGGAGCAGGTGCCGCAACGCTCTTTAATGATCGTGCCGCGTCCCGAACAAGCCGTACAGGCGCGACGGTTCACTATGCGGCCGAACGGCGTGTTCTGAGCCACTTCCTGCTGGCCGGAGCCGCGGCAGACCGAGCACGTCTCCGGCTTCGTTCCCGGCTTGGCCCCGTTGCCGTGACAAGTATCGCATGTCTCGGTGCGAGGAATCGTGATATCCGTCTCCTTGCCGAACACCGCTTCCTTGAACTCGATCGTCATCGTATATTGCAGGTCGTTGCCGCGCTGAGGCGCGTTAGGATCTCTGCGGCCGCCGCCCCCGAAGAACATGTCGAATATGTCGCCGAAGCCGCCGCCCGAGAAATCCGCGCCGCCGCCCCCGAAACCGGCGTTCGGGTCCTGGTGGCCGAACTGGTCGTAACGCGCGCGTTGCTGATCATCGCTCAGGACATCGTACGCCTCTTTGACTTCCTTGAACTTCGTTTCCGCATCGGCCGCTTTGTTCACGTCCGGATGGTACTGTCGAGCCAGCTTGCGGTAGGCTTTTTTGATATCGTCCGCAGAGGCGTTCTTCTGAAGCTCCAGAATCTCGTAATAATCTCTTTTGTCCGCCACTTCTCCACCTCCTCATGAAGGAAAGTCAAAGCGATTCCGCATCTATCGGGAATCGGCTTTGACTTTCGGTTTATGCTGCAAACCTCGATTATTTCTTGTCTTCGTCGACGACTTCGTAGTCAGCGTCAACGACGTTGTCCTTAGCGGGACCGGAGCCGGATGCCGCATCGGCGCCGCCGTCCTGACCCGGTTGACCTTGTTGAGCCGCTTGCTCATACAGCTTGACGGAAAGCTGCTGAACGATCTCCGTCAGCTCCTCGGTCGCTTGCTGAATCTGTTCAAGGTTATCGGAGCCGAGCGCCGTTGTCAACTTCTCTTTCGCAGCGTTCGCCTTCTCGATTTCACCCGCGTCGACCTTGTCGCCGAGATCCTTGATCGTTTTGTCGACGCTGTAGATCAGTTGATCGGCGCTGTTCTTCGCCTCAACCAGCTCGCGGCGAGCTTTGTCTTCCTCGGCGTGCAGCTCGGCTTCCTTCTGCATGCGCTCGATGTCTTCCTTGCTCAGACCGCCGGAAGAAGTAATTGTAATTTTTTGCGTCTTTCCTGTGCCTTTGTCCAGAGCGGACACGTTAACGATACCGTTCGCATCGATATCGAATGTAACCTCGATCTGAGGCACTCCTCGCGGAGCAGCCGGAATTTCGCTCAGGATGAAGCGGCCAAGCGTTTTGTTGTCCTTCGCCATAGCGCGCTCGCCCTGCAGGACGTGAATTTCAACCTGCGTTTGCATATCCGCATATGTGGAATATACTTGGGATTTGCTCGTAGGGATCGTCGTGTTGCGATCGATCATTTTCGTCAGAACGCCGCCTGCGGTTTCGATACCGAGGGACAGCGGAGTTACGTCCAGCAAGACGACATCCTTTACTTCGCCAGTCAGAACGCCCGCTTGCACGGCCGCTCCGAGCGCGACCACTTCATCCGGGTTAACGCCCTTGTGCGGCTCCTTGCCCGTCAGCTTCTTGATCGCTTCCTGAACGGCAGGAATCCGGGTGGAACCGCCGACAAGTACGATCTTGTCGATATCGGAAGGGGACATGCCGGCATCGGACATCGCTTGGCGTGTCGGGCCCATCGTGCGCTCAACCAGGCTGGCCGTCAGCTCGTCGAACTTGGAACGGCTCAGGTTCAGCTCCAAGTGCTGAGGAACGCCTTCAACAACGGTGATGAACGGCAGGGAAATCGTCGTGGACACGACGCCGGAGAGCTCCTTCTTCGCTTTCTCGGCAGCATCCTTAAGACGTTGCACGGCGGCCTTGTCCTTCAGCAGATCGATGCCGTGCTCCTTCTTGAATTCTGCGGACAGCCATTCCATTACCGCTTGGTCGAAGTCGTCTCCGCCCAGATGGTTGTCCCCGCTTGTCGCTTTAACTTCGAAGAAGCCGTCGCCAAGCTCGAGAATACTGACGTCGAACGTACCGCCGCCCAAGTCGAATACGAGAATCGTTTGATCCTCTTGCTTTTCGAATCCGTAAGCAAGCGCGGCTGCCGTCGGCTCGTTCACAATTCTAAGTACTTCCAGGCCCGCAATATTGCCCGCGTCCTTCGTCGCTTGACGCTGGCTATCGTTAAAGTATGCAGGAACGGTAATAACCGCTTGCGTAACGGGTTGCCCCAGGTAAGCTTCCGCATCGGCTTTCAGCTTCTGCAGAATAATCGCCGAGATTTCAGGAGCCGAGTAGGATTTGTCCTCGATCGTTTCCTTGTGAGTCGTTCCCATGTGACGTTTAATGGAAATAACCGTACGATCCGGGTTGGTGATCGCTTGACGCTTTGCCGTCTCGCCTACGACACGCTCTCCGTCCTTCTTGAAGCCGACGACCGAAGGGGTCGTGCGGTTGCCTTCCGCATTGGGGATAACGACGGCTTCGCCGCCTTCCATGACCGCGACGCACGAGTTCGTCGTACCGAGGTCGATGCCGATTACTTTACTCATAGTAAGTTTCCTCCTTTTATATAAGTGCGCAAGAGTTGTATAGGTTGCTTGTCATCCTGCCTAGGTTAACCGCTGACTTTAACCATTGCGGGACGAATGACTTTATCCTTCAATACATAGCCGGATTGGACGGCTTCGATCACAGTGCCTTCCTCATGCTCGTCGCTTTCCACCCGCATAATCGCCTGATGAAGCTCGGGATCGAACTGCTGTCCTACGACCTCCATCCGCTTCAAGCCTTCCGCATCCAGCACTTGCGTCAGCTGGCGGTAGATCATGTCTACGCCTTTGGCGAAGGAATCTCCTTCCGCCGCTTCGCCGCCCGTCAGCAGCGCGCGCTCGAAATTGTCCAATACGGGAAGCAACTGGGTAATCAGCTTCATCGAAGCGTATTGAGCCAGCTCTTCCTTCTCCTTCTGCGTCCGCCGACGGAAATTATCGAAATCGGCCTGCGCACGCAAATAGCGGTTCTGATTGTCCTCCGCCTGACGCTGCAGCTCGACAAGACGCGCATCCTCTTCGGCAGGCTGCGGGGAAGCAACCTCTTCGCCCTCAAGCTCTGCCGTCGGATCGCTTACGGTTTCCTGCTCCAATACTTCCTCTTGACGCTCATCCATGTTCGCTTGCTCCTTCGTTTCCTTCGTACTCATGCACGATTCACCTCCCTTACCGTGCCTCCCGCTATCGGAGGCTATGCACTTACTTATGCCAACGGGACATCAACTGAGAGATGTCCTTGGATAAATAATCAAGCAAATTGATCACTTTTCCATACTCCATGCGCGTCGGACCCAGAATGCCGATCGTGCCTAACGATTGTCCGTCATACGTGTAAGTTGCGGTAATCAGGCTGCACTGGTTAATGGCCTCATGCGAGTTTTCCGTACCGATCTTTACTTGTATCCCGCCCGGATTGGATTGAAACAGCTGCACGAGCAGCGGCGTTTCCTCCAGCATTCCCAGAATCGTTTTCGCCTTATCGACATCCTTGAACTCGGGCTGCGTGAGCATGTTGGAGGCACCGCTTAAATACACCTTGGGATCGTGCTCTTCGGCGATCGCCTGCTCCACTACCGAAAGAATCTCCTCGCAGCGCTCCACGTAGCGGCTGAGTTCTTTACCAACCTCATTATGAAGGACGGATTTGAGTTTGAAGAACGGAATTCCCGTAAGCCTTTCATTAAGAAGGTTGACGGTTTTGGTCATATCGTCCATCGATATCCCTTCGGGAATCGTAATGGTCCGATGCTCCACGTGTCCGGTGTTCGCTACGATGATCGCAACGGCGGATACGTCGTTAATGGGAACGAGCTGAAAATGCTTCAACGTGGTATTGAACATCTCGGGTCCCAATACGATGGAGGTGTAATTGGTCATCTGAGAGAAGATCGTGGCTGCATGCTCCATGATTCCTTCCCAGTGATTCATCTTCTCCATGAAAAACTGACGAAGCTTGCGGGCATCCCCGTCGCCTACAACCCCCAGCGTAACGAGATGATCCACGTAATAACGGTAGCCTTTAATAGAAGGAATACGGCCGGCGGAAGTATGAGGCTGCTCCAGCAAACCCATTTCCTCAAGGTCGGCCATCTCGTTGCGGATCGTCGCCGGACTGAACGAGACGTCTCCCCGCTTGGAGATGCTGCGGGAGCCGACCGGTTCGGCGGATCGAATGTAATCGTCGATTATCGCATTTAGAATCATCCGTTGTCGTTCGCTCAGCATTCGAATCTCCTCCTTGTCGGTCCTTCCGCTTGCGATTCGTTAGCACTCCGTTACAGTGAGTGCTAAAGGCTAATACAAAAATACCAAATCGAGTACGGTCGTGTCAAGAACGTTCCGGCTCGATTTGGCTTGGCGGATCAGATTTGGGCGAAGCTGAGCTGCTCGTTCTCGGGCACAGGCTCAATGATTTTGACGACGGCGATTTCATCGCAGCAATGCTGCTTGGCGCAATTCACGCAGTCCGTCCACACCTTCTCGGGAAAAATCTCTTTATCCACGATTTTAAATCCGTTCTTTTGAAAAAAAGCGGCTTCGTAGGTGAGCGCCATCACCTTCGGGATGCCCTGCAGCTTGGCTTCGGCGATCAAGGCGTCCACCAGCTTGCTGCCGATGCCTTGTCCCTTGTATCCGTCCACGATGCCGAGCGAACGGATTTCGACGAGATCGCTGCCGAGGCGGCACAGCGATCCGCAGCCAATCAACCGATCCCCGTCCTGCGCTACGATAAATGTCGCGATGTTGCGGCTAAGCGCCTCGTGAGAGCGCGGAAGCATAATTCCTTTGGCTGCATAGCCCTGTATAAGTTCATAAAGCGCCTCGACATCCTCCGGCAGCGCTTTGCGACAAATGATCGTCATAGCCATTCCTTCTCTCATACAATGAATATGTATGAATAAATATACAACACATCGGATTATTCCTCAAGGGACATTTCTCAAACGAAAGCGCCGAACACTTCGTTGCCCAACAATATGCCGCGGGAGGTCAGGCGATACCCGTCTTCACCCTCCGCAAGCTCTAGCAGCCCCTGATCCACAAGCCTCTTCAGCTCCTTGCCGTATATGGCCTCCAGCTGCGCGCCATCGAATTGCTTGGCGAAGCTTGCTCTCGTAACGCCTTCCTGCAGCCGCAAGCCTACCATCATGAAGTCGCCCATCGCCTCTTCGCGGCTGACGCTGCTGCACTCCAGCCGCGGCAGCGACCGATTCGCCGCATCGATATAAGGCTGAACGCCTTTAATGTTGATATGGCGCTGCCCGCGGGCATATCCATGCGCCCCTGCGCCAAGACCGTAATAAGGCTCGTTGCGCCAGTACGTCGTGTTGTGGCGGCTTTCGAAGCCGGGGCGGGCGAAATTGCTGATCTCATAATGACGATAGCCTGCGCCGGTCAGACTTTCTATTAAATACTCGTACATCGCTACTTCTTCCTCTTCTTCCGGCAGCGGAAGCTCGTCCCGCTGATACAGACGATGGAACAGCGTGTTCTCCTCTACTTTGAGTCCGTATAGGGAATAGTGGGGGAGATCCAGCTCCAGCGCTTTGTTGACGCTGTCCTGAAGCTGCGCCAGCGTCTGGTTCGGCAAGCCAAACATCAGATCGATGGACAGATTCTCAAAGCCGGCCGCCTTGGCGTTGGCGATGCTCTGGACGACATCGTTGGCCTGATGGATTCTGCCGATCCGCTCAAGCAAGTCGTTGTCGAAGGTTTGCGCTCCGAAGCTGATCCGGTTGACCCCGCCCTCCCGCATCGCTGCAAGCTTCTCCAAGTCCGTCGTGCCCGGATTGGCTTCCATCGTAAACTCCGCATTGTCGGCAAGCGGAAAATGCCGCCTGACCGCAGCCAGAAATCGGGCCATCTGCGGCGGGGTCAGCACGGTCGGCGTCCCTCCTCCGACAAATACAGTGTGGATGATCTCGGGTGGCAGCTCCTTCACGGTGAGAATCATCTCGTTCTCCAGCGCGTCCAAATACGCGTCAATCGGCTGGCCAGCCGCGACGTAGGAATTGAAATCGCAGTAAAAGCACTTGTTAGTGCAAAAAGGAATATGAACGTAAAGCGCCCTGGGCGTCCATCCGTGGAGCGACGGAGCGCCAGAGGACGCTTCCTTGGAATTGGTCACGGTATTCACCTCGCTTGCAAGCTATAGCTACGGCTCTTGAGAAAGAGAAAAGCGGGCCGAAGCCATACGCATCATATCATATTTCGCCGTATTTAATCCATTTTTCAAGAAGCGGTGGCAGACTGGTGGCGACATAAAAGAGCAGCGAGGTTACCCCTCCTGCTCTTTTGCTTTCTTTAGTATACGATTCATTTCCACGCTGATCGTCCGGTCGTTATCGGCAGCTCTCGCCTCCAACCACTCTAAAACCTCTTGATCAAATTGGATTGTTCGTTGTATCTTCTTTTTCCCTTCTGGCTTTGGTGGTCTTCCAGCCATACCTATCACCTCGACACTAAGATAGAAGGTGAGGGAAACGCCTTCGGGAAGGGTGAAAAAATGAAAGATTGGGTATCGCTCCTTACGGCCATCATCCAGTGCATTACCGTAATAATCCTACTTATCAAAGGTCGCAAGGAAACGAAAAAAAGGAACCAAACGTCGCCGCCCCGGCAATCGTTAAAGGCTCCTTGTAAGAGGAGGTCGGATAGCACCCGGCCTTCTCTCCCCAATCTTAACATATTTGGTTCAAAAATAAACGGAGGTGGCGACATGGAGATGGTAACGCTGATCGTAAGCATTGCGGCCCTAATCATTAGCGGCGCGGCACTCGTCAAGGCAGCACGCAAATAAAGCAGCCCCACAGGGGCAGGGAGGTAATGGGGATGTTGAAAGCTGTGTCGGTGAAGGAGATTCCGAATTATAAAGAAATATTTTTTGTTTCAACGCGATGGTGCTTGATCGATGAATCAGGGGATTCGCTTTATGCATTTCGGACAAAGAAGGCAGCGCTAGCCGCAGAATCCGATCCAATCAATTACCCGGCGTATTAATATCACCGGAGCCCTTCGGAGCACCCCCAGGGAGGAATAAGCGTGGAAATCTCAGTCAACAAGCTCAAATATGCAGAGTGCGGCACCGTCTTCTACTCCGGACCGGATGAGGACGAGTACGACAAGTGCCCCATGTCTTTTTGCAAAGATGGATACGGCTACGAGGTGGACGAAATCGCCTACGATATCAACGTAAATAAAACGACCGGGAAGGTAACAATCGAGCAACGCATCCCACCAAATGACGTAATCCGTATAAAGTGACCCGCCTGACGAGCGCATAACGCGCCTTGGGCCTCCAGCGGAGGAGGCCGAAACCTACCGGCTATGCCGGGATGGTCGCGGGAACCCGCTACGAGCTAGCCGTGCATGGCTGGCCTTTACATAGATGCACGTTGACAATAGGATAGAGATACAAATTACACTAAAGACGAAGATGATGAATCGTTCAAATCTGGATCAATTGTATTCGTCTTACTTAACTGATTGTTACTAATGCCTCCGAATGAATCACCTGGAGAAAACGAGGCGGCCCCTCCATAATTTTTACTTGAACTAGTTAGATTAATGACTGCTGTATCTCCAATGTGTACACTCGACCCCTGGCTTACACTATTAATTTTTATTTTTCCAACTATTGCAGGCAATTTAATGTACCTCGCCACTTAAATTAAATTTATATTATTATCTTATGGGGATTGTTGCCCACATGTGATCGAAAATGATTTTTGCTTGATCTGTTATATGGGGGTCAATCATGGACGTAGGGTGCCGGTCAGGGATTAGTTGTTTGGTTCAGGCGGGATGCTGCAAAGTCCGGAGTTCGTGGATTTTGTAGTATTTGAATTCTATCCATTACAAGGCGGCAATCATGCGACAAACAAAAAAAACCCGAGAGCCTAAGCCCCCGGGCTGATCATAATTAGAATGGTTGACCGCTGTTTACGGTGATTGGAACATCTGAATAAATGTCTGAAACAGACTTATGTTGATCTCTGATTTCCCCATTCGCTAAAAACCAGCCACTCCCTGACTCCACTACTATTTTTCCGTATGCAGGCCGATCTCCACAGGCGTTGGTCCCTACTCCGAATTGGGCCGCATAGTGAACAGTGCTATTGCACCCAGGAAAACTATTGATCCCGGGGAGAATGTTATCATTATAAAAATGAACACTTACATCGGCCGAAGCCGGAAAGCCGACACCGACATAATCGCGATCAGCACAGCCGCCGCAGACATTCAAACCTTTTTAGACCATCTCTTCATATTCATTTCCCCCTGTTATGGATTCTCTACTTCGTACTCGTCCACATCGAACGTCAGAATCTTATCGAAGATCACGTATTCGCTACGAGCTTTGAATGGGCCCTTGTTCCATGTCTTCACGAATTTGTACTTAGCCGGGCCGCTGCCTGCGTCCTTGGCATCGTACCAGGAGAGGAAGGCGTTCAGCTCGGCTGCAGATAGGTCGTATTCCTTGATCTGGCCGCCGGAGATGTAGATCGTCAGGAGGGCGCGGGAAGGAGACGAATACGTAATTTCAACTTCATTTGAATTTTCACTTTCAGCAGTACCATTGATGGTCGTTACAACATAATAATATGTTTGACCCACTTCTATCGTAGTATCTGTATAGGTTGTGCCAGTTACTGTGGCCAGTGTTTGATAAGGCCCCCCAGGCGTTGTGGAACGCTTAATGTTGTACGCTGGTGCTGCAAGAACTGTGCTCCAGTTTAGATCAACATTTGGTATATTTAAGGTACCGTTCAACGTGGGGACATCGAATGTAGAATCAAATCCAAAGAAATCAATTTCAAATAACTTTTTAACTGACCCCGAACCTTGCTGAACAGAAACTTTAATTATCTTTTCTTTTGAAATTGTCTGTGATGCTCCAGATGTAATCCCTTTGAGAGTACTAGAATTGCCGTATACATCAAAGAACCATATGTCAGTAACACTTTGAGTTGATTCAGATTTTAGCTTATATCCAGTAATGTCTTTCGCGTAATCGAACTTGAACCATACCACATCATTCACATTACTCGTAGTAGTTGATGAAGGTAATGAATAATACGTTGCCTCATCATTATCCGTCATCTGATCGGATGTGAGAACAGCGCTAGAAGTCGAATCTGGCCCAATGTTTAATAGTTTTCCATCCAACAAACCTCCAGGATATGCAGACACACTAGGGGCGGGAATTAAAAGTCCGATTGCTAAAGCAACACTTAAAAAAAGACCGGCTAACTTCTTCAATGTAAGTCCTCCTCTTATGTAATGACACCATCATACAAGGAAAATTCAGGAGTTTGCAGTCTGATAATCGACAGGGATCTACAATATACTTAAGGGTTAAAAGGAAAAACCCGGAAGTCGTAGCCTCCGGGCTGATTGATTCACTTCCACATATCGCCAAACTAAGACTTCTAGTATAAAATGATGTCGTCTGGAAGTCTTAGCAAATACCTCAGCCGATGAGGACATATTAACGAGGTACAACATGGTCAAAACATTGAAGATTCTTGCTATCTCAACATTTATTTTAGCTTTTATTGGTGGAATAGTTTGCGGGAACGTCTATGCCATAGAACCCGAGTACAGATATGATGATGAGAAATTTAATTGGGCCATCGCACTAGCGTTATGGGTTTCTGGTGCAATATCCGGCATATTTATTCTCGCATTTTCGTTCCTTCTGGAGCATGTTGAGAACATGTCATATAACATTCAGATGTTGGTCAACGAAAACAAAGGCCCATCGCCTTCTGCACCGAAATTAGGAAACTCCAAAGCAAGTCTTAGTAAACTGAGTGGGTACAGCATTGGAGCCGATCGTTCGGAATAAATAAAAATACCCGCCTCGCCACCTGGATGAGCAGGTATTTTTACTTATTTGGTCTTTGTGCCCTTACCTAGTCCTCGCAGCCGAGCATAGATTGTGATGCGCTCCCAGCCCACCAACGTCTTCTTCGGCGTATCGATGAGCCCGCCCAAGTCCGCGTTGCCGAACTCCTTCACAAACCACGTCGGAGCTGGCTTAACCTCCATTGCATCCTTTACGGCCATCGTCAGGACTGTCGCCGCGCTCGTCAGTTCGTCAACCTTTTTGCTCAACACCTCAAACGCTTTTGCCTCTGCTGCTGTCATTGGCTCTGCCTCCTCGTTTTGACTGGCTGCGGGAACACCCAATACTGCCGAGCCTCCCGCGTGAACACCAGCTCATCCACCTCGTTAATGCCGTCATCCTTAATCCCTTGTTTGATCAGTCCGTCGTTGCCGTATTAAACAAAGCGCTCAAGCAAGCGGTGTACCCTTACAAATCTATCAGCGAGAACCCGATGCAACATGTGGAGTTGGTCATGGGGGACACGGAAGTAAAGCCTACGCATGAGGACTTGAAAATCCAATCCAAGGAGAACCTTCGGGAGCTGAGTAAATATTTTCACGAGGGTCATCCGTTTCACATCCCGTTTCAGATCGGGCTACACACAGGAGTCCGGGTCGGTGAGGTTTGCGGATTGGAATGGGGGGATATCGACTTTGACGCACAAACGATTACCATTAAGCAACAACTTGTTGGGAGGCACAGCAGTCAGCCGAAAGCCAAAAATGCAAAAATAACAGTGGAGTGGGTTGTCGGCCCGCCAAAATCCAAAGCCGGTTAAATCGCACCATTGCCATCGGCAATACCTTGATGGAGTTTTTGCGGAAGGAGAAGCTGCGGCAAAAGCAAAACCGTTTGCGGTACGGGGAATTCTATGCCGTGTCTGACATGGGGGATTTCGTATGCCGGAAAGAGAGCGGCGAAGTGATCACGCCAGCTGTTGCGAAGTACCACACCAGAAAAGCAAGCGAGAGCCTCAGCATCGATTTCAACTATCATTCGCTTCGGCATACACATGCGACGATGTTGATCGAGCAGAAGCTCCCGACAAAATCTGTACAGAAGAGACTCGGGCATAGCCGAGCGGCGATCACCGAAGACCGTTACGTTCACCTTACGCAAAAAATGGCTCGGGACGCTGCCGATATTTTCGATTCCATCACCAGTGATCTGTAGATTTGCCACCGCGTCGCGCATTCCGTGGCAAATGGGTGGCAAACCCTCATTTCGGACTATTTTCAAATCCCCTGAAAGTGCGGAAACGCTTGATACATCAGCGATCTAATCTTCATCCAGCTTGAGAACGGCCATGAACGCCTCTTGCGGCACCTCGACGTTTCCGACCTGCTTCATGCGCTTCTTGCCTTCCTTCTG
Source organism: Cohnella boryungensis (assembly GCF_042651945.1). Taxonomy (NCBI): domain Bacteria; kingdom Bacillati; phylum Bacillota; class Bacilli; order Caryophanales; family Paenibacillaceae; genus Cohnella; species Cohnella boryungensis. Next base: position 96,994 of record NZ_JBHSED010000040.1, on the reverse strand, counting down.
CTTGTCCAGCAGCTTCCGCTTCCGGGAGATGTCGCCCCCGTAACACTTCGCGAGAACGTTTTTGCGCATTGCCTTGATCGACTCGCGCGCGACGATCTTCTGACCGATCGCCGCTTGAATCGGCACCTCGAACATCTGGCGAGGAATAAGCTCCTTCAGCTTCTCGCAGATGATCCGGCCGCGGTTATAGGCCCGATCCTTATGCACGATAAAGGACAGCGCATCGACCTTCTCGGCATTCAGCAAGATGTCCATCTTGACCAGCGTCGATTGCCTGTACCCGATCACCTCGTAGTCGAATGAAGCGTAACCCTTCGTGCTCGACTTCAATTGATCGAAGAAATCGTATACGATCTCGGCCAGCGGAATATTGTATTTCAACGTGACGCGGTTCGTGTCCAAATACTGCATATCGATGAACTCTCCGCGTTTGCCCTGGCACAAATCCATAATCGCGCCGACATAATCGTTCGGGACGATGACCGATGCTTTCACGAACGGCTCCTCGACGAAGTCGATTTTGCCGGTCTCCGGATAGTCCGCCGGATTGGAAATCTCCACAACCTCGCCGCTGGTTAGCGTAACCCGGTAAATAACGCTTGGAGCGGTGGTGATGAGCGGAATGTTGAATTCGCGCTCGATCCTCTCCTGGATAATCTCCATGTGAAGCATTCCCAGGAAACCGCAGCGATAGCCGAAGCCCAGCGCTTGCGACGATTCAGGCTCATAGCGCAGGGAGGCGTCGTTCAGCTCCAGCTTCTCCAGCGCGTCCCGCAGATCGTTGTAATCGGTCGAATCGATCGGATACAGTCCGCAGAAGACCATCGGGTTAATGCTGCGATAGCCTGGCAAGGCTTCGACGGTCGGATTCCTCAAGTCGGTGATCGTATCGCCGACGCGGGTATCCTTCACATTCTTGATCGACGCGCTGACGAAGCCGACGTCTCCCGGTCCCAGCTCGGTGACGACCGTTGGACGAGGCATGAAGGTTCCCACCTCGACAACCTCGAAGCTCGCTCCTGTCGCCATGAACTTCATCCGCGTGCCGGCGCGAATCGTGCCGTCGATTACCCGAATATAACAGACGACGCCCTTGTACGCATCGTAGTGAGAATCGAATATCAGCGCCTTAAGCGGCTTGTCGCGATCCCCGATCGGCGCCGGCACCTTCTGCACGACCTGCTCCAGAATCTCCTTGATTCCGATTCCGTTCTTCGCGGAGGCCAATACGGCGTCGCTGGCGTCGAGTCCGATGACATCCTCAACCTCTTGCTTCACGCGCTCAGGCTCCGCGCTCGGCAGGTCAATCTTATTGATGACAGGCACAATCTCCAGATTGTTGTCCAACGCGAGATAGACGTTGGCAAGCGTCTGCGCTTCGATGCCCTGAGCGGCATCGACAACGAGCAACGCGCCTTCGCAGGCGGCCAGACTTCTGGACACCTCGTAAGTGAAGTCGACATGGCCGGGCGTATCGATCAGGTGCAACAAGTATGTTTCTCCGTCATCGGCTTTATAGAGCAGACGGACGGCCTGCAGCTTGATCGTAATGCCGCGCTCGCGCTCCAGATCCATAGAGTCGAGCACCTGGGCCTGCATTTCCCGCGAGGTTAGCGCTCCGGTATATTCCAAAATGCGGTCCGCCAAAGTCGATTTGCCGTGGTCGATATGCGCGATGATGCAAAAATTGCGAATGTGGCTTTGCTTAATAGACAGTTCTGCCATTCCAATGAGTACCTCCAGCCGGTTCCATAACGTCAGATGACGATCACTTCATTATAACAGCGTATCTCTCCGCCATCAATGCGTTCGCCGCTCGGGCCTCCGGAGCTACTCCTCGGGAGGCCGTTCGATCGTTAAGCCCTCTACATGGCGTTTGCTCATCTGATGTCTCTTCTTACGGTTATCCACCGTATCAAACACGATGTCAAGATCGTAGCTTTCTCCCGGATACAGAAGTTTCTTATCGATGTAAGGACGAACCCTCTTATGGTTGACCTTCAGCTTCTGCTTTTGTATTTGCACGATCAAGTTCCCCCGTTCGTCCGGCAGGCGGAATACGACGGCAGGCTTGCGCAGATGGGGAATGTAAACGACATCCCCGACAGACCACTTGGACGGCTCGCGCTTGGACTGCTCGGACTTGCTTCGCCGGTCGGCTGTCGGAGCCGCCGGACGACGCTTATCTTCCTCGGCTTTAGCGGGGGAGCCTCCCTCCGTGCCAGCCTCTCTCGGGAAGACCGCCTCGTCGCGTCTTGACTTCAAGGCATTCGCCACGATGCCGGCCCGTTCGATAATCGGCTTAGGGATGCCCAGCTTGGCCGCGATAACGAAAGCATAGCTGTTTCCCGCTTCCCCCATATCCAGCCGATATATCGGACTTAACGTCTCCTCGTCGAACGCCATTCTGGCATTGCGGAAACCGTTCGATACCCGGGCATACTCCTTGATCTCGTTAAAATGAGTTGTCGCCATGACGACGCAGCCTCGACGGTAAAGCTCCTCCAGCACGGCAATGGACAGGCCGACGCCCTCGCCCGGATCGGTGCCGGCAGCCAGCTCGTCGAGCAGCACCAGCGTGGACGGGCCCGCATGGGCCAGAATGTCGATCACATTCCGGAGATGCGAGGAGAAGGTGCTAAGGGATGCATCGAGACTCTGGCCGTCGCCGATATCTACTTCCACCGATTGAAACACGCCTATACGGCTTCCTTCCCCGGCCGGAATGAGCAAACCCGATTGCGCCAGCAAGACGAGCAAGCCGGCGGTCTTCAGAGCAACCGTCTTGCCGCCGGTATTCGGTCCCGTGATAAGCAGCGTGCGATAGCCGTTCCCGATGCGGATGTCCAGCGGAACCGGCTTCGCGGCCACCAAGGGGTGTCTGGCTTCCTTCAGCTCTATGATCCGATCCCCGTCGAGCTCAGGCGCGATCCCTTGGACCACCAGTCCCCACTTCGCCTTCGCGAACAGAAAATCATAATGTCCCACCGCATCCAGATTGACGGAAACCTCCTGCTTGCAGGCTTCGGCTTCGCCAGTTAAGCGAGCCAGAATTTGCAGCTCTTCGCGGTTTTCCCGAAGCCGCAGCTCGTTCAGCTCCATCTGCAGCCCCGCCAATTCGGCCGGTTCGACGAATACCGTCTGTCCGCTCGCCGATTCATCCAGTACGGTTCCCGGCACGCGCTTGCGATATTCCCGCTTGACGGGCAGCACGTATCTGCCTCCTCGCTGGCTCACGAGCCGTTCCTGCAATGAGGCGGAATGCTTCGACAATAGTCCTTCCAGCTTCTTCTGCAGCTTCTCTTCTGACGCTCGGATGATTTTGCGCAGCTTATGCAGCTCGGAGCTAGCGGTGTCAACGATTATTGCCCGATCGATACAAGCCTCGATGGCGACCCTCAAGGGCTTCAGATCGAACATGGACATCCCGTATCCGGCGACGAGCGGGGATTCCGTCTTCTTCGCCGCCATATATTGCTGAAGCTGCTCGCAGCTTCTTATGAATTGCGCAAGATGCCCGAACTCCTGCTCTGACAGGACGTATCCCGTTCCCAGCAGCGGCATGAGCGTTTCCATGCCTTCAAGCGAGGGCATGGGCGGGTGCCCTCCTCTTGCCAGCAAGCGACAGGCTTCAGCGGTTTCCTTCAGCCTGTGTCTGATCGTTTCCTTATCGGTCAGCGGTTCAAGACGCTGGATTCGGCTCTTTCCCAGATAGGTCGTGGCGTAGCTGCTCAAAAGTTCGATTATGCGCGGGTACTCCAATTTGTTCAATGAATACGGTCTCATGGCTATTCTGCCTCCTGACAAGATAAGAATAAAAAAAAACAGGCTGCGAGTTTGCACCATCGGCGCAAGCTCGCAGCCTGTCGAAAGAATACCTCGAAGAGATGCGACGAATTGCGGGCCGCTTGACGCAAGCCCGTAAATTCGCGCAAAAAAACCGTACCCTGACGAGCACGGCAGATCTCCCCGAAAGCTTCGCTTCGGAAGGGGCGGTCTTCACCGGTTCCTCACTGGATATTCAGGCCGCTTTTCGATCATAAGCAAATAAACCTTGTTAAACTAAGGCTCAAAGCTTGAATGAAGATTAGCGACTTATTGAATATTTCAGTTCAGAACCCCGACCAACATTAAAATTTCCCCTTCATAGCTGAATAATTTAATCATAATTTATCGACAAGCCGATCGTCAAGTTCCGATGCCGCAGGCGCAAGCGAGATCCAGATTTCCTCTTCCGTCACCCCAGCACCTTGTCGAACAGGGAAACCACCATTCGTATGCCGTTCCGCGACAAATCATGCAGCACCTCTGCGGTTCTGCCCGACACCCGGTCGACAATCGGCTCGCGGTCATTGCGCGGAATGGTCGGCTCTTCTTCGTCGCCTTGCGGGGAGATGGCTTCATCGGACCATTTCCCCTCTTGGGAATCGACGGGAGCGCTCCCTCTTGCTTTCCCTGTCGCGGGCAGTGTCCAATCTTCCTCTCCCGAAGCGCCGGAGGGCTCCTCCGAGCTTAAAGAGCCTTGCACGCTTTCGATGCCTTTCGAAGACAATTCCATTCCGTACAGGATGGCAAATCCCAATATCCCGGCGAAAATCAGCAATCTAAAGCTATCGCGGCGCATCCTTGTCTCCCCTTTCTATTTTAATCGCAAGCTGGCCTTTACCGCCTTCTCTTCCTCCCAGTAGACCTCGGCAATCACCTTCGCTAAGGCGTCTACAGTCCGATAACATTCCTCCAGCGTGTTGTCGACGCCCCCAATCTCCAGAAGCACGCTGTCGGGAGCGACGGATTGATTGTATTCGCCGTTGCCGTTGGCGGCGGTTTTGCCCCATATGCCTCTGGACAGCCCCGGATACTTGTCCTCCAGCCGCTCATGAATGGCGCTGGCGAACGCTTCGTTCTCCCGCCAGTCCGGATTGCGGTGGCCGATGATGAAGTAGACCTGGGCATAATCCTTGCCCTTGATCGTAGCCGTCGTTTTCTTCCGCCTCTGGGAATCGCGGTGAATATCGAAGAAAAATTTCAGCTCTTTATGGGTGGCCAACGCCTGACGCACGGTTTGCAGAGAATATTTATACGAATTATTCCAATTATAGCCCTGAACCGTAGACGAATAATCCTTCGAGGAATGCGAGGCGCCTACTCCGTACCTTTCCAGCTGACCGGCCAGCCGCTTGCCGACCAGAGTCACATTGATTTTGCCGGAGCTAGGGTCCTTCGCATCCGACTTGAGCTCGGGATACCAAGACTCCCGATTGTGCGAATGATAGATAAAGACGACTTTACGTCCCTCCGTGGAGCGGATTTCTTGCGGAGAAGACGATGCCTCAGGCTCCGGCGAAGCCGAAGGCTCGGCGTCCGGCGGGTCTGTGCGCTCCGGCAAGCTGTTGTCCTCGGCTTGTCCGGTCTCCGTCAATGGGCCGTGATCCTCCGGCGCTTCCGGCTCTCCCGCACCGGGTCTCAGCAAGACCGAATGATCCCTGTCCATTCCCGGCATTTCGATCGCTAGCAGGCTCTTCGGGTCTCCAGGGTTCATATCCGTCAAAAATCGGAGCATGAAGGCAGCCATCTGCCCAGTCTGAAAGGGAGAATCCTCTGCCGCCTCCATATGCGGCAGCTCCATGCTGAGCAGCGACTGAAAAACCTGGCTCGACAATGAGGCGGCCAAGCCCTTCATGGATTGCACGGGGGATGCCGATATCGACTTCTGCAGCATGCCCCCGAGCGCAAGCGTAATAAATAGCAGCATCGAGCCTACGCTTAGGCAAAAAAAAGCTCGTCCGGTAATGAGAATGCTCCGCCATCTTGTGCGAGCCGACCCTTTCACCGCATGAATTTTCCGTTTCATCGCTCTACCTCCCGGAACTCCCAGCCAGCAGGAGCCCCTTCTCTGTGTCGTCTATCTCTCTCATCCTATGAGAGGACGGAGATTGATAGAACCGGGAACAGAGAATGCTAGAGGCCGATAGAAAACCGGGAGGAGGCCATTCGCTGAGCGAAAGCCTCCTCCCAGTTATCCTCCTTAATGCGTGTACGCGGCCACATTGTCGGTATTGACCGCCTCGTGCAATGCCGCGTTAAGCCCGCTGGCAATGATATTGCCGATGTCCTCGATGAACTTGTCGATTTCCTTGGGCGTGACAAGCAGGTCGTGTCCCAGCGGGTGAAGAACCTCCCGAACAAGCTGCAGCCGCTCGGTCTCCTCCATGGTTCCGAAAGCCCCGAACATGGGCGCCGTATTGTCCGTATGCTTCTTCATATGCTCGAACACAAGATCCATCGTGTTGTTCACGATCGTCGAGGCGTAGAGAACCGTAGGGACGCCGATGGCTATGCAAGGGACGCCGAGAATTTCCTTCGTCAAGCCCTTGCGCTTGTTGCCGATGCCCGATCCCGGATGAATGCCCGTGTCGGCAATCTGGATCGTCGTATTTACGCGCTCCAGGGATTTGGCGGCCAGCGCATCCACGGCAATGATCAGATCGGGCTTCGCCTTCTCCACGATGCCTTGCACGATATCGCTCGACTCAATCCCCGTCGTGCCAAGAACGCCCGGAGCGACTGCGCTGACAGGGCGATATCCCGGATTGACCTGATCGGGCATGAGCTCGAAAAAATGTCTCGTCACCATGATATTCTCCACTACGATGGGGCCGAGAGCATCCGGCGTTACACTCCCGTTGCCCAGTCCTACGACAAGCACGCTGCTGCTCGCCGTGATGCCGATGCGCCGAAGGAAAGCCTCGAACTCCTTGGCCATCGAAGTGGCCACGCGATCCTGCAGCTCCGTATCGCCCTGTCTCAAGTCCGGCACTTCGAGCGTGACGTAATGTCCGACCATCTTGCCGATTTGGCTGGCAGCCTGCTCATTCTGAATTTCCATTCGGGTCACGGTAATTCCATCTGCGCTTTCGGTCTCTGACCAGAGACCGGGAATTTCCGGAGACTGCATTCCCTGCGCGGCAATTTCCTTCGCTTCCAGGGCTAGATCGGTGCGTATGTTGTACATTGACAAGTCCTTGTCCATAACTCGAAATAACGCCCCTTTCTTATGTGGATTGAAGTGGGGAATCAGCTTGCTTTTTGCCCCCTTGCATGATAGAATGTTACAAGTTGTGTGGAGAAATACTTTCTGCTTTGATCTGGAGGTGAAAAGAATGCCAAACATCAAATCTGCTATCAAACGTACCAAAACGAACGAAACTCGCCGCCTGCGCAACGCTTCGGCTAAATCCGCTCTTCGTACAGCTGTTAAATCCGCTGACGTAGCGGTCGTAGGAACGGACGTGAACGCTGCTAAAGCAGCTTACGGATTGGCTCAGAAGAAGCTGGACAAAGCGGCAACCAAAGGCCTCATTCACAAGAATGCTGCAGCTCGCAAAAAGTCCCGTCTGGCCAAGAAACTTAACGCATTGTCCGCACAAGCGTAAGCTTTGTGCCTGCACATATGCGGCAGCTCGCCTCTCGCAGGGCGACAGCCATGAAAGAGCCATCCTCCGCAGGAATCGTCCTGCGAATAGGATGGCTCTTTTGGCATGTTTTCATGTCGCCGAACCTTAACTTGCTCCTTGCGAACCGGTTCTAAGCAGGAACAGCTCCAGTCCGAGCGCCTTGTCCACCCGTCCCGTTTTCATCGCGTAATCGAGCTCCGCAAGCTCGTCCAGCAAGGCTGCCAGCCGCTCGGGGCTGAACTTGCGCGCCTGCTCCCCGGTAATCTTCACCGCATAGGGATGAAGTCCGAGCTGGGAAGCCATCTGCTGGGGCGAGTAGCCCTGGCTGCCAAGCTCCTTGACGTACAGCATGTTGCGGAACTGACGTACGAGCAGCGCCATCAGCTTGATCGGCTCCTCCCGCTGCTTGAGCAGACCATGGTAAAGCTTGATCGCCTCAGCGGTTCTCAAGGCTGCCAATTCCTCGGTCAGCTTAAACACGTTTTGCTCCGTTGCCATCGGCACAAGCGAGCGAACCGAAGCAAGCGTTACCGAGCCTCCCTGTCCCGCGTGCAAGCAAAGCTTGTCCGTCTCTGCCGCGAGCGCTCGCATGTCCGTGCCAACCCGTCTTAACAGCTCCTCCGCGGCATCCGATCCCATGGAACGATCCTGGCCGGACGCCCTCTTCAGCAGCCAGCGCTGAAGCTCCTCCGCTTGCAAGGCGGCAAAGGCGACCACCCAGTCTTTGGACTTGGCCGCTTTGACGAGCTTCTTGCGCTCGTCCAGCTTCTCCTGGGCGACTAGGAAGACGAGCACCGTGGACTCCAACGGTTGCTCCATATAAGCGAGCAGCCGTTCGGGACGATGCTCCACCTTCGAGGATTCCTTGCCTGCCGCGAACAGGACCTGATCCCGAACAAGAATGATTTTGCTGGACACCAGGAACGGCAAAGTCTCGGCCTCATCCATAATCGTGTCCAAAGCATGCTCGCCCGTATCGAAACGGACAATGGCCATATCCTTATGCTCAGGCTGCACGAGCTTCTCCTGAAGCTGTTCGACGAACTCGTTCATAAGATAGGACTCGGTTCCGTAACAAATGTATACCGGCAATAACTGCTCTTGCTTGATCGATCGAAATGCCTGCTTTGCGTCCATGCTGCCGCTCCCTTGCGTCATAAGCTATGATACAATTGTACACCAAACGACAAAGGGATCACACCTTTTGCAAGGCGCGATCCCTTTGTTCTCGGACATCTATATCAACGTTCGCCGGCCGGCCCATGGCACCGGCGCGAACGACCGTGACGATAGTCCGGAGACGATCGTCGGCATCATCCGTACATCATACGCGGATGACCCGAAAAGGGTGACTGACAGCTTAACGTTCGGATTCCGTTAAAGTCGCGATATCGAATTGCCATTGCGACTGTTGGCCCTGAGCATCCGTAACCGTATAATATAGCGTGCTGCTGTCCGAATTCCATTCGAAGGAGCTGAGGCTTCCTTCCCGCGGCTGAGAGGTGTAGACATCGCTGTCATCCTCATTGCGGAAAACCTGGAAAGTCCCGGCTCCCTCCAGTGCGACCGCTTTCCACTTGCCGTCCGGAGAATCCGTCGAAAGCGCGGGATTTGCGGTAAGAACGGGCATTTGTCCTGCTGAAGGAGCGGCGCCTACTTCAGGAGCGGTATCCGCCAGCCCCATTATCTTCTGCTCAAGCTCGGCTCCTTCGAAGCGATCTGAGCTTATGCCCTCGCCGCCGCCGGATTGATCCTGAATTCTGAGGGCGCTGCTCGATTCGTTCGCGGCTTCATTCTTCATCATCCGAGGAGCGTTGCTCTCTACTGACGGAGCGGCTGCGTCGTTGCTGTTTCCGCCCGATAGCCATTTGTCCGGTTGGCTGAACAGCAGCAGTCCGACGATAACGCCTGCGGCGACGACGCCGGATATTTTGCGGAACACATTCCGAGCGGGACGAGCTGAGCGAGTCGACGCCGGGGAAGCCGACGTCTGTGCGGAAGGCTCGCTCTCTCCGGCAATCGCGCCCGCCGCGTGAAGTCGCTCCAGCTCCGGCAGGATCGAATCCACAATACTGAATCTCGGCGAGACGCGGGGCAACTGCTCCAACTCGCTTGAAAGCTTTTGCAATCTAACCAACATGGCGGCGCAATCAGGGCATTGAGCGGCATGATCCTGCATGAGCGATGTTTCTTGCTGATTGAGATCACCGTCAACGTAACGCTGCATGAGTTCCATCACCTCTTGGCATATCATCCCCGGACACCACCTTTCTGATAATCTTGAAGTAAGATTTGCAATTGTTGCCGGGCTCTGAATAAGTAGGATTTAACAGTATTAAGCGGTAAATTCAAAGAGTCGGCAATTTCGTTATAAGAGAAATCCTGAAGATACCGAAGCACGACCACGGTACGATGATGCTCGGGAAGCTTACCGATAGCCTCGCGTATTTCCTCCGCGGCATATGCGGATAGAACCTCGGTCTCCACATTATTCCCCGCTTCGAATACCATCTCGTGTTCCTCGATGGACACGGAAGGCTTCTTGCGCCGAAATTTGTCAATGCAAATATTGGTCACGATTCGTTGCACCCAAGTGCGAAATTGCGCTTTTTCCTCGTAAGATCCGATTTTTGTATATATTCGGATAAGCGCATCCTGCGAAGCGTCCAGCGCATCCTGCTCGTTATTGAGCAAATAATAAGCGGTGCGATAGACTTGATTCTCGATTTCGCGGAGTAGCGTAACGAGAGCTTCCCGGTCGCCCGCTTGCGCGGCTTTGATCAGAGCCGGCTCCACCACAGAAGATCCTCCTCCCCTGCACCCTCTCAGACGCAAGCGTCCGAAAAAAGGTTGCATATCCCCCCATGGGAATTTACGTTTAGTTATGAACCATACTTGTTCAGTCTAGCAAAAATTCATAAAAAGTCTCAATCTTTATTTTGGATATACGGAACCAAGACGCATTTCGTGCGGTCTAATAGGTTGGAGGTGACCCCATGGAGTCTGAATATCTCAAGCATCTTGATTCGGTCGACGGCCGCGAGCTCCGGCTCATTATGGATCAATACGGCAACGACGTGTATAGATACGCTTATGTGCTCATTAAGGATCGGGAGCAAGCCAAGGATATCGCGCAAGAGGTTTTCATTAAAGCTCATCGTAAAATTCATACCTTCCGAGGTCAATCCTCCCTTCGCACATGGCTTCTCGCGATTACGAGGAATCTGTCTCTGAATTACTTGACCTCCAGCTATTTTCGCCGAATATGGCTGAGAGAAACCGTGCATGCCGGGCAGGCGTCCCCATCGGCGGAGGAGGCTTATATAGGCAGACAGTCCGAACAGGAAATTTGGAGCATAATCATGAGCTTGTCGAAGAAGCTTCGCGAGGTTCTGGTGCTGGATCTGGAACACGGATTATCCGTTCAGGAAGCGGCTCAACTCTTGAATCTCCCGGAGGGAACCGTCAAATCCCGCCTGCACCGCGCCCGCAAGGAAGTCGAGAAACGCTTGAAGGGGTGGGAAAAATGAAGGATACCAGACCCGAATGGTACAAATCGGCGAAAGACGGGCTGGAGACAGCCGTATTTACCGAGGAAATGAAGCTGGCCGTCAACCGTCGCATCGAACAAGCCGAGCCTCGCAAAAAATACGGATTATGGCTTGCAGTCGGGGCCGCCGTTGCTGTATGCGCAGTCGCGATTCTGCTTCTCACGCCCTTGGGGTCCATTGGCGAGCCGCCATCGCCTGCCGGTACGGATACGCCTGCGCCGACGCTGGAATCGCCGCCTCCCGCTTCGCCCGAGAGCAGTCCGTCTCCCGACAGCTCCCCGCTAATCGCGGATAAGGAGATCAAGCTGGCCTATGACTCCCCCGAAGGCAGTCTGGGCAGCTATCCCGTGGAGCTTGAGCGTATCCAGGCCGCTCGAATCGATAAAGCCTTCATCGTCGTCAAGAAGGTCATAGAGGTGGATCAATTAGGCAACTATTGGGTCTATGTCAAGCGGGAAGGGGACACCCAGCTGTACGCGGGCATGCCAATCGGAGACAGCGACGTCTTGGGCGAACTTTATGAGATCGGCCCTGTTGGCGAGCTCCCCTATCTGGACGATGTCCAGATTACCAAGAGCAACTTGTTCGGGGAATTTCATCTCCGGATTTACGGCGCTTGCGGAGCGAACTGCGTCACGAACAACTGGATTCATTTCGAGGAAGATGTACCCGGCGTTCCGATCAGCGACTTCCGGCTCAGCGCGCACGCCCAGGAGATCGATATCGACGAGGACGGAATTCCGGAAGTCGTCGCTTCCGAGTCGTCTACCATCGGCAAGGCGCAAGTATACAAAAGGTTCGGAGAACGCATCCTGTTTACCGACGTGAATGCGGCACTTGACGCCGAACACCCGAATTCGGTCGTTTACGACGGCAACCGGCGCACGTTTACGGCAATATTCTCGGACCGTACGCTGGAGTACCAATATAAAAAAGGAGAAGACGCGCTTGTTCTCTCGTACGATTCCTCCTACGATTCGAGCATGGACACCGACACGGATTATCTGCTCATCGGGGGGTTGTATGACGGTACGAACGCGATTAAGCTGGAGACGGCGGACGGGGCTTACAATGCTCTCTGGTTTAAAGATCCGCTTCAACAGTTCGGCTTCTATCTTCCCGAACGGATCAAGCCGATCAAATTCGAGGACGGCTTCGAGTACGGCACAGAGGACGGAAGATCGCTCATCCAGCTAAGGCCGGCCGATGACAGCTCCCTGCCCTACCTGCGAAAGGAAGAAGACCTCTCCGCTTATGTCGACTATCTGGGTTCGGAGTTCTGGGGCGACAAGCAGACGATTCGCTACGATTATTTCGTGTACGAGTATGACGCGGAGCATCGCACGTTCGTAGCCATTCGGTACGACGTGGCCGATGCCGCCGACATCCGCCCGCTCCTGCTGTCCGTCGCGGCCAATATTCGCTACGCTCCCGATGTCCCTTAACGCGGGCGTAAGTGACGGACAATAATATTCATGCCAAGACACATGAGGAAGCGCTTCTTCGCGGGCTTAATAAGCCAGAGAGGCGCTTCCTCATTCTGTCCGCAGGCTTCTGCGCTCCAATGCGCCGTCCGGTCTGATCCGGAATTGCACCTCTCCATGGATGTCCGTCCGCCACACTTGGCTGTCCGCCTCCTGAAGCCGCTCGATCACGCCGGCATTCGGGTGGCCGTAGAAATTGTTGGCGCCGACAGAAATGACTGTTTCCCTCGGCCGCCAATATCCAACCCATAGCCCCGAGGTTGAGGTTTTACTTCCGTGATGACCCGCTTTAAGCACGTCGATGCTCCCCCGATTCGCATCGCCTTTCTCATGCTCCAGCTCAACAATCTCCCGTTCCCCCTCCTCCTCCAGATCTCCCGGCAGCAAAAAATTTCGTCCGTATACCGACAGCAGCAGCACGACGCTTCTATCGTTCTGGTCCTCCCGGTTAGGAATAGACAGCCCGCCCTCGAAGGGCTGAGCAGGATGCAGAACGCTTAGGACGGTTGAACGATCCGGTCTCCACACCATGGACTCCTGAACGGCATAAGCCGGAATTTGCCGCTGAAGCACTTCGCTCAGCAGAGCAAGGACTTGCGATGATTTTTTCGTTGTTCCGTTGAACAGGACGGCCCTTACGGGTACATTGTCCATTACGGCTTTGGCGCCCCCGATATGATCGGCATCCATATGGGTAAGCACAAGCGCATCGAGCTCCCTGACCCCCCTCTGGAGCAGCAGGGGGACTAGCAGCTTTCGCCCGACCTCGTACGGATCGCCGCGTTCCTTCCATTCCTCGCCGGGCTTGCGAAAACCGATCGTTCCCCCGGCGTCGATCAGAATATGCCTGCCCTGTCCGGTACGAATCAGAATACTGTCTCCTTGACCCACATTCAGAAACGACACAGAAGCGGATCGGTCCAGCCAAGCAGGCTGATAACCCCACACCAGCCATGCCGTACAGGCAAGGCCAAATAGCCCTCTTCGCAAGAGCGAGGGTAACCGCGCCGGCCCGACGCGCTCGCGCTCCATTGCAGCCAGCGGCTCGGTAACCGGCTCGTCCGGGAAATTCGCGGCATATGCCTCGGCCTGTCGGCTCCACCACTCCCGCTCTCTCCGGCGGCTCAAGCTTCTTTTGATCCCGATCACGGCAAACGCCAGCAAGATATAGGCGCTGGCCGTCCAAGCCAATACCGGCTGCGGCCAGATCGTTCTCAATCCGATGAATCCGTTCAGCCAATCAACGGCTCCGAAGGTCAAATCGTTCCCCCATGAAGCGAGCTTCGCCGGGATCACTCCCAGAGGATTCCATAGCGCCCCCAGCAGAAGGGAGGCCATGCCCAAAGGCATAACGACAAAGCTGATAAACGGGACGAGCACGAAGTTCGCCGGAAGCGACAGCAAATGCATCGAATGAAAATAATAAACGGATACGGGAAACGATGCGAGCTGGGCGGTTAACGTCACGGCGATTGCCCCTTTTAAACCGTTCGAGCGAAGAGGAATCAACTCCGTGAAGGTCGGGACGAGAAGAATGAGGCCCGCCGTGACAAGGAAGGACAACTGAAAGCTGACGTCCTCGATCAGCAACGGGTTCCAGACCAGCATCGCAACGGCCGCAGCGCAAAGCAGATGGAGACCGTCCTTCAGTGCATGCCGACGTGCCAGCCATAGCGCGATCATCGCCATCAGGCACGCGCGGACGGCCGACGGGGACGCCCCTGTAACCATCATATATACAGGCATCATCGCAATCGTCAGCTCAAGCGAGCGTTCCCTTGTCATCCTGAGCCAGCCTGCAAGCTGAAGCAGCATGTATACGACGACGCCGACATGCAGTCCGGAAATCGCAAGGACATGGGTCAGTCCAAGACGCGCAAAGTTGTCGAACTGAACGGGATCGAGATCGGAACGAATACCGACGACCAAGCCCTTCATGTACCCCGAATCTCCCCTCGGGTATAAGCGATCCGCGAGTCTGCCGATTGAATTCCGCAAGTCATCCAGCATGCGCAAGGGCTTCATCCATAACGGCGCCGGCTTCTCCTCGTAATGGACGGATTCCATTCCCTTCGCCGCGAACTGCCAGAAGACGCCTTGCTTGCGCAAATAATCGCGGTAATCGAAGGCTCCGAAGTTTCCCGCTTCCCCGGGCAATTCCAGTGTCCCGACAAGCCGAACAAGAGCTCCTCTCTTCCATGAGGCTGCGCTATTCTGGTCCTGCCGTTCGCCCAGTTTGATCCTCACTATGAAGCTATCCCTCGTTGCGACCGATTCTTCCACCCCGCTGGGCCGGAAGGAGCTGCCCTGCAGCCTGAAGCTTGCCAGATCTCCGTCCACCTCCACAGCGGAAGCAATCCGACCGCGAAGCTCGCCGCGGTTACCTTCCTTTTCCACGATGGCCGCAAGATCGGTCGTTTGCTCCTGCTCGGCCCCCAATCTTAGTCCGAACGCCGCCGTTAATGCCGCAACGCAAGCCAGCGTAAGACCGAGCGGCACCTTGCACATCCGAGCGAAACCCAGCAAAAGCAGCATTGCCCCCGCCAAGGCCAGTATGGCCGTTCTCCCTTGACATAACGACAGTATAGAAGTACCGAAAATCCAGCAGCAGCTTAAAGTTACGAGCGGCCGAGTATTCACCCTATTCCCCCTTACAAGTAAAAACGGCTCCGCCGTCCTTGGGTACGACGGCAGACGTTTTGTATCCAGCTATCAGATGGCATAAGAAGTCCAAATTTTATACTTTCTGATACGGCGACAAAAAAACACCTCTTTCCGGGCTTGTACAGCCTGGAGAAGAGGTGCTTCCTCATTGGTCTTCGCTTGAATTGAATCGTCCTAGGTTTACGATATATCGTCTTGCACTTCCGTGTCAGGAGGTGGCGCGTAATGATCGAGCTTGCGGAAGATCAGCCCCCGCTGCTGCATCAATGCGGCGACTTTGCCGTGATCCTTGGGATACGGCCTGAAATACACGATTTCCGCGATTCCGCTGTTCGCCAGCATATTGGCGCAGGTCCAACACGGCTGATCCGTGACGTAAACAACCGATCCTTCGCGATCGACCCGATCCGTGAACAACAGCAGATTCTGCTCGGCATGAATCGTTCGAATGCAGCGCTGCTTCTTGATCATCCCGGCATCGGGCGAGCCTGCCTGTACGGGTTCGAACTCTTCCACGATCATGCAGCCCGCTTCAGAGCAATCCTGAACTCCCATTGGAGCCCCGTTATACGCGGTACCGAGCAGCTTCTTTCCCTGAACGAGCACCGTTCCGACATGTCGTCTCGGGCAACGCGAACGGGTGGAAACCATAAACGCGATGTCCATAAAATACGTATCCCAGTCCTTGCGCAGAGACGTCATTTTTTCCTACCCCCGCTTTGAAGCCTATCCTTATTGTTGGCTTGCCGCCAGAGCCTGATCCAGATCGTGAACAATATCCTTGATTCCTTCCGTTCCGACAGACAGACGAATCATGCCTGGTTGGACACCCGCAGCAACTTGCTCCGCTTCGCTAAGCTGCTGATGCGTTGTGCTGGCCGGATGGATGATCAACGACTTCGAATCGCCGACATTCGCCAGATGGGAGAACAGCTTTACGGCGTTGATTACTTTTTTGCCGGCCTCTACTCCGCCTTTAATGCCGAAGGTGAGTATCGCGCCTTGTCCGTTAGACAAGTAGCGCTGGGCCAATTCGTAAGAAGGATGGCTTTCCAGGCCGGGGTAGCTCACCCACTCGACCGCAGGATGGGCTTCCAGGAACTTCGCAACCGCAAGCGCATTGCTGCTGTGGCGTTCCATACGAAGGTGCAGCGTTTCCAGCCCTTGCAGGAACATGAACGAGTTGAACGGAGCAAGCGCCGCCCCCATATCCCGAAGAAGCTGAACGCGCATTTTAATAATATAGGCAACAGGTCCCACCGCATCGGCGTATACGACGCCATGATAGCTTGGGTCCGGTTCGGTCAGGCCGGGAAATTTGCCGCTGGCCTTCCAGTCGAATTTGCCGCCGTCAACTACAATGCCGCCGATCGAGGTGCCGTGCCCGCCGATAAACTTCGTCGCGGAATGCAAGACGATATCC
The DNA here is from genome assembly GCF_042651945.1 of Cohnella boryungensis. Taxonomy (NCBI): domain Bacteria; kingdom Bacillati; phylum Bacillota; class Bacilli; order Caryophanales; family Paenibacillaceae; genus Cohnella; species Cohnella boryungensis. Next base: position 80,418 of record NZ_JBHSED010000040.1, on the reverse strand, counting down.
GCGCCATGATCGAGCGGACGGCACAGGAACGGAGTTGTGAAGGTGCTGTCGATAATCAGCGGAATGCCGTTGTCATGCGCGACGTTCGCCACGGCGGCGATATCGAGAATATCCCCTTTCGGGTTGCCGATCGTCTCCGCGAAGATCGCCTTTGTCTTTGGCGTAATTGCCGCGCGGAAATTTTCCGGATCGGACGGATCGACGAATTTAACGGTGATGCCCAGTTTAGGCAACGTAATGGCGAACAGATTGTAGGTTCCGCCGTAAAGGCTGGCCGAGGATACGATCTCGTCCCCCGCTCCCGCAATGTTCAAGATTGAATACGTGATCGCCGCCTGGCCGGAGCTGACCGCGAGCGCAGCCGCGCCGCCTTCCAAAGCCGCTACGCGTTGCTCGAACACATCCGAGGTCGGATTCATGATCCGGGTATAAATATTTCCGAACTCCTTAAGGGCAAACAAATTGGCAGCGTGATCCGTATCGCGGAACCCATAAGATGTCGTTTGATAAATAGGAACTGCGCGGGACATCGTTGTCGGATCGATTTGTTGTCCGGCATGCACCGCAAGCGTTTCCAGAGAATACGATTCATTGCTCATTCGGAATGAACCTCCCAGTTCGGATAGATTAATAGAATAGACTCCCTCCTATTTTCTCATATTTGCCGACAATGTTAAAGGTATGACTGCATTTATTTTCCTGCGGCAATCCGCACCTGACCGGATATTCGCTCGAATACCTTCGGTCCTATTCCCTTGACGTCCTTCAGCTGTTCGATTTTGCGAAAGCCTCCGACTTTGTCGCGATAAGCGACAATGGCTTGGGCCTTCGAGGGCCCAATGCCCGGTAACGTTTCGAGATCGGCGAGCGTTGCTCGGTTCAGATCGATTCGCTTGTCCGTAGCTGCAAAGTCCTCCGTAGAAGCAGGCTGCGCGTCAACGGATGGACTTGGTTCGAGCGCAAGCGAGGGTTCATTCGCGTTTGCGTCGGGAGAAACGGTTATGCTTGCAGCGTTGTCGGGCGCCAGAGAGTTCCCCTCTGCCTGCCCCGGAATCTTCGCTTCGATCGGGCTGGAGTTTTCCTTCGAGACGTGGGTAGCGTCGCCGGAAGCGATCGTGGTGTCATCGGCATTCTCGGAATTGCGCGCGCTGTCGCCTGATGAATCCCAGTTCTCGACAGCTTTCTTCAAAGGCTCATTCACAGGCGTCCATTCGGAAATCGGATTGCGCGGATCGCCGCCGATAAGGGCAATGACGAGCAAGGCCGCCCCAGCGACGAGCATTCCGGCGATCAACAGCTTGCGGACGTTAATGGCACTATTTTTGAACATAAAAGAAGCCCCCCGCTCTATTTTCGTAAAGTCGTGAAAAATCATTCATGTTGGTCAGGCTTATATTCATACACTGAAATGTAAATAAATGAGTTTGCCTTGGGAGGGACTATGGATGAAGATTGGCTTCATCGGTGCGGGGAGTATGGGAAGCTTGTTGGTGGGTGCGTTCATACGTGCCGGAGCGATGCAGCCCGATGACGTCGTCGTCAGTTCCCGGACGCAAGCCAAGCTGTCTGCTATGGCCCAAGAGTACCCCGGCTTGCATATCGCCGCGTCCAATAGAGAGGCCGCCGCAGGAGCCGATTATTTGTTTCTGTGCGTGAAGCCGATGGACTTTCGAAGAGTGCTGGACGACATATCTCCCGTACTTAACGAGGGACAAATCGTGATTTCGATTACAAGTCCCGTCAAAATCTCTTCATTGGAGGAGCTTCTCCCCTGCAAAGTCGCCAAAATCATTCCAAGCGTCGTGAATGCTGTGGGCAGCGGCGCCTCGCTGGTCATGTGGGGCAGCCGATTGACAGAGAAGGATCAGCAGGGCTTATGGAACCTTTTTTCAGCCATCAGTCGACCGATCCGCATTCCGGAGGAAGAAGTGCGGGTAGCGTCCGACTTGTCCAGCTGCGGTCCGGCTTTCATGGCCTACTTACTTGAGCAGTTCATCGATGCGGCTGTTCTTTCGGCCGGCATGGAACGCGAGACAGCTACCGCGCTCGCCTGCGAGATGATGCTCGGCTCCGCTAGACTGATGCTTGAGCTCCCTTGCTCCCCTTCCGAATTGCAGGCCAAGGTGAGCGTTCCCGGAGGCATCACCTCCGCTGCACTGGATTCCCTGCGCAAATCGACTCGCGGCGCTTTCTTACAGGTGCTGTATACGACTCACGAGAAGTTCGCCGAAGACTTGGACCGCGTAGACTCCTCCCTCTTCCCCCGTGAACGCACATAGGGGGAAGAGCGGGCTCCTCACCTTCTCCGTGCTGGCCGTTAGTTTGGCTTTGCATCACTATTCCGCTCCTCACCTTCTCCGTGCTGGCCGTTAGTTTGGCTTTGCGACACTATTCCGCTCATCACCTCCTCCGTGCTGGCCGTTAGTTTGGCTTTGCGACACTATTCCGCTCATCACCTCCTCCGTGCTGGCCGTTAGTTTGGCTTTGCGACACTATTCCGCTCCACACCTTCTCCGTGCGGCCGTTAGTTTGGCTTTGCATCACTATTCCGCTCATCACCCTCTCCATGCGGGCCGTTAGTTTGGCTTTGCGACACTATTCCGCTCCTCACCTCCTCTGTGCAGACCCTGACTCCGATGAATTAAAACTTTCCCAACATATACTCACTCGCAATAGGCAAGAGCTGGTACTTATGAATACGCTGCGTAGTGTTTCCTGCGGCTTTCACAAAGCTCTTCTCGACGAGGTCGTTAATAACTTTACGCGCTTTTATATAGCCACAGCCCAAGCAATACCTCACATCATCAAGCTTAAGTGCACGGTTCAAATGTAAGCCGTATCGGATGACTTCTCTCTCGGATACGGACAGCTCCTCCATTACCTTCCTTCCGGCGATGCTCGTTTGTTTTCCCAATAGCTCATACATAGATTGACGGCAAAAGTCTGGCTGCTTATCCAGTTGGTCTTTGCTGTAAGGCATATAAATGAGGCCTTTTGTTGCCATCGTTCGGGCTCTGGTTCTTTCAAAATCAAATCGGCTTCGGGTAATTTTCTCGGCATGCGAGACGAAGCCATCGCATTCAAGAGCTATCCCTAAAGGCTCATAGAATACATCAATGTACATCGTGACCCCGGTCGAATTCGAAAGTTCAAATTCTAGCGTCACTCCTTCAAACGATCTCAGTACCGGCCAAACAACAACCTCCAACAGTTTTTTTGTTCCTGTTAAATCCAGACTGAGCATTTCACGCCTTCTGTCTGTAGCCCCTGACCGTTGATGCCTCAAAAAACTCTCAAATTCCTGTTCAAACATGTGCTGACCTCCTTAAATTTTATTAGTGGCTGGGGTTGCTGGGTTTACTGGGACCGCTGCATTCGCCTTCCCCTGAGAAAAACAAAAAACGCCGCCGATCCGCCCAACGGGCGAATCAAACGGCGTGTGCCTCACGCTATTGCGATGCATATTTGTTATAGCTTATGCGGCTAGTTGGCCACGATGTTGACGAGCTTGCCTTTGACGGCAATGACTTTGCGAACCGTTTTACCGGCGATGAACTCCTGCACCTTGGCGGAATCCAGCGCTTGGGCCTTCATGCTTTCTTCGTCCAGATCGGCGGCGATCTTCAGGCGATCGGCAATCTTGCCGTTCACTTGCACGACGATTTCGACCTCGGCATCCACCGTAAGCGAGACGTCATAAGCCGGCCAAGGCGCGTAAGTAACGGACTCGGAGTTTCCAAGCTTCTCCCACAGCTCTTCCGCAATATGCGGCGCGATCGGAGACAGCATCTGTACGAAGTTCGCCATGGCTTCTGCTGGCAGCACCTCGGTCTTGTAGGCTTCATTAACGAAAATCATCATCTGGCTGATCGCAGTGTTAAAGCGCAGCGCTTCATAATCCTCGCCGACTTTTTTGAGGCTCTTGTGCCAGACGCGGCGGAATGCATCATCACCAGCCAACTTCTGGATTTTGCTGTTCAGGCTGCCATTGTCATCGACGAACAGCCGCCATACGCGGGCCAAGAAACGGAATACCCCTTCTACGCCGTTCGTGTTCCATGGCTTCGTCGCTTCCAACGGTCCCATGAACATCTCGTACATCCGCAGCGTATCCGCCCCGAATTCGTTCACGATATCGTCCGGATTAATGACATTGCCGCGAGACTTAGACATTTTTTCGTTATTCATGCCCAGAATCATGCCTTGGTTGACGAGTTTATGGAACGGCTCCTTCGTGCTCACGACGCCCAGATCGTACAGCACCTTATGCCAGAATCTCGCGTAAAGCAAGTGAAGCACGGCATGCTCGGCCCCGCCGATATAGAGATCCACCGGCAGCCATTCGCGCTGCTTCTCTGGAGAACAGATCTCCTTCTCGTTCTTCGGATCGATAAAGCGCAGATAGTACCAGCAGCTGCCCGCCCATTGCGGCATCGTGTTCGTCTCGCGACGGGCTTTGCGCCCATTGCGGGGATCGATCACGTTGACCCAATCCGTCACGTTAGCCAAAGGCGATTCGCCCGTGCCGGAAGGCTGAATGGCGTCTACATCCGGAAGCAGCAAAGGTAGCTCTTCTTCCGGTATCGTATCCATCGTGCCGTCCTCGTAGTGCAGCACCGGAATCGGTTCGCCCCAGTAGCGCTGACGGCTGAACAGCCAGTCGCGCAAGCGGTACGTCACTTTGCCTTTCCCTGTGCCTTCCTTCTCCAGATGAGCGATCATGGCGGCAATCGCTTCGACAGTCGCCAATCCGTTCAGAAAATCGGAATTGACAAGCTTGCCGTCTCCCGAATACGCGGCTTCCTCGACATTGCCGCCCGAAACGACTTCCACGATAGGCAATCCGAACTTGCGAGCGAATTCCCAGTCGCGCTCGTCGTGGCCCGGGACTGCCATGATGGCCCCCGTGCCGTAGCCTCCGAGCACGTAATCGGCTATCCAGATCGGCACTTTGCCGCCGTTCACGGGATTGATCGCATAAGCCCCCGTGAACACGCCGCTTTTGTCCTTCGCAAGGTCGGTACGCTCCAAATCGCTCTTCCGGGATGCTTGCTCGATGTAGGCCTCAACTGCGGCTTTCTGTTCGGCGGAAGCAATCTTGCCTACCAGCTCGTGTTCCGGAGCAAGCACGCAATAGGTTGCTCCGAATAGGGTATCCGGCCGCGTCGTAAATACCGTCAGCGCCTCTCCGTGTCCGTCAATGGCGAACGTCACTTCCGCGCCTGTCGACTTGCCGATCCAGTTGCGCTGCATATCCTTAATGCTTTCGGACCAATCCAGCTCTTCCAGATCCTCCAGCAATCTTTCGGCATACTCCGTAATCTTCAGCATCCATTGGCGCATCGGCTTGCGGATGACCGGATGTCCGCCGCGTTCGCTGAGGCCGTCGATGACCTCTTCGTTGGCCAGCACTGTCCCGAGCGCAGGGCACCAGTTAACGGGAACCTCCGCTACATAAGCAAGTCCTTTTTTGTACAGTTGGATGAAAATCCATTGCGTCCATTTGTAATAATCCGGATCCGTCGTGCTGAACTCGCGCTCCCAGTCATAAGAGAAGCCGAGAGACTTGATCTGGCGGCGGAAGTTGTCGATGTTCTCGACCGTGATTTCCCGCGGATGGCGTCCTGTCTGCAAAGCATACTGCTCCGCCGGCAAGCCGAAAGCGTCCCAGCCCATCGGGTGGAGCACGTTAAAGCCCTTCATCCTTTTGAAACGGCTTACGATGTCGGTCGCCGTGTACCCCTCGGGATGTCCGACGTGCAGCCCCGCCCCTGAAGGATACGGAAACATATCCAAGGCATAAAACTTCGGCTTGCCCGCGTCCTCGGTCGTTTTGAACGTTTGCTTCTCATCCCAATGCTTCTGCCACTTGGGCTCAATGATTAACGGCTGGTAACCTTGCGCTTGTTCTTGCGACATGTCGATGAACTCCCTTATCCTATAGGTTCGTAATAACGTAAAAAAAGCCCCCGCCCCTAGCGATTACGCTAGGGACGAGAGCCGATCTCCCGTGGTACCACCCTAGTTGACGGCTATCCTGCTTGGATGCTCCGCCCACTTCTGCCTCGTAACGAGAGGTAACGCCTTGCCTGTCGGGTTCCTTGAAGGAATAAGCCCGTTCGGCTCGGAGGCTCCAAGGCGAGTTCATCGCTGTCGTCAACCGGCTCGCACCTTGCGCCGGCTCTCTGAATAACAACAATGCGATTACTGCTCCTTATCGCAGCCAAAGTATGCCATGATTATAGCCAATCCGCGCAAGCGATGTCAAGTCTGGCGGTGCAGCAGCCCGCGATCCCGCAGGGCATACGCTATTCGGCAGCAACGCCCCGCCAGAACAAGTCGACGATCGCAGCAGATAAAGCCTCTGCGCTGTAGACCTCCTCGCCGATCTGCTCGCGATTGCCGACCATCAGAAGCGCCGCGAAGGAATGGGACAGCAGCATCGGATTGTCGCGCCGGATAATCCCCTCCTCCATCGCTTGCTTGAACGTATCCGCAAGCACCTCGTGAATCTGATGCTCTGCCGTGCGGATGTCATCCCGCTGCTCCTCCGACAAGGACGGCATCGCTTCTCTCATCAGGCTTTCAAATTCCACATGGGATTGCGATTTGGACATCTTGGTCAGAGCCAGCCGTCTAAGACGGGTATGAAGATCGCCATCGGACTCGACGATTCGCCGGGTCATTCCGCTGATTCTCGTCATCATGGCCGTAACCGATGCCGTAAAAAGCACAGCTTTATTCGCAAAATAGTAATAAACGGAGGCCTTCGTTACCCCGGCCTTAGCCGCAATCATATTAATCGATACAGGCTCATAGCCTAATTCCATAAACAATGCCGATGCCGTGAACAGCACTTTATCCCGCATGGACGGCTGATCCGCACCGCTTTTGGGCCTGCCTGGAGATCGTTTCGTTTCAGGAGCGGTCATCGCTTTGCCTCCTCGCGCGAAATTTTGTCGTTGCATAATTAACCTTCCGGTATATATAATTAATTCGCAAGTGATATTAAGAATTATAGCTGAAATACGAGAGATTGACATCGTCGAGTTCATGAAGGAGGTTATACCGCATATGCAGGAAAGCAGCGGACTAGGAAGATGGGTTGCCGGTAAAAGAAGCAAGTGGGTAACGTTGGTTATATGGATTATGGCGGCGGGACTGCTTAGCGCTCTGCTTCCTTCCGTTAACAGCAAGGAAATTAACAATTCCCCGAATCTGGACAGCGGCAAGCCGTCCATCCGGGCTGAAGCCGTCACTTCACGGGAATTCCCCAGCGGAGTCGACATTCCCGCATTGATCGTATGGCATAAGGGAAACGGATTGTCGGAAACGGATCTGGAGCATGTCCGCAAAATCACGGAGAGACTCGCGCAATCGCCGCTTCCCCGCCAGACTTCCGTGCCTCCGCTGCACGAGCTGCCCGCGCCCGTGCTTCAAGGCCAGCTCTCCGAAGACGGAAGCACGCTGGTCTTCCCCGTTCTGTTCGACAAGAGCGCAGAGGTTGACGAGCTAAAGGAAGCCCTTGTCGAATTCAGAACCATCGTCGCGGACATCGTCGGCTCCGATCCGTTCGCCGCCAAGCGCGATGGGCAAGAAGAGCTCAGCGCCAGGGTTACCGGCCCGGTCGGCATTCAGGTTGACGCTACGGGATTATTCAAGAATGCCGACGTCAGCCTGCTGATCGCCACAGTTGTACTTGTTCTGGTTCTGTTATTGCTGATATACAGATCTCCCATTCTGGCGCTTATGCCGCTGGTCGGAGTCGGATTCGCTTACGGCGTCATCAGCCCGGTGCTCGGCTGGATGGCGGGAGAAGGCTGGATTATCGTCGACGGTCAAGCGATCTCGATCATGACCGTGCTGTTGTTCGGGGCCGGAACAGATTACTGCCTGTTCCTGATCTCCCGCTTCCGTCAGCTGCTTCGGGTGGAAAGCCACAAGGGCAAAGCCTTGTTCAAGGCAATCACCGGGTCATCGGGCGCGATTGCCATGAGCGGCTTGACTGTCGTGCTGTCGCTGCTCGCCCTGCTTGTCGCCGAATATGGCGCATATCATCGATTCGCAGCTCCGTTCAGTATTGCCATTTTGATCATGGGAATTGCCAGCCTGACGCTTGTCCCCGCGTTGCTGGCAATATTCGGCCGGGCGTCTTTCTATCCTTTCGTGCCGAGAACGCCTGAGATGATGCGGGAGCGGGCTGCCCGCAAAGGAAAACCGATGCCGGCCGCGCCTAAAGAGCCCGGCAATTGGACGGGAAGGATGGTCGTCAGCAAGCCTTGGTGGATTCTGGGCATCTGCATCGTTCTGCTCGGGGGACTGGCCAGCTTGTCCACGCAGGTCAAATTCACCTATGATATCTTGTCGTCTTTTCCGAAGGAAATGGAATCCCGAGAGGGCTTCGCTACAATCGGGGAACAGTTCACTCCGGGCGAGCTGGCTCCCGTCAAAGTAATCGTCGATACGCAAGGACAGACGGTCGACCTTGGCCAAACGCTCTCGGACCTGCCCTATCTCGATGTCGTATCCGAGCCGCAGAACGGCAAAGAGAACCCGCAGATCGTCGCTTACGACGTACAATTCGATCTGAATCCGTATTCTATGGAGGCTATGGGCCATATCCCGGACTTGCGGACAGTCGCCGAACGGGCACTGACAGAGGCCGGAGTGAACAATGTGTCCGAACGCGTCTGGATCGGCGGGCAAACGGCCCAGCAATACGATACGAAAGTGACCGGCGAGCGGGACACGAAACTCGTTATCCCGATCGTCATCGGCTTGATTACGCTGCTCCTGCTGGCTTACTTGCGTTCCGTCGTCGCGACCGCGTACTTGGTGCTTACCGTCATCCTTTCCTTCTTTTCGGCGCTGGGGCTCGGATGGATAATCGTTCATTACGGAATGGGCGCGGAGGCAATTCAAGGCGCCATTCCGCTCTACTCCTTCGTATTCCTGGTCGCGCTGGGCGAGGACTATAACATCTTCATGATCTCAAGCATCTGGCAGAAGCGTAAGCACATGCCTCTCAAGCAAGCGATCCGCGAAGGGGTCGGAGAGACGGGCTCTGTCATTACCTCGGCAGGCCTAATACTAGCCGGTACATTCGCCGTACTCGCAACGCTGCCGATTCAAGTGCTGGTGCAGTTCGGTACAATAACCGCGATTGGCGTCCTGCTCGATACGTTCGTCGTCCGTCCTTTTCTCGTGCCGGCCATTACGCTTCTGCTCGGACGCTGGGCGTTCTGGCCGGGCAAGTACGTGCCGGTCAGCGAAGCTAAGGCCGAGTCTTCTTCCATAAAATAAATCAAGCAGGCTGCCTCGATTGCGATCAAGCTCGCATTCGAGGCAGCCTGCTTTCAAGCTCCGGTGGTTATGATCCTACTTCATCTCTGAATTATACGATCCTAAATAGGCTACTGCGCTCCTTTTAAGATGTCCAATTGCAAATCCAGCTGTTTATACAACGCGTTAATATCGCTAGCGGCAAACTGGTCGATGTCAACGACGTACACCTGCTTGTTTTTGAACGCGGGAAGCCCCTGCCACAATGCGCCTGCAAATATTTCCTCCGCTCGCTTATCGCCTCCGTCCCCTGCGTAGACGCCAACGAACATGTGATCCGCCGCATAGTCGGGAAGAACTTCAAGCGAGATATCGATGCCTTTTCCGGCTGCAATGACATCCGTCTTCACCTTTTCCGGCGCCTCAAGTCCTAATGAATTGTACAAATTGTACACGCCACGTCCGTTCGCTTCGCTCATCACCCAGAGGCTTTTACCCCAAATTTCGTAATAGGCGACCGTTTCTCCCTGCTTGATTGTTCCTTCCAGACTCTTCTTTGCTTCAGCGGCCTTCGCCTCATATTTCTGAATAAATTGCTCTGCCTCTTTCTCCTTGCCGAGAAGCTCCGCAAACATGCGCAGCCGCTCTATAGGTCCTCTGTCATTGAAGGGCATAACAACCGTCGGCGCGATCTTCGTCAATTGCTCTACGATCTCGTCCTTCACGAAATTATGGACGATAATGAGATCCGGCTGCAGCGCCAATACCTTTTCGGGAGAAGGTTCATCCCCGATCGGCTGGGCGCCTTTCAGCTCCTCGACAAACAATCCCTTTTCCAGGAACGCTTGGCCGGTTCCAATTGGCTTTACCCCGAGTGCCAGTAGTTCGCCTACGAATACGAGCGATGCGACATGCTTAGGATTTGCTGGAACTTCAATATCGCCATTCAAAGCTTTATATATTCTGGTGGCCGGCCCGCTATCGGGAGCTTCCGTTTCACCTGCGATCGAAGCCGACGCTGTTCCTTCGTTATTCGATGATCCGACCGATCCGCTGCCGCCGCCGTTGCCGCAGCCTGACACGATCAAAACCAATACCAGCGCAAAAATCATTAAACCGATTGCTCTAGATCTGACTACCTCTACCTTCATGTCAATAACCCCTATCCATAATGTCGATTCAATTGATGATAATAATGATTATCATTATCAAATATAAGAGTAGCACTGTGCTACCCTACCGTCCATTTCAGAATATAGGGTTTTGATTTGTACTTTTATTTGATTGGCGTAAGCAGACTATCGACCTGCAAATCCAGTTGGTGAAAGAGCGACAGCATATCGCTTGGCGCTAATGCATGCAGATCGACAAAACGCGCCCGACCATGAAGGACGGCCGGAAGCCCGCGCCATTCGCAGCTTTGCTGAAGTTGTTCGAACCAACCGGAATCGGATGCCGCTTCTTGTTCGCTGCGATAAACACCGACTAGCATATGATCGGCCGCATAGCCGGGAAGCTCTTCGATACTTATACTGAGCGGAATACCCGGATCAAGAACATCTCTTTTCAGAGCCGCAGGCGGCTCCAGTCCCAGCGCATGATATAGGTTGGCCACGCCTCTGCCGTTCGCTTCGCTCATAAGCCAAATGCGGTCTTTCCAAATCTCGTAATAGGCAACCGTCTGATCCGCGCGGATAGCGTCGGCCAGTCTCCGTCTGGCTTTCTCCGCCTTGCGATTGAATCGTTCCATAAATACGGACGCTTCCTTCTTCTTGCCGAGCAACTCGGAAAATAATGAAAAAAGCGCCAGCGGACTGCTCTTGTTATAAGGAACGACAACCGTTCTGGCGACAGACGAAAGACGTTCGAGCTGTTCATCGTCGATCAGATGATGGACAATGATCAGATCTGGCCTGAGCGCGGCGATATCTTCAAGCCGAAATTGTTCGCTAATCCAAGCGATATCCGTCATTCGGTCGTTCGCGATCCCCCATCTCGTCAAATAAGTCGGTGCTGCGCCGACCGGCTTTACGCCCAGAGCAAGCAAATGTCCCAAGTGCTGCAAGGCGACAATCCTTTTCTCCCGTCCTGCGAACGCGGTCGGCGTTTCTCCGGCAAGCTCCTTGAATTTACGACTGAAGTAAAAACCGTCCGTATACCCGACCTCAAGCGCAACTTCGTGTACGCCTCGCGTAGACAAAAAAAGCAGCTCCTTAGCTTTTTCGACGCGAAGCCGGTTCAAATATTCCGAGAACCCGACGTCCGTTTCCTTCTTGAACAGCGTCGAGAAATATTCGGGATTTAATTTCAACATGCCGGCCATTAAATCCCGTGTGATTTTGCCGGAATAATGTTCCTTCATATACAAGATAGCTTCTTGAATTTTCGTTGGCGTCCGCCCGTCGGCCTGCCCGGATTTTCGTCCGAGCAGCTCTTCCAACAGCTGTCTGAACCGATTTTCCAACAGACTCGCTTCCTCGACGCTGAGGCTCATCATTTCTTCGGCCAGCGCCATGGCACGATGCGGTTCGGCGACGCGAATTTCCCCGGATTCCAGATGAAAGCCCGGCTTACGGAACAACCGGTGAACGGAGGAATGCTCCATTAAGCCGAACCGTTCAAATTCTATCCGGTAGGCGCGGACTAGCGAATGCTCTGGTATATTGCGAAATTGCAATAGATGTCCCGGGGCTGCACAGTAAACGTGTCCGACTTCCAAGGGATGCGTCTCGCCGTCGATATGAATATCTCCGCGCCCTTCCGTTACGAATAGAACCGTATGCCCCTCTCCGGATGGGTCGCCAGCATCGTCTCCGCTATGATATTGAACGAGTCGAAGCCGATTAAGCTGGTATAAAAAACGATTCAGAACCGTCATGGCAAGCATGGCTTCACTCCCTGCAATCCCTTAGCGCTCATACCCTCCGGTATGTCCGCCGATTGCTTTTGTTCCGATTTTATCCCGAATACGGAAGAATGCACAACTTATATTCGAATATCCCCCATCGGAATCCCCCTGCTCCCCTTGGCTATTTCCGCCAAAACTAAAAAACCACTCTATAGCAAAGTGGTTTGAATGGATGTTATGGCGGAGCCCTCACGGCTTCCGCGCAACGAAAAACAATCTTTCCGACTCTTCGTCGGGACTGTTCCAGCCGAAATCGGCGACAAGATGCAGCAGTTCGAAGCCTATGGCTTTCAGCTGTCCGGAAATCCATTGCGGGTCATACGCCCTCTGTACATGCGATTCCTCGAAGCGGCTGTACAATGCTCCGCTGCCTCTGGAAGAAGTTTCTTCGCGAATGAAGAAGGTCAGAGAGTGCTCGATCTCCCGGCGTTCCTCGTCGTAATCGCTGGTCCACAGGTAAGCCACGTCGGGCTCGTCGTAGACGAACGGCTGCTCCTCCGCATACCGTTCCAGCTGCTTAGGAGAATGGACATCGAACAGAAATAGTCCGCCCGACTCCAGACCTTGATACGTCCGGCGGAGCGTTGCGGTCACATCCTCCGGCTCCGTCAAGTAGTTCAGGCAATCGCAGAAGCTGATGACAGCGTCCACTCCGTAAGGCAGCTCCCACTCCCGCATGTCCTGCTGCAGCCATCGAACGGTCCCGGGCTCGTCGCGGTAAGCGGCCCGATTGCCCAAGCCTTCCCACTTGCTGCGAGCTACGGACAGCATTTCGGAGGAAATGTCCAGCCCATACACGCTAAAGCCCGAACGGGCCAGGGGGATCGTCAGATTGCCCGTTCCGCAGCCCAGATCCACTACCTTCTTCGGAATGCCGTAGCGCTCCCAGCACTTGCGGGCGAAGCCCAACCACTCGGGATAGGGCATCTCCTCCATTAAGCGATCATATACGGATGCGAATTGATGGTAAGCACGCATTCCGGTCCCCCCTGTCTCCATACAAGTAAAAACGGCTTCGCCGTCCTTGGGTACGGCGGCACACGTTTTGTATCGCGCGATCAGCTAAGGAATAAGACAGTCTGAAACTTTTCCTATCTGATCGTTAAATAAAACGGAAGCCGGAGCGTTTCACTCCGACTCCCCTGTAGCGGAAACGGAAGAATCTCCAGCCTCGTCCTCCGCCGATTTCAAATGCGTCCAGTTGCCCTTCTGCGTAATGAGCCCTTCTTTCATCAGCTTTCCGAGCGCCCGCTTGAAGGCGGACTTGCTCAGCTGGAAGCGCCTCTGAATGTCTTCGGCGCTTGTCTGGTCCGAATACGGCATCGCGCCGCCCGGCCGCTCCCTGAGGAAAGCGAGAATGCGATCGGCATCCTCCACCCGGCCGGCTTCCTTGCTTGCGCGAATGCTAAGCGATACCCGACCGTCCTCGCGCACCTGCGTGACGCGAGCCTTGAACTTCTGGCCGATTCTGAGCGGGTGGACCATGGAGGCGTCGTTGATGTAACCAAGCGCTCCGAAGCCGAGAACGCCGCCTTCCACCAGCGTGAATACGCCGTCCCGGAACACGTCCGTGACCCAGCCCTCTTGCCACTGGTTCATCCAGGAGGAGGGCGCGCGGAACACGAGAGGCGCGAAATCGTCGATCTTCGCCAGCCGCGCCAGCATCCGCCCTTCCTTGTCCTGCTTCATGATGACGTACAGCTCGTCCCCCTGCTGCGGCCAAACGTTTTTCCGCTCCGCGGGAAAGGATTTCAGCGGCAGCAGCAGCTGGCGGCCGATTCCCATTTCCAGAAAAAAACCGAAGCTCGGATGAAAATCCGCCACTACCAGCCTCGCCATTTCTCCTAGCGTAATCAGCGGCTTGCGCAGCGTAGCGGTAATCCGCTCCTTGTCGTCATGGAACAGAAACACGTCAGCCTCGGAATCGACCTCCAGACGTTCTCCCCCTGTTTCTCCATAAGGAAGCAGCACTTCCGGGCCGTCCTCCCGGCCGAAGCCGAGAAACCAGCCGTACGGGGATACCTCTCTTCGAACATACAAGTGCTGTATGGTTCCAGCGGTCAGATTCATACCGTCTCCACGGCTTTGGCGTCGGACCAGAGACGTTCGAGATGGTAATATTCCCGTTCGTCCTTATGGAAAATATGAGCCACCACATCTCCCATGTCCACAAGCACCCAACGCGCCGTATCCATGCCTTCCAGGCGAACCCGGTGGCCGGCCATCTCCGCGTTTTTGCGAATTTCCGTCGCGATCGACAGCACCTGCGTATCCGAATTGCCGTGGCAGATTACGAAATAATCCGCCACCAGCGAGATGCCCTGTAAATTCAAGGCGACGAGATCGTGCGCTTTCTTCTCCTCCGCCGCGTGAATGACTGTCTTCAATAGTTGTTGCGAGTTGCCTGCCATGTCTCAGCCTCCATCTTTCATCAAGTTGACCTGTGCGATCAGATCGTTCCTAGCCATTACCGTAAGCGGAAAAATACGTTTTCTTCGCTCTATAAGCACCGCTATCGTCGAATCGAAAGCCTCAAGCAGCGCCTCCTCCAGACTGTGCTTCGCCCGCTTGCGCAATTGCTCGACTCCGGGAAAATCCCGTCCCGGCTCGATGTAATCGGCCAGACAGACGATTTTCTCCAGCTTGGTCATGCCCTCCCGGCCCGAAGTATGATACCGGATCGCATCCAGCACTTCCTCGTCGTCGATGCCGTGCTCCGTCTGTACCGCCCATGCGCCGACATGCGCATGCCACAGCTCCTTGTCGTGAAGCAGAAGCTCGGCGGGCAATTGCTGCTCGCGGATAACGGCTTCCATCCGGCCGATCGCCCACGCTTTGGAATAATCGTGAAGCAGAGCTGCCAGCTCGGCCTTCTCCGGGTCACCGTCATATCGCTTCGCCAGCTGAATGGCGGTGTCGACGACTCCCAGCGTGTGCTTCCATCTTTTTTCGGGCATCTGCCCGCGGGTCGCTTCCCGCAGCTTGTCAAGATTCATATAGGCCATTCCTTTGAATGTAATCGATGACCGGATCCGGCAGCATGTAACGAACGGAACGTCCCGTCTTGAGGGCGCGCCGGATGGCGGTCGAAGACAAGCCCATCGGAGGCATAGACGCCCTCGTCAGTCGGCTGCGGATAAAGTCGGGCAGACGGGATTCGTCGCTCGGCTGATCCGGCCTCTCCAGTCCGATGAAGGAAATTCGCTCGGCGAGCTGCTCGATCTCCCGCCAGTTCGGCAAATCCTGAATCATATCCGAGCCTAGAATCCACAGAAAGCTCAGCTCGGGATACGAATGCTGCAAGCCGGTTACGGTCTCGATCGTGTAGGAGGTTCCGTCCTTCTGCAGCTCGATATCCTCGATTCGAAAACCCGGATTGCCGGCTAAGGCAAGCTGCAGCATCGTCGCTCTATGAGACGAGCTCGCGCCGGGCTGAGGCTTGTGAGGAGGCACATTCGTAGGAATGAACCACACCTCGTCCAGGCCGCATCCGTCCAACGCAACCTGCGCGGCGAGCAGATGACCGTAGTGGACAGGATCGAACGTTCCTCCGAGCAATCCGATTTTGCGCATGCTGTGCCCGCCCCCTGCCGTCTTTATTTAGGAAGCACGATCTCCTTGTGATCGACGGATTCCTTGTACAGCACGATCGTCTTGCCAATGACCTGCACGAGCTCGCATCGCGATTTCTCGGCCAGTTCGGCTCCGATCTCGCGCGGATCCTCATCGTTGTTGTTCAGCACCGATATTTTGATCAGCTCGCGCACTTCAATCGCCTCTTCGATATGGCGAACCAGATTGTCGTTCGTGCCGCCTTTGCCGACTTGGAAAATCGGCGTCAAGTGGTGCGCCAACGAACGAAGATAGCGCTTCTGTTTCCCTGTTAGCATAGTTTCTCCTGCTTTCCTTATTGTAGTAGACTCGCCGCCTGCTCTTTGAAGCTGCGAGACTGCTCTATCCTCTCTGCCGGGCAGAGAAGGCTGCGATCCATTCCGCGTTATGAACGACCTAACGATTCCAAGACCGCTTCGCGCATCTCGTCGACCGGAGCGGCCTGCCCGGTCCAGTATTCGAAGGCGTATGCTCCTTGGTAGATGAACATGCCCAACCCTCCGTGAATACGGCAGCCTCTCTTCTCCGCTTCCTGGAGAAAGGCCGTCTTCAGCGGGTTATAGATCAGGTCGCTGGCCACCGACCCGGGCTTGAGCCACTCGGGATCGATTGGCGTCTCGTCCACGTTGGGAAACATACCCACGGACGTTGTGTTCACTACCACATCGGCGCTGGAGCATACGTCGCGCAGGCTGCTCCAGGAAGCGGCAGAGATGCGCAGCTCCGGCGGGAACGAAGCCGCGAGCTCGGCAGCTTTGGCTTCCGTGCGGTTCGCGACGAGGATTCTCGCCGGGTTCTCCTGTGCGAGCGCCCACAAAATCCCTCTTGCCGCGCCTCCGGCCCCCAGCACCACGATCGTCTTGCCCGCCAGCTCCGGCTCGACCTCTTCCTTGAGAGATCGAACATACCCGATCCCGTCGGTATTATAACCAATCAGACGGCCGTTGTCGTTCACGATCGTATTGACCGCTCCCGCCGCCCGCGCGCCTTCGCTAACCTCGTCAAGATAACGCATGACCTCAATCTTGTGGGGGATCGTGACGTTCAGGCCTCTGAAGCCAAGGCCCCGAACACCGGCAATTGCCTGCTCCAGCGATCCCGGTACAACATGAAAAGCGGCGTAAGCGCCGTTAATGCGTGTCACCCTGAACGCCTCATTGAGCATGATGGGCGATTTGGAATGGCGTACGGGATCGCCGATGACTCCGTACAGCAGTGTGTAGCTATCCATCTGTTCCTAGCTTCCCCTCTCCCGCGAATAAGAGACCGACGGCTATAGGATGCTGTCTCTCAGCATCACTTTAATCCCTTTCGGGGCATGAATGTCGACAAGCGCCCCCGTCTTCCCGTTGGCCTGAATCCAGCCCAATCCCGATATAAAAATATCCTGATTCGAATTCGGCGCAATCTTCAGCCGATGCCGGGTCCACTCGGGAAAATCGTTCAGATCCTCCGCGCGCGGAGGGCTGAGCATCTCGCCGCGATGCTGCGTATACAGCTCGTCCGCGCGCTCCAGCTTCGTTCGGTGGATGGACAATCCGGTCGATACGTTCACCGTGAACGATTGACGCTCCCCTTCCACGAAATCGAATCTCGCCAACGCGCCGATAAACAGCGTTTGCCGGGCATTCAGCTGATAGGTCATCGGCTTAAGCGGCTTATCCGGAAGGAGAGCCGCCAGATCCTGGCGCGCTACGATCTCCGACATCCGCCAAGCATAGACGATTCCCGGCGTGTCGATGATGCTCTTCCCGTCATCAAGAGGAATATGCACCGCGTCAAGCGTCGTCCCCGGATAGCGGGATACGGTCAGCTCTCGCTTCAGATCGCTGTAATCGGAGATCAGACGGTTGATCAGCGTGCTCTTGCCTACATTGGTAGCGCCAACGACATATACATCCCGTCCTTGGCGATAACCGTTCAGCGCCTCGACCACCCGGTCGAAGCCGATATTGCGGCGCGCGCTGCACAGCACGACGTCCACGACCTTAAGCCCTTCCTCGCGCGCTTGCTTCTGCACCCAATTCCGCAACCGATTCCAGTTCGTCACCGGAGGCAGCAAATCGATTTTATTGACGACCAGCAGCACCGGGTTGTTCCCCACAAAGCGCTGCAGTCCGGAAATCAAGCTGCCTTGAAAATCGAACAAATCGACAATATGAACGACCAGGCTGTTCGTCGAGGCGATGCCTCCAAGCAGCTTCAGAAATTCGTCCTGATTGACCGTAATCGATGAGCTCTCGTTATAATTCTTAATTCTGAAGCAGCGCTGACAGACGGCCTCTTCCTTATCAAGCGACGAAGCCGGGACATACCCCGGCTTCTTCTGGTCGTCGCTTTGCAGGGAAATTCCGCAGCCGGCGCAACGCGGTTTAAGAGGAGCGATGGTCATGCGAATCCCCTCCTTTCAGCGGCCATAGGCCTTTCTTCCGCAGGTTGGCCAGGGCGATCTTCTCGATTCTGCGATTCATTCTTGTTGTCCATCCTTCCTCGGATGGAGCGATGGGCGTAACAAGAATGGTATGCAAGCCAGCCCGTCTTCCTCCGAATATATCGGTCAGCATCTGATCGCCGACCACCACCGCTTGCTTAGGAGCGATGTCCATCAGCCTCAGGGCGCGCTGGAACGCTCCTCCCGCCGGCTTCTTGGCCGCAGGGATGTAAGGAATGCCGAGAGGCTCGGCGAATTTGCTGACGCGCGTCTTGTTATTATTGGAAAGAATAACAACCTGAAATCCCCGCTCCTTGACCAAATCCAGCCAACCGAGCAGTTGGGGAGTCGCAAGCGGGGTGTGGGCGCTGACTAGCGTATTGTCAAGATCCGTGATGATGCCGCGGACGCCTTGGGAATGCAATTCATTCAGATCGATGTCGAATACCGTGTTGACGATCTGATCGGGCAGCAAACGCTTGAACATCTTCAATAATTGCTCCTGTCTCTAAAGGGCTAATCTTCCTCAAAATATACCATACCCCATTGTACCTTGCAAAAAAACAGGAAAGCTCGGAAAAATTCCGCGCTTTCCCCAGTTATTCTACGATCAATCCGGCACTACGGCTTCCTATAACGATCTGCGGATTTTTTCCGCCGCTTCGTTGAAGCTATTCAGCAGATCGGTCTCCCTCGAATCATTCCCGTAACGGGCCCGTTCGAACGAGGTTAATGCTCCATCGAATTCGCTTCGCAGGGACGCGAATTTGTGTCCCAGCCGCCCGAAGTTTTCCCGGATCGTTTCATGCGGCTCCCTGCGCAAGCCCTTTCGTTGCAGGAAGGACAGCAAACGCTCCATCTCTCTGACGACGCGCTGATTCGGCGTAGCGCCTCTATTGCGGATATGGCTCCACAGCCGCCTCGCTTGATGGCTTCTTGCGAAGAACACCGCAGCGCCTGCCGCGACCAGAGCAACGCCCGCGATCACTGCGATCGTCAGCCAATTGCCGCCGGCAGCCTCTGTCTCGGCTTCCATGGAAGCCGTCTCCGCAGGGCTGTTCGTATTCAGCTCCAACGGCTCGTTGGCAGGACGGGGCTGAGGTACGGTAAAGCCGGAGGTCGGCTCGAACGGAATCCAGCCGTAGCCCTCAAAATAAACCTCCGCCCACGAGTGCGCGTCCGCGTTGCGAACCGTATACGTTCCCGCTCCCGACGGATCGGGAATTTGCTCGGGTCCGCCGAAGCGGGCTCGCTCCGCCGCGCTGGCGTCGTATCCGGTAGCATACCCTTTGACCCAGCGGGTCGGCAGTCCGATCGAGCGAGCCATGACGACGAACGAGGTCGAGAAATAATCGCAATAGCCCTCCTGAATCTCGAACAAAAAGGCGTCCACGATATCCCCGTTGGCCCGGTCGGTTTGACGGGTTAAATCCGGCGTGTTCGTGTAGGCATAGGTTTGCTTCAAATATTGCTCCAGCTTCTTCGCGCGATCGTAATCGCTTGTCAACCCGGTCGTTTGCTCAGCCGCAAGATCGCTTACCCGCTTCGGCAGGCTGTCCGGCAGCTGCAAATAAGGCGTCAGATCGATGCTGCTCTCCTCGGCCGTGTCGATCTTGCGAAGCGCCTCTTCGTCCAGAATGGCAACCTCGGATATGACCGAATATTTCTGAACCCGCGCCGTTTTGCCCCAGCGAAGCTCCCACTCGCGGGCGTCCCATCTCAAGCCGGCATTGTTATCGCTTCGCAGCTCCGTAATAGAGGTCGCAGGTCCTGCGGCAAACAGCACCGGCAGTCTATCCTTGCGCTCTACAGTCACCGTCTGAACGACCTCGATCGTCCGAACGTTCTTGTCGCGCGGCGGATCAAGCTCGAGCGGCTCGGCGTTCTGGCCTATCGTAGCTTGCACAAGCCGAGAGCCTTTCAGGTCTCCCCAGCCTTTTCCGGTATAGACGGATTTCGTTTCTCCCCTCCAATAGCTGCTTTGGGAAGTCGAAATGGTCATCACGGGGGAATAATCGAACTGGAATCCACCGCCGATCTTGCGATCATCCCGGCTGTAGCCGGACAGGGACGATCCGCTGCTTCCCGACGCGCTGACCTTCTGCACGCCGCCTTCTCCGGAGAATACGGGAACTTCCCGCCCCTGCGCCTCCGTCCAGATCGTGTAGGGATCTTCCAGAATGACCGGAGCCCTGGGCATGAATATTCCCGTAAGCAGCACGAGCGTAATGATCACTACGGCGGGAAAAGCGATATCCAGCGGCCTCTCGGCCAACGCCTCCCAGCTGTCGGGATGCCTCGACTGCAGCTGACGCAAATGAAGCACGACCAGCCATACCAGTCCGGCCGTTACAATCCAGGCAATATTGTGCCATAATTCCAATGGAAAAAAGGAATCCGCAATCGCCATTCCGCCAATCGTCGTTACGATGACCGCCACCGCTCCGGCCCTGCTCGCTCCGATCCATGCCAGCACGTGCACGGCCAATACGGCGCCTGCCGCCAGCTCGAAGAAGGGGCTGAACTGCACCGCATGCCCGGTAACAAAATCTCCCCACTGCCCCCAGGAGCGCCAGGATTCCGGCCATCCCTGCCATTCGACGGGAGCCTTCCATACGATCACTCCCGCTGCCGCCCCTGCCTGAAGAAGCAGCCTGAGCCATAGCATTCGCGAGAGAAGCAGCTCCGCTGCCGCGGTAACCGCCAAGGTGCCGTAAACGATGGCGTAGGTTTCTTCCCACCAATATTCGGAGAAGCATTGAATCAATTGAAGCACAACGACAATCGCCAGCAGCCGATGCAGTCTCTCCAGCACGATGTGCCGCCACAGCCGGCCCTTCAGCAGCCCGATCATGCCGACACCTCCCCTAGCGCATGGGGAAGCTTCTCCAGCTCGGATACGCTCACGTACTCCCACTGCTTCGATTGGCACAGCAGCTGCCAATGGCGCAGCTTCGCCGAGGCTTCCGACGAGAGTCGCTCATGACCGATATGAACGAAGCTCGGAACCATCCGCTTGCCTTCCAGCGCGCTCATGGCCGAAGCCGTCTGATCGTCCGCCGACGAGCCGATGACAACGACGTGAACGCCGGGCTCGTAGCGCTCGGCCGTCTGACAGAGAATGTCTCCCAGCGGCTGCTTCCCGTCGGCTTCAACGTCGACCAGATGCTGCAGCACCTCGCTTCGGGACACGGGAGCTCGTCCCTCGCCGAACCAGTTCGTTTTCTCTCCT
Organism: Cohnella boryungensis; assembly: GCF_042651945.1. Classification (NCBI taxonomy): domain Bacteria; kingdom Bacillati; phylum Bacillota; class Bacilli; order Caryophanales; family Paenibacillaceae; genus Cohnella; species Cohnella boryungensis. The sequence continues at coordinate 58,953 of NZ_JBHSED010000040.1, read as the reverse complement.
GCGGAAACGAAACCAATCGGCATTCCTTTGGCAATCGTCAATTCGAGCATCGAGGCCGCGACCGACACCGCCAACTCGAATTGATCCGGGTGCAGATAGGCCGAACTGTTCCGGTCCAGCACAAATACGATTCTCGGGAGCGCCTCGCGCTCGAACTCCTTCGACTTCCACTGTCCCGTCTTCGCCGTCGCGTTCCAATGAATTCTCGAAAGACGATCCCCGTGGATATATTCGCGCACCCCGTCGATCTGCGTGGTTTCTCTTGCCCATAAGGAGGTGAACGTGTGATGGAATACGCCCCGCTGCGAGCGCCGGAACAGTCTCCAGTCCTTCAGGGCTATCGTTCGGGGCAGCACCTGAACATGCAGAGGCTGCTGGAAGGAGCCCCGATGCTCGAACAAGCCGAAGATATCGCGCGTCGAGCAATCGGTCTGCTGGAATTGATACCGGCCCCGCCGCAGAGGCGCCGTCTCGAATTGCACTTCTCCCCTGCGACGATAATCGGGCACGAAGGACATTTCGTATAGCTGGGCTTCTCCGCCGGTAGATCGAATCAGCTTCTCCCGCACAATCACATAAGGAAGCGGCCAGTAACCCGGAATCTGCATGCGGAGCTTCACTCTAAGGCGCATGCCTGCGGTCATGAACGCCGAATGTCCTTCCCCCGTCTCCGTCACGCGAAAACCTTGCACCCCGCCAATGCCGCTCCAGCGCCCCAGCATCAAGTAAACGCCTAGCGCATTTAATATTACGAACAGCATGAGCGAGGTTTTGCCGCCCTGGAAAAGCAGATAAAAGAGTGCGGTAACGTACAGGATCGCGCTTAACCACCAAGCGCGGGGAACATGCAGCCGCGCCATGATCAGCGCTCCATCCCTACGGGAACGGGAAGCGTGCGAAGAACGTCCTGCAGCACTTGCGCGGCCGTTACGCCCTGCATGCGCGCTTCCGACTTCAGATGAAGACGATGCCCCAGCACCAGGCCTGCCATCGCCTTCACGTCGTCGGGCAGAACGAAGCCCCGATGATTCAGGAAGGCGTAGGCTTTGGCCGCGGAGGTCAGCGCCACCGCCGCACGCGGACTGGCGCCGAGCAGCACGGAGCCGTGCTGGCGCGTGCCGCGAATCAGCGCAACTAAATAATCGGCCACCGTAGACTCCAGATGTACGCCTTCCGCCAGCTTTTGCATCTGGGCGACATCCTCCACCGTCGCCACCGCCTTTAACGATTCGGCCGACCGGTTGGCTCCCGGCTCCAGCACAAGTCGCTTCTCGGAAGCTTCATCCGGATAGCCGAGCTTGATTTTCATCAGGAAGCGGTCCAATTGCGCCTCCGGCAAGCTGTACGTGCCCTCGAATTCAATCGGGTTCTGAGTGGCGAACAGCATAAAGGGATGAGGCAGATTATGCGTCTCCCCGTCCACGGACACTCTTCTTTCCTCCATGGCCTCCAGAAGCGCCGATTGGGTTTTGGTCGTCGCCCGGTTGATCTCGTCCGTCAGCAGAAGGTTCGCCATGATAGGTCCCGGCCTGAATACGAATTCTTCCAATTTCGGATGATAGATCGATACGCCGGTAATATCGGTCGGCAACAAGTCCGGATTGCATTGAATGCGATGAAATACGCCGCCAATGGACAAGGCCAACGCCTTAACCATTTGCGTTTTGCCGGTGCCCGGCACGTCCTCGATCAACACATGCCCGCCTGCAAGCATTGCCGTTAGCATGGAAGCGATTTCTTCCCGTTTGCCGTAAATGCAGGATTCCATGTTGAACTTGATTTGATCCAAAAGCTGCATCGCGGTATGTTGATCCATTTCTAATCCTCCTATGGACTCTACTTTGATGTCATTTTTATGGTGTCATTCCCATTATACCGGAATTTGGATTGCACCGTAAATTTTAGTTTCTTCCAAAAAACAATAGAGAAACAGCCAATCCCCTTCGGGACTGGCTGTTTGGCTGTTGGCGACCGTATGGAGCCGGCGCTGCTGCGGGTCTAGCCCTTCGGCTTGACGACCAGCGCGGCCAGAAAGGAAAACACGATGGCAGCGGATATGCCTGCGCTTGTAATGCTGAATATGCCCGTAATGACGCCGATCCAGCCGACCTCCTGCAGCTCGGTCAACGCCCCGTGCACCAATGCGTTGCCAAAACTTGTAATCGGTACGGTGGCTCCCGCGCCGGCGAAATCGACAAGCGGATCATACCAGCCAACCGCGTCCAGAAGCGCCCCCGTTACGACCAGCAGCGACATCGTATGCGCCGGCGTCAGCTTGGCGACATCGAACAGCAGCTGGCCGACGACGCAGATGCCTCCGCCGACGACAAACGCCCATAAATAGATCATCTGTTTGCACCCCCTTGCCGCTTCGAATGCCCCGCTTCGATCGCGACCGCATGGGCTACGCAAGGAATGCTTTCTCCCTGCTGGTAGGACAGCGGACTTAGCAACGCTCCGGTGGCGACGACAAGAATTCGCCCCAGCTCGCCTTTATGGATTCGCTTCAGCAGATGTCCGTAAGTGACGACCGCAGAGCATCCGCATCCGCTGCCGCCCGCCTGTACCTTCTGCTTCTCTACGTCGTAGATCATCAATCCGCAGTCGCGGAAGGTCGTCTGCTCCATCGGGACGCCGTTGCGGCCCAGCATTTCTAGCGCGAGCGGATGGCCGACGCCGGCCAAATCCCCGGTCACGATCAGATCGTAATAGCCCGGCGTTCTTCCCGTATCCTGAAAATGGCCCTGAATCGTATCCACGGCCGCCGGCGCCATCGCGGCTCCCATGTTGAACGGGTCCTTGATGCCCAAATCCATCACTTTGCCGATTGTGGCTGCGGTAATAACCGGTCCTTCGCCGCTGCGGGCGACGATGGACGCTCCCGCCCCCGTCACTGTATATTGGGCCGTCGGCGGCTTCTGGGAGCCGTATTCCGTCGGATAGCGGAACTGCTTCTCCACCGTGCAGTTATGGCTGCAGGTGCCCGCCATCGCATAGTCCGCCGCGCCCGAAGCGATCATAAGGGAGGCGACGGCCAGCGATTCCATCGAGGTGGAGCAGGCCCCGAACATGCCGATGTAGGGAGCTTCCAGCGCACGAACCGCGAAGGAGGTGCTGATAATCTGATTCATCAAATCTCCGCCGACAAAAAAATTCAGCTTGTCTTTGGAAAGCTTTGCATGCTCAAGCGCAATTTCCGTAGCTTGCTCCATAAGCAACCTCTCGGATTTCTCCCAGGAAGGCTGGCCCATCTCCAGATCGGGATGAACCAGATCGAAATCGGAAGCCAGCGGTCCCTGGCCTTCGTCCGGCCCGACAACGGTGCCGGTTGCGACTATGACGGGCGGCTGCTCATAAACCCATGACCTTCTACCCTGTAGTATCATGCCACGCCCCGATTCCGAACACCCAGTAGACGATCCCCACGATAAAGGAAGCGACAACCCCGAATACGATAACGGAGCCCGCCAGCTTGAACATGTTCGAGCCTACGCCCAATACGAGCCCTTCGCTGCGATGCTCGATGGCGGCCGAGCACATCGAGTTGGCGAAGCCCGTTACCGGCACGGCGCTGCCCGCTCCCGCCCACTGCGCAATTTTATCGTAGACCCCGAAGCTTGTCAGAATTACCGCCAGCAAAATCATAACCGCCACGGTCGGGTTGCTCGCGTCCTTGGAAGACATATGGAACACCGTAATAAAAAACTGGGTGACGCCTTGCCCGATCGTGCAAATGATTCCCCCCACCAGAAAAGCCTTCAAGCAATTCGTCCAGACCGAACGGGAAGGCTCGCGCGCCTTGGCGAACGCCTGATACTCCTTGGACGACATCGATACAGGCTTGTAAGACCCCTGACCGCGTCCGCCGCTTTTTACAGCCATCTCTAACACCTCCATGGAAAATCGCGAAGCATGGTCTCTTCATTATTTCCCGCAGTCGGGCTTTATCATTCGACAAAATGACTTTAATCCGTTCGAACAGGCACGGTTGGGCGAAAACCTACATACAATGGTAATGCTTCTCTGGCGCAAGCCGAACCCGAATACGGAGGTGGCCTTCCCGTGCCCGCATTTATCACCTCGATTGCCCTGTTCCTGAAGCAGCTGTCCCTGCTTGTTTCCTATGTAAAGAACAACGCTTTCCCGCAGCCTCTGACCGATGAGGAAGAGGCGCTGCATCTGTCGCGGCTCGCGGAGGGGAACCCCGTTTCCCGCAACCTGCTTATCGAACATAACCTGCGGCTTGTCGCCCACATCGTCAAGAAATTCGACAACACCGGAGAGGACCTGGAAGACCTGATCTCTATCGGGACGATCGGTCTCATTAAAGCCATCGAGAGTTTTCAGCCGAACAAGGGGACGAAGCTAGCGACATTCGCGGCCCGTTGTATCGAGAACGAAATTCTGATGCATCTGCGTTCGTTGAAAAAAACGAGAAAGGATGTCTCCCTGCACGATCCGATCGGAACGGATAAAGAGGGGAATGAAATCACCCTTCAGGATATTCTCGGCACAGAGGTCGACGAGGTCGTCGACAAGGTGGAGCTCAAAATTGAGAAAAGCAAAATCTACCGCAATCTGGACATCTTGGACGATCGCGAGCAAGAGGTGATTAGGGGAAGGTTCGGCCTAGACGGCGGCGGAGACGAACGAACGCAGCGAGAAATCGCGCGCGAGCTGGGCATATCCCGATCTTACGTGTCGCGCATTGAAAAGCGGGCTTTAATGAAGCTGTACCATGAGTTTTATAAGGCGAAGCGCTGATTCCGCGCGCCTTGCGAAAGGCTAGCGCCATGCAAAAAAGCATGCGGGTCGTCCTCGACCGCATGCTCGGATTGATAAAGCTCAATTTTTAATGGATATCTCGTAACCCGCTTGCGTGCTACAGACCGAAATCCGATGGAGTCAGGTTTACGGCCCGGCAAATTTCCCGGACGACGGCTTTCTCCTGCTCGTCGAAGTCGCCGTCGGCAGCGCCGATCGCGCAGCATACGCTGACAATGACCCTTGCGACGTCCGGCTTGTCTTTGAATTTAATGATGGGCTTCATCGCTTCCGCTTTGCCAATCATGGCGTCGAAATCGAAATTGCTCGTAAAGTGGTTGAAACGCTCGATGACTTTGGACATGTCGAACACTTTCAGCTCTTCGTTATGGTTAATATAACCGGCCATCTTTTGCTTCTCCGAGCTGTCGATTTTGCCGTCAGCCGCGGCGACGATAGCACAGCCCGCCACGACGGCGTCCATGAAATCCTTGTTTTTGAATTTCGTTACCTGGTCCTTCAGACCTTGGCGCATAGAAGCCAGCTTTTGCGAAAAAGTGCTCATCTTCCCATTCCTCCATCATAATGAATCAATAGTTTTTGTGATGGTTTTATTGTACCTTATCGCTATGTCTCGATCAAATTCGACACCCTCGCCCGCCCCGGCGTACCGGCATCGATTTCTCCGGACAGCAGCTTGGGCAGCAGCGCGTCCCTTGCGGCCGCCAGTGCGGCGGCCTCCTTGTTGTTCCGCTCGCAAGCGGCCAGCCAGTCTCCGGCCATTCGCTCGAATTTCTCCGCGATATCGGGGGGCGGCAGCGCTACAGGCGTCCGCTTCAGATCCGATCCCGCAATCAGCGGCTGCGTCGATCCACGGTTAAGACCGGCATAATCGATGTCCTTCAGCAATTGGTAAGCATACTCGTACCGATCGCTCTGCACGACAAGCGTATTGTCGGACGGCCAGCAGGCTTCGGCGCACCGCTGGATGACCCCCAGCGTCCCGGCGCGGCCCACGACCAGGACAGGCTCCCGATACAGCGCCTCGTCAACAAACGCTCTGGAGCTGCCCGAAGCGACGAGAGGATAGCGATATTTCTCTGTTTTGACGGGGCTTTGACGGAGGGGGCGTTTGCCTTTATCGACAGCGGCGATATCCCCAAGTCGGCCCGCTATCCAGCCTTCGGGAATCTCCTTCTCCAGCTCCTCGGAGTAGATCATGCTGCCCCCGCTGGATCTGTAAGGCTTCCCCTTTGCGTTCGGATAATCGAACGAGCCGAACCACTGCGCATATACGACCCGGACCAATTGCTCCAGCTTCTCGTTCATCTGGGCAATATGCCGAATTTTCTCATCGAAGGAGGAAAGCACGTTGGCGATTTGCCGTTGAAGAGGCAGCGCGGGCAGCGGCAGCTCCACATTCTCGAGCATTCTTGTCGTCAGCGCTTTGCGAGTGCCTCCTTGCGATGCCAGGGAAAGCAATTCCTCCTTCGTACCGGGATGAAGCAAAGCGTACATTACATATGCCGGATCGGCCTTGTCCGGCTTGACGCGAATGAAGGCGACATGCTGGCTCACGCGAGCGGGCAGCTCTTCTGCCCCAAGCATGCAGCATCTGGCCACGGAATCTCCGGTCAGATTAAGCAGCACATCCCGGGGCAACGCCTCGGCTTTGCGAAGCTTGCCGGCCTGCTCCGCATCCAGGTAAACCAGCCCCTCCTGCGTAAAGCGATAATCCCGCACGTTCATGCTTCGAATCAGCGCTACGCCAGTCCGGCGGTAAACCCGTTCTCCGCCTGCCGGCGTCGCCCCGCTGCCGATCTTAAGCGCCACATCGCCAAGCCTTCTGCGCTCATAGCTCATAGCCGATTGCCCTCAGACTTTTCTTGATTCGCTCATCCAATATCGGAGTTTGGCTCATCAGCTCGGCCAGCTCCGCCACCAGCTTGTCCATCTTCTCCCCGAAGGGCTCTCCCTCCTCCGTCTCCTTCACGCCGACATAGCGCGCGGGCGTAAGCAGATAGTCTCTCTCCCGAATGTCCGCGATACTTGCCGACTTGCACCAGCCGGCTTTATCTTGATATTTGCAATCGGCCAGCCACCGGTGATAAGCGCCTGCAATTTCGCCGATGTCCGTCTCTTCCAGCTCCCGCAGCTTGCGGTTGACCATTGTTCCTCGGCTGCGGGCGTCCAGGAACAGCACCTCTCCCTTCCGGCGCTTTCCGTTGCGGAATAACCACAGGCTGACCGGGATGCCGGTCGTATAGAAGAGCTTATCGGGCAGCGACACAATGCAGTCCACCTTATCCCGCTCGATCATCTCCCGGCGGAGATCGCCCTCTCCCGATATGCGCGAAGTAAGCGAGCCGTTGGCCAGCACGATCCCGGCCACGCCCGAGGGAGCGAGCTTGGCCAACGTATGGGACAACCAGGCATAGTTGGCGTTCCCCTTCGCCGGCACCCCCCATTGCCAGCGCGGGTCCTCCAGAAGGCTCTCCTGTCCCCAATCGCTGACGTTAAACGGAGGGTTGGCCAGAATATTATCGAACTTTCGGTCCATGAATTGATCGGCGCGGAGCGTATCTCCGTTGGTTCGCCCTAAATCCGCTTCCACCCCTCTCACCGTCAGGTTCATGATGGCAAGTCTTCTCGTAGCCGCATTCATCTCCTGTCCGAATACCGACAGATTCGAGATACGTCCGCTTTGCGCCTGAACCGCCCGGCTCGCCTGAACGAGCATTCCCCCGCTGCCGCAGCAAGGGTCGTAGAGCGTCCCGGAGACGGGCCCGATCATCTCGACGAGCAGCTTGACCACGCCGTCCGGGGTATAGAACTCTCCGTCACCCTGGCCAAGGAGCGATGCGAACTTTCCCAGGAAATATTCATATACCCGTCCCAACGCGTCCTCCTCGATCGTCAGCGTGTCGAAGCTGTCTATTACCGCGACAACCTCGCCGATTCTACGCGGGTCCAGTTCTTCACCTGAATACCGAATGGGCAGAACGCCGGACAACCGCTTGTTGCCCCGCTCAATTGCGCGGAAAGCCTCATCCAGCGTGAAGCCGATCTCGGCCGTGTCCGCTCGCTCCATAATATACGTCCATCGCGCTTCCTCCGGCACCCGAAACGACTTCGGCCGTTTGTTCTCATCTCTCTTTTCACGATCGGATATATATTTCAAGAAAAGAATACCCAACACGATATCCTTGTAGCGGGTAGGCGCAATACTGCCGCGCAGCTTGTCCGCCGCCATCCACAGCTTGCTTTCCATGCCTGCAAGTCCTGTTCCCTTGGTCATGTTCCGCTTGTCCTCCGTTTGTTCAGAACCGTTCGCCGTTCTCGCAACTCCTTTCGTACAATTCGACAATGCCGCCGGATTCCCTGCCCTTCCTTCGTGCCGCCGGAGCGGGCATTTATTTTCCAGACTGACAAATGCCAAGAGGAGGTCTATAATAACAAAGGTACGACAATTATTATTGCCACGTTCTAGAGGTGCATGAAGTGACCATTATCGTCTATGATCTGGAGATGACCGTCCGACGCAAGAAAGGCCAGATTGCCGAGATCATCGAGATCGGAGCCGCCAAAGTCGGCCTGGCCGACGGCGAGCCGCAAATCCTTGAAACTTTTCAAGCGTTCGTCAAGCCCGTCATCGTGCCTCAATTGACGGTCGACACTACTGAATTCACGGGCATTAAACAAGAGGACGTCAACGAAGCCGGCGCACTTCCGGAAGTCGTCCGCAGCTTCATCGAGTGGATCGGGCCTGAAGAATATTTTCTATGCGCCTGGGGACCCGACGATCAGCGGCAGCTTGTTCAGGAGTGCAGGCAGCAGCAGATTTCCACCGACTGGATTATCAACCATAACAACCTGCAGAAAATGCTCTCCAAAGTGTATAAGCTGGAGAAACACCAGCAAATGGGGCTCAAGCCCGCTCTGGAGATGCTGGAGATTCCGTTCAACGGCACGCATCACCGCGCCATGGACGATGCGATCAACACAGCCCGCATTCTCGTGAAGCTATTCGATCAATTTCAGTTCCGGCGCAACAAGCTCAGCGATGAAACGCAGATCGAAAGCGAAGTCGTCTACAAGACGGAGCATTACGAGAATCTGCCGTTCGCAGGACTGGCCAATCTCTTCACGGATTCAAGCAAGTAGCCTCGGCCAGACGCCGGGGCTACCTTTTTTGGAAGCGCACCTGCCTGTCTTGCCGGGCCGCGCTGTTCAACGCCGCACAGACTTTGGATGCCAAGCCGTTCTGGTCAAGCCGTCCGCATCTGTGCTAAAATCAAGCATATGACATTCCGGTTTAACCGAAAGCGAGGGGCTACAGTTGGCAAATAAAAAAATGCGCTCAGACATGATCACCAAAGGCTTCGACCGCGCACCGCACCGCAGCTTGCTGCGCGCAGCCGGCGTTAAAGAAGAGGATTTCGGCAAACCGTTCATTGCAGTCTGCAATTCTTACATTGATATCGTTCCCGGACATATCCATCTGCAGGAATTCGGCAAAATCGTCAAGGACGCGATTCGCGAAGCGGGCGGCGTTCCTTTCGAATTCAATACCATCGGCGTAGATGACGGCATCGCGATGGGCCACATCGGCATGCGTTACTCTCTGGCAAGCCGGGAGATTATCGCCGACTCCGTAGAGACGGTCGTAAACGCCCACTGGTTCGACGGCATGGTCTGCATTCCGAACTGCGACAAGATTACGCCAGGCATGATGATGGCCGCCCTGCGCGTCAACATTCCGACGATCTTCGTCAGCGGCGGACCGATGAAAGCCGGCCGTACAAGCGATGGCCGCGCGATCTCGCTCACGTCCGTATTCGAAGGCGTCGGCGCTTATATGACAGGCAAGATCGACGAGAAAAGCCTGACCGAGCTCGAACAATACGGCTGCCCGACTTGCGGCTCCTGCTCCGGCATGTTCACGGCCAACTCCATGAACTGCCTCGCCGAAGTGCTCGGCTTGGCCCTTCCCGGCAACGGCACGATTCTTGCCGTCGCTCCCGAGCGGCGCGATTTCGTCCGGAAATCCGCCACTCAGCTTATGGAGCTGATCAAGAAGGACATCAAGCCGCGGGATATCGTTACGCTCGATTCCATCGACAACGCCTTCGCGCTCGACATGGCGATGGGCGGCTCCACGAATACGGTTCTGCACACGCTGGCCCTGGCTCACGAAGCCGGCATTGAATATCCGATCGAACGAATCAACGAAGTCGCCAAGCGCGTGCCTTATTTGTCCAAGCTGGCTCCCGCTTCCGATCACCACATTGAAGATTTGCACAATGCGGGCGGCGTAAGCGCGATTATCAACGAGCTGTTCAAGAAGGAAGGCGCATTAAACGGCGAAGTGCTGACCGTCTCCGCGAAGACGCTTCGCGAGAACGTCGCCGACGCGACGATTACCGACCATTCCGTTATTCGTCCGATTGACGATCCGCACACCAAGGAAGGCGGTCTGTCCGTACTGTTCGGCAACCTGGCTCCAGGCGGCTCGATCATTAAAGTAGGCGCAGTCGACAAATCCGTCGGCGGATATCATCGGGGACCTGCAATCTGCTTCGACTCCCAGGACGAGGTGCTGCAAGGACTCGCGGAAGGCAAAGTCAAGGAAGGTCATGTTGTCGTCATTCGTTACGAAGGGCCTAAGGGCGGACCCGGCATGCCGGAGATGCTCGCGCCGACCTCCCAGATCGTCGGGATGGGGCTGGGCACCAAGGTCGGCTTGATTACCGACGGCCGTTTCTCGGGAGCCTCCCGCGGAATCGCCATTGGCCACATTTCGCCTGAAGCGGCGGAAGGCGGACCGATCGCATTCGTTCACGATGGCGATATGATCGAACTGGATATGAACAATCGTACGATCAAGCTCGAAGTCAGCGATGAGGAGTTGGAACGCCGTCGCTCCGAATGGAAAGGCTTCGAACCGAAGATCAAACGCGGCTACCTGGCCCGTTATTCCGCAATGGTCACCAATGCAAGCCAAGGCGGAGTTATGAAGTTCTAAGCCTATCTGATCCCAGAGGCTGCAACGAAAGGTCTTGTCTGACCTTTGTTGCAGCCTCTTCTTATGCAGAGGGAGGTTCCTGCCGCCGAGTAAAACCGGCTTTGCCGTCCTTGGGTCCGTGGCGGATTTTGTACTGTTTCCAGATGTACACTCTCATCCGTGGTTGTGCTTGTACGCTCGGTTCAGATTGTCTCTGTTCAGTATGCGTTCCATCAGGTCGTCTGCTGCGTCTCTTTCTCTTCCTTCCCGAGCTTCGATGCTCCGCGCTCCTGCAACCTTATGTAGAAGCGCACTAGTCCGCGAGTTTGGGGAGAGTGAGCGGGCATTAGTTATGTAAAAGCGAACTAACGTGCGAGAGTGAGGGGCGTGAGCGGACAATAGTTATGTAAAAGCGAACTAACGCATGAGAGTGAGGTGCGTGAGCGGACATTAGTTATGTAAAAGTGAACTAATGCGCGCGAGAGAGGGGCGTGAGCGGGCATTAGTTATGTAAAAGCGAACTAACGCGCGAGAGTGAGGGGCGTGGGCGGGCATTAGTTTCGTCGCGTTCCAAGCTATCCCATTGCCGGCAGCCCTTTCGGTATTCTGCTTTAATCGCATCGACTCACCTTTCAGTCTGTACTCGAGACTTACGATTGTTCAGCCTTTCCGCTCTCCGCTGTCGCAGCTCGTGTACTATGGCCTCTGCTGACTTCTTCCAGCAAGCTTTACTCCGTCTTACGGATTTTATCCTACTCCAAGTCTGCGAGACCTCCCCGGATAAGAGCGATAACTTTCCCTTCATCCATCTGCCACATCTACATGATGAGATTCGGGCAGTATTGAAATTGCTTTGGTGTGCAAGCTCGTCCGTCTCACCATGCCTTCTATGTGATTATCTGTTCGTCAGACCGAGGGTTTGCCTCAGCTTCCTTCAGATTCGGTCTCACGGCCGACTCCCTTGCCTTCAGCTAACAGCTCCTACTGCCAAGCCTGTAGTGGACTTTCGCCACCTAGTTATCGCCCATGCCGGGCGCACACGACAAATAAAGGCGCCGGGAACAACCTCCCGGCGCCTTTATCCATGCTCTTCCAACTCGTATCCCTGCCGGCTAGACAAGCCTGCCGAACGACGTATCATCGTATTCCGCTGCGGCTTCGGAATGCTCCTCCGAAGCAGGGGATTGCGATTGTTTGCCTGCGCGATCCCGTCCCACTCTGCGCGTCGGTCGGGAATCGTCCGCCCACTTCAATAACGTCTCTCTCTCCATGATCAGCATGCGCGGATTCAGCGAATCGGCATGCTCCCGAACTCGTTGCCGACCGGACGGATGGATAATTCGAATCATGAAGCGAAGATACATATTCGTCATCCGGCTGAACAAGCCTTTGGGCAGATCGAAGGTCTCAAAGCCGAGGCTTTCCGAGCCCCGATGAATCATCGACACCCCGTAGAGCGCCTTCACTTGGTCTCCGTGCGGGGCGGTAGACAGCTCCCTCGCCATATCCGGCAGCACTCTCTCGATCTCGCGAATGATGCGGATCGCCAGCTGCAGCGACGTCTTCGATTTCATGCCTATCTCGTACAGCATCTGATTCTCGAAATGAATCTCCATGATGCGATCGCCCGAATGCAGCTCATAATTGTCCCGAAGCTTCAGCGAAGGGCCGGCGTACTTGCGAATGCGATAATTGAAGAAATGCGCGTCTCCGACCGGATGCAGCCGGAACAACACGTGAAACAGCTTCTCCCATGCCATCCACAGGCCGACGACAAGCTTCTTGAACGGACCGATGGACGCTTTGCGGCCGCGCTCGCCGTTCTCTCTCAAATTCGCATCCTTCTTCTTCTTTTTCCGCTTGGCCTGCTCCGTAATGGCGATCATCTCGTCGATTCCGATAAACCGGTATGCCCGCTTGCGGCCATCGTCCAATATTCTGGAGAGCGCGGAAATCGTATTCGCCGGGGCGTCGCGATCGGCGCCGAACGTGCTTCCGCAATCGTGGAGCAGGAAGACTTGCCCGGGCTTCAGCTTCTGCTTCATTCGGCGATACAGCCTGTCTGCCCCAATCCGTTTTCTCCAATCGCCGAACAGCGAGGTCCAGAGTACAATCTGCAGATGTCCCAGCTTGGAATAGTCGAAGACGTTCACGATTCCCCAGGGAGGCCGGTAGTACATCGGCTTCTCTCCCGTAATGCTCTCGATCAGATCCGACGTCTGGCGAATTTGCCGCTTCACCGTGCTAGGGCGCAGAAACCAGTTCATATGATGGACGTAGTTGTGGATGCCCAGAACGTGCCCCTCCCGATGAATTCTCGCGACGAGCTCGGGGTGCTTCTCCGCGTTCTCGCCTACGAGGAAAAACGTGCCTTTGGCTCCATGGCTCTTCAACAGATCAAGAAGCTGCGGCGTATATTCGGGATCGGGTCCGTCGTCGAACGTCAAGGCCACGGCATCGGCCGACTTGCCTTTCATAAATACCCTGAAGCCGAAAATTCGGCTGACGACCGCCGGCAAAATCGCATAAAAAGTCAAAAAATAAAAACCGAGCCAAAGAATGAGCTCCATGCCTTCCCCACCATCTTGAATGCGTTTTAATTATGAGAACGGTTCAAATGCCTGCCCTCTATTCTAACATACGAGCCGGAAAATAGGCATTCTTCTAGGCATCTTTTTTGTTATCGTGTACAATAAACAATATATGGGATGGATCAAATAACATGTCCAGAAAAGGATGGCTAACCGATGTTTTCTTTGTATCAGAAATATTGGAGGACCGCTTTCGATATCGGCGTAATCTTCCTCACCGTCTGGCTGACGATGTATGTATTCAGTTATTTGTACAACCTTGCGACCCCGGTATTCCTGTCTTTCCTGATTTTCTGGATCATTGAACCGCTCGCCCGATTGCTCAACCGCATGGGGCTTCCAAAATCGATCGCTACGGGGATCAGCATCCTCTTCTTCACCCTCATCATTCTGGCCGCCTTCTTCGGGCTTGGCTATATCTTCACGATACAGATCACGCAGCTCGCAGACGATCTGCCCAAATACCAGAAGATGCTGGAAAGCCAGGTAGGCTCCATCACAAGCAACCTGCAAAATCAAGTCGAAGCGCTTCCTCCCGACCTTGCCGAGAAGCTTCGCCAGGCGACCGCTTACGTCACGGATCTGGGCGCGCAGTGGGCCGGGAACTTCCTGAAATGGCTCGTAGGCTTCCTTAGCTCGTTCTCTTCGTTCATTTTGAATTTCTCGATCGCTATAATTCTCGCTTATTTCTTAAGCCTGGAGATCGAGACCTGGAAGAAGCTCGGCAAAGACAGAGCGCCGAAGACGCTGAAAATCGCCTTCGACTTCTTGCGAAACAACGTGTTCAGAGGCATAGGCGCCTATCTTAAAGCGCAAGGCAAGCTAATTAGCATTACCTTTCTCGTTATCTTCGTTGCGTTGCTTTGCCTTGGCGTGAACAACGCTTTCTCTATCGCGCTGCTGGCCGGCATTTTCGACGTGCTTCCGCTGCTGGGCGTCAACACGCTGTTTATTCCCTGGATTATCTATTTGTTCATTACCGGAGATACGGTGCTGGCCGTCTGGCTGACCGCGCTCCTTCTGGTTGTCACGTTGACCCGTCAATTTCTGGAGCCAAGAATCACCGGTCAGACGGTCGGCGTATCCGCCTTTACGATGCTGGCCTTCATGATGATTTCCTTGTCGCTGTTCGGCGTTGCAGGACTTATTCTCGCGCCGATTCTTATGATCCTGCTTAAAGCGCTGTACGATCAAGGCTACTTCCATAAGTGGATTCGCCTCCCGAGAGACGAATTTACGATGCACCCGTTCGCTCCCCAGCCTGCGGACGCGAGCTCTCCAGAAGGCGAAGCTCGTCCATAATCGTTCCGAATACCGTTGCGCCGCGATTGCGCAAGCCTGCAGGCTGGTCCTCGATCAGCACTGCGATCGCATAGCGCGGCCTTTCCGTCACAGGCCCGTAACCGACAAACCATTGGTCGTTGCGGGCTTTTTGCTTGCCGCTTAATTCGGCTGTGCCGGACTTGCCGGCAAGCGGCCATCCGGCGTTCTTCAACGCATGCTCGGCCGTACCGTGCAGAACGACGGAGCGCATGCCCCGGCGCAGCGCCGCAGCGGTCTCGGGCTCAATGCGACCGTGCTTGGAGGGCGCTGACTGCGTTTCAAATGAAGCCATCAGCCCTCCGTCCGCATAACGGATTTCCTTGACGATTCGGGGAGCAAGGACGTGACCGTCGTGCACGATCGCCACCGCCATGTTTGCCGCCTGCAGCGGCGTAACCCGCACATCCCGCTGCCCGATGCCGGTTCCCGTCCTCGCCCCGCCGTCCTCCGCGATTCGCTTGTTCAAGAATATCGTTCCGGCCTCCTCCTCTCCAAGCAGCCTAAGAGGGTTCTTGTCAACGAAAGAGTCTGTATGCCAGCCGACCATTCTGCCGAAGCCAAGGCGCTCAGCCGTAATCTGTAGCCATGCCGGATCAAGCCTCTCCGCCAAGCCTGCGAACGCGACGTTGCAGGACTCAGCGTAGGCTTGCTCCAGCGTCAAATGTCCATGACCGCCCTTCTTCCAGCATTTCAAGCCATACTTGCCGTATTTGCCGTCGCAATAAAACGTCTCCTTCCAATCGGTAACCCCCGACTCAAGCGCTGCAGCCAGCGTAACCGTCTTGAAGACCGAGCCCGGAGGGGCAACTGTCAGCGCATGATTTCGTTCGTCCGTATCCGGTGCTCCAATCCGATACGGATCAAGCGCAGGCAAGGACACCATGGCCAGAATGTCCGCATTGGCTGCATCCAATACGACGACCGCACCTTTCCGAATGCCGTATTTGCGCATCGCTTTCTCCGCAGCGCTTTGCATATCCAGATCCAGCGTGGTCGTTACTTGCAGCGGGAAATGAGGATTGTTGGGGACTGTCAATCTTAGGCCAAGCCCCTCAAGCGGTCTTCTCGACGCATCCGTGACCTGCTTGACGAGCGTTGCCGCCTGCCCTTGAAGGAAGCGGTCTAGCGACTTCTCCAGCCCCGCTCCGCCGGTCAATACCGTCGCCTTCTTTCGCCCGATGGCGATGTCGCGGCTATAAATGCGCTTGACGCGTTCGGGATGCTGCGACAAGTAACCGATCGCATGAAGGGGAGCGAAATCCGTCGGATATCGGTTGATATAGGGCAGCACCGATACGCCCAGCAGTCGGGCCCTCTGCACCGTTTGAATCTGACCGGACGTCAGCGAGTAAGCCCGCCCGGAGGCCGTATCCTTCCACACCGTCGGTTCACGGAGCTCCGTCAGCCAGCCATCCAGTCGGCGCGTCTCCACGCCCAATGCATTCGCCACGCTGCGCACGTCGCTCTCTGCACCGCGCGGCAGACCGTTATCCGGAAATGCAGCCAAGCCTTGCACGATCCTACCGGTGATGAGCCGCCCTCTGCGGTCGCGGAATTGGCCTCTGCCGCTGTCCAGGAGCAAAGCATCCGAGTGCTGGAGCACGGCGCTCCGGCTGAGCGAACCGCTTGCCGTCTGCGCCCCTCCCAGACCGAACTGCAGACACGCCAATCGCGCACCTTCCAGCCCAAGCAGCGCAGCCAGCAGCAGCAATACGCGAAACCCTCTTCCCGATCCCAATGGCTTCATCTTGTCGCTCCTTCCCGTTCCTCCCCTCATTGTTCCCATAATTTGCCCAATCAAGTAAAAACGGCTCCGCCGTCCTTGGGTACGGCGGCAGAAGTTTTGTATCGCGCTATCAGTTGGGATAAGGAGTCTAAAGCTTATACTTTCTGATAGTTCAAGCAAAAACGCCTTCGGCGTCCTCTGACAGCCGGAGAAGCTTTGCGGGGACGATACAGGGATGGAATAAGCGTCAAACTTATAAAGTCTGTATCGCAAGTAAAAACGGCTTCGCCGGCCTTGGCAAGGTGACAGACGTTTTGTATCGCGCTATCGGATGGGATAAGAAATCCTAAACCTTATACTTTCTGATATGGTAAAAAAAGCAGGCAGGGAAAGCTCCCTGCCTGCCGTTTGCTTATTGTTCGTTAAGATACCGTAAACCGGCTTAAAGATTCGCGGAGCTTGCCCGATACCGCCTCCAGGCGATTGGACAATTGCACCAAGCCGTCGCTGATGTTGAGCTGTTCGTTGCTTAGCGAAGCCACTTCTTCCGAGGTTGCCGAGGATTCTTCCGCAACCGCGCTGACATTGCTCATGGCCAGAGACAACGTATTTTGCGCATCCTCCAGCTGACGCACGGACGATGTTGCCGATTCCAGCCGCCGGATAAATCCGCCCATGTTGTCCTGAACGGTAACGAAAATTTCATTGGCTTCCCGTACGGATTCAATCTGCTCCTGGAAGATCGGATACGCATCCGACAGCACGCCGACCGTCTCGTCGATCTCCCGTTGAATGTTCTCGACGATGCCGCCTACGACTCCGATGGAATCACGGGATTGGTCCGCCAGCTTGCGGATTTCGTCGGCAACGACCATGAAGCCTTTGCCTGCGGCTCCCGCTCTTGCCGCCTCGATCGTAGCATTGAGAGACAAAATATTCGTTTGCTTGGTCATGCTGCCGAGAACGTCGAGAATTTTACGGATGGAACGGGTGCTGTCCTTCAGCTTGTCGACCTTCTCGACCATCGAACGGGTCATTTCTTCCGTTTGGCCTGTCTTGTCAATCAGGCTTCCCATGTACACCGAACCCATCCGGCCCGCTTCCTCTACTTCGTTGGCGGATTGCCCCATCTCAACGTTGGAATCGATGACCGTTTGAACCTGAGTACCGATTTGAATGGTCAGATCGGAGCCCTTCTCGGATTCCATGGCCAGATTCGTCGCTCCGTTCGCGATCTCTTCCGTCGCGACGGCGATCTCTTTGGCCGCTCCGGCCGTTTTGCGCGAAGCGTCGGACAGCGAAGTCGCCGTATCCAGCACTTCCTGAGCGGACAAGTTCGTCTGCCGCACGAGCGTGGTGATTTCTTCCATCATGCGGTTGAAGCTGTCGGAAACCTGCCCGATCTCGTCCTTCTTCCGGATCGTAGAGCGAACCGTCAGATTTCCGCGCTCCCCTTCGTTCATCAGCGTGCGAAGCTGGGACAGCGGACGTCCGACCGACAGCATGACGATCATTCCGATCCCTGCCGCAATGAGCGCCGCAATCAGGGACATCAGCCACGTCAGGTTGCTGATCGCCTTGGCGTCTTTGACGAGGGCGGATACCGGAATATTCCCGAGAACCTTCCACTCGTTGTTCTTCATCACTCCCGCGGAGGAGAGCGTCTTCGTGCCGTCTATCGTAATCGTCGTAGAGGCTTCTTCTCCAGGCAATTCATACTCATACTTCGTTCCCATCTTCTCCGCATTGGCCCCGAATACAATCGTGCCGTCGTTGGAGACGATATAAGCCGAGCTGCCTTCCCCGAAGTCCACCGTTTTCATCTGGTCTTCCAACGTCTTGATCTTGATTTCCAGAATGAGCAGGTAAGGCTTGCCCTGGTTCAGAATCCGTCCCAGTGCGAAAGTCGGCGAAGTCCGGTTGCCGTCAAGGCCCGTGGCGAGCGTAGGCACCCAGATCGCTTTGCCGTTCCCTTCCGCGATCGTCTTCAGGAAAGGCTGTTCTCCAACCTTGGCCTTATCGACCGAGCCGCCGGTCGTCATGAACTGCCCATTCTCATCCATCGGAATGAGCGAGATCGACTCGTAGCTGGAGTCGGCCATCGCCACGCTGCTCATTTTCTCCGTCAGCTGTCTGGCGGTATCGAACGTTTCATAATCATCTTTGCTGATTGAAAGCGTGCTTAGCAGGTTAATAAAAGTAGAATCCGTAATAAATTGAAGCGATTGGCGCTCGTAGCCTTCCAGCAGAAGGGCGATCTTGCCCGCGGTCTGCTCGGCGGTCTGGCTGCTTGAATCCGCGACCTTCTTTTGAATGATAGAGCTTGATTTCGAGTAGGAAAACCAGCCCAAAGACATTACGCAGGCTAAAATACTGCAGAAAATAAGCAAAAACAGCTTCATGCCGACGGAACGAATCGGATTCTCGAATTTCGTTCCCTTGAACTGTCCTCCAACCCGCTTGGTTAATCCGCTCACGGAGCTAGAAGCTTTTTTCCAATCCACTGCGCCCATTTTCTCACGCCACGATTGTTTCATCTGCGATTACTCCTCCAACTATGTAGTGACGACTGACCTGGCGGCAAATGAAAAAGACATGCCGAGATGTCAACAAAGTAATTATCGGCCGCTTACGTGGCAATGTTTACCTTGGTATGACAATTTCGACATGTCCGTCGATATTTCCTTTTATTTCGTCAACGCTTTGAAAATATTTTTGTTTATTCCTAACAATTTCTTACAATCTTTTACGCATGATATCGAGCGCGGCAACTGGACGATCCGTTTTCAGGCGAATCTTTTGCAGCGGATGCCGGGCTACCGTAAGCGAATTGCCTTCTTCATCCGCCAGCTCCCCGACGGTCTGAACGAACGCTCTGCCCCCCGGACCGATGAACTCCACTTCCATACCCGGACGAAATGGGCTGCGCTGCTGAACCGTGGCGATGCCGGACGACTCGTCGTAATCCGTCACGACCGCGGCAAAATCGTAGGGCGCCGGCTTCTCTTCCGGCTCATAGATATGCTCCTGCGCTCCCGGCGTCGTGTAGAAAAACCCCGTATTCAGCGGACGGTTAGCCGCCTTGCCGATTTCATCGACCCAGTCCGAACGAAGCTCGTAGCCCTCCGGATTTGCCATATAAGCGTCGATCGCCTGGCGATACGCGTTCACAACGGAAGCGACGTAGTGAATGCTTTTCATGCGTCCCTCGATCTTGAAGCTGTCGACTCCCGCATCGATCAAATCCGGTATGTGCTGGATCATGCACAGATCCTTGGAGCCCATCGTAAAAGGATTCTGCCCTTGTTCCATCACGGATTCCTCGTCCGCATGCAGATCGTACTTCCACCTGCAGGATTGGCAGCAGCCTCCCCGATTGGAATCCCGGTCCGTAAAATGGTTGGACAACACGCAGCGCCCCGATACCGAGGAGCACATCGCTCCGTGAATGAATACCTCAAGCTCGACATCCATATGGGACTTGATCTCGGCAATTTCCTCCATCGTCGTCTCTCTCGCCAGAACGACGCGCGGCAGCCCTTCCTCCTTCCAGAACTGCACCGCCTGCCAGTTCATAGTGGATTGCTGGGTGCTCAGGTGAACCTCCAGCTTGGGAGCATGCTTCTGCGCCGTTTCCACAATCGCCGGATCCGCGGCAATAATAGCGGCAATTCCCGCGTTCTCCAATTGCTTCAAATAATCGGCGACTCCGTCCAAGTCCTCCTGGTGAGCGTAAATATTCGTCGCGACGAACACCTTGGCTCCGTAGCGAGCGGCGAATTCAACGCCCTCGCGCATTTCCTCGAAGCTGAAGTTGTCCGCATTCGATCGCAGGCCGTATTTCTGACCTCCGATATACACGGCATCCGCGCCGTAATGGACGGCAAACTTCAGCTTCTCCAGGTTTCCGGCCGGCGCCAGCAGCTCGGGCTTCGCCAGCCGATTCCTCTTCCCGGAGTAACGCGGCTTTGCTTGCACAGCGGTCTCGCTCATCCCTGGCTCATCCTCCTTCTCAGTAAACCTGTTCCTTATACAAAAATCCGAACCCGAGCTCTCTATCCGGGCTTTGTTGCTTCTGAATATCCGTCAGCCACTGCTGCTCGAAGGCATAGGCCTTCTCGTCGCTCCGCCATTTGTCGAGCGCTTTGCGATAGCTTCTAAGCACCGTCTCATTGTACTCGTCCGTCTTGAGCAGCGATTCGACATACAAGCTGTCGACTCCCGCGCGAATAAGCTCTGGGAGCGCTTCAAGCAGGCATATATCGCCTGGGCTCATCACGTGAGTGCCGTTATCGTCCTCATAGACAGGAAATTTCTCGTCCGGCCGCTCCGCCTCCACCAGAAACAAGCCTTTGTCCGGTCCCTTGCGAATCAGCGTCGCCTCCCGACCCAGATGCTCCATATAGCTCTGCAAGAGGTTGCGGTGTGAATGGTAGATGTTCGTCATACCGTGAACCTGCACCTGTATCTCCATGTTCGCTCGGCTCTTCAAGTCGGCGATTTCCTCTTCGTTCAGCTCACGCGCGATAACGGCGCGTGTCGCCCCGCGTCTTCCCCAATAGGAAGAGGAGGAGGAATTCGTTCCGGTCATCTCCGCGTTCCAGAACAGGTTAAGCTGCGGCGCGTGCTGTCTTGCATTCATCAGTACGGCCGGATCTCCGAAGACGACGGCGTCCGCTCCTGCGGCTTGAAGCGCCAGCAGATATTCCGGCATCCCGGCCAGCTCGTGATTGCGAAACAGCTTGTTCATATTCACATAGGCTTTGGCGCCCAGTCGATGAGCCGCTTGAATCGCTTCCGGCAAATCCTGCTGTTCGATATCCGCCGGCTGTCTCATGCCATATCGCGCTTCGCCGATTAGAATCGCCGATGCGCCGGCGGTAATAAAGCGTTCAATCTGCCCGATCGATCCGGCAGATACGAGTAATTCGGGTATGACGGCTGAAATTGGAATGCACCTCCGGGAAGTCTTCGACCCGGCAAGCTTGCCCGGACTCCTTGTAATGGAGGCAGGGACAATCTTGCCGGGTCGGCGCGCACTCAGACGAGTGCGTAAATTGGAAACCGATTATTCGGTTTTGTTCTGTTCGCTGAGCTTAATGTTCTTCTGATGCTGCTTGTAGGTCTCCGCGAACAGATGCGTATTCGTGCCATCCTTCTTCGTTACGTAATACAGATAATCCGTCTGCTCGGGATAGAGCGCGGCCTCGATCGATTTCAAGCTGGGGCTTGCGATCGGCCCCGGCGGCAAGCCCGGATTCTGGTACGTGTTGTACGGACTGTTGACCTTCAGATCGGATTCCATCAACCGTTCCTTCTGCTTATCGAGCAAATATTGGATCGTCGCATCAATCTGCATCGGCATTTTTTTGCGAATCCGATTCTGAATGACGCTGGCAACGATTGGCCGCTCTTCATCCGCGACAACCTCGCGTTCCACCAGAGATGCGATTGTAAGCAGCTGGTGAACGGTAAGCCCGCGATCCTCAAGCGTGCCCAGCCAGTCCTCCGGCAGTTGATCCAGCTTACGGTCAAGCTCGGACAGCATTCGATTGATAATTTCGATCTCCGTGCTGCCCGACTTCATCTCGTACGTATCCGGGAATAAGTAACCCTCCAGCGGGAAACGCAGGTTCTTATCCGTCGGCAAGCTTTTCGTCCAAGCCGACCCGGTCCACAGAGCCGGGTTGTTCGCCGCTTCCAGAAACTTCGTTTTGTCCACGCCGGCCTTCTCGGCAAGCCGATCGGCGATCTGCTGAACGGTGAAGCCTTCCGGAATCGTAAATTTGATCGTAGCTGCTGCGACAATATCGCCTTCGTTAAGCTTGGCGACGATCTCCTCGCGAGTCATCCCTCTCGTCAGCTCATAATCCCCGGCCTGAAAGCGCGAGCCTTCCCCTTGAAGCTTCAGCCAGCCGCTAAAAAGAAACGCATCGCGTATAAGTCCATTTTCCTCCAGCATTTCGGCTACCTTCTGGGCGCGCATACCGGAGCTGATCGTGACTTTAACCGGCGTGTCGGACGCTGCGGTCGGACGCAGGCCGTTCCACAGGTAGAAGAGCACACCGCCCGCCATCGCGAATACCAATCCGAGCGCAATCAAGAAGGACCAGAGCACGACCTTAGGCTTGCGCCGCCGATCCGCCGGCACCGAAATCGTGCGGACGGATGGGTCCTGCTGCGCGCTATCCCTTGTCTGCGGTTCTTTACGAGGAGAATCGCCCCTCCTGGACTGCATTCGAGACAACGAGGACAGCCTGCCCGTTTCGGTCGCGGCAGCCGTCTCCCTTTCTCCGGACGCTTTTCCTTGTTCGTTCTGTATTGTATCCCCGTAAACGGAGCGCCACCCCGTTGTCGGTTCGTCATCTCTGCTCAAGCTTATTCCCCTCCAGCACCGTCTCATCGGCAAAAAGAGCGGTCGCCCGCTCCTCGATGGTCATCATGGCTGCTCTTCGTCGCCGAATTGCAGGTCGTCGAAGGCTTCTTCGACGAGCTCCCACTCTTCTTCGTCAGCGACCGATTCCAGCTCGAATTCCCCGCCGGCTCCCTCCAGAATTCGGAAGACCTCGATCTCGTCCTCGCGTTGCATCTGGGAGGTCTGAAGAATGGCGTACCTGTTCGCGCCCAGAGTGATTTCGGCAGCGATCTGATACGTTGCGGTGCTTCCGTTCTCGTCGGACAGCTCTACGCTGTCGCCGTAGCGTTGCCTTAAAGCGGAAGCCGCGTTGTTGTCAGTCATGGTTCATCCCCCCGAGTGTTCGCTCGACGGCTGCACGTCGCTTATTTGTCTTCGGCTTCGCCGAATTCGCCGATCAAGGTGTTGAAGGTTTCCTCCACCATATCCCACTCGGCCGGGTCTTCGATCGGATACAGCTTGATCTCTCCGTCTTCCTCGTCATAGCGGAACGCGAACACTTCCTGCTCTTCCTCGCTGTCTTCCTCCGCCGGAACGACCATCATGTATTTTCGGTCCGTGCCGTCGTCCAGCTCAAAGCGCATAATCACTTCGAAGGGCTCGTCATTGCCTTCTTCGTCCGTAATATAAATCAATTCCGCTTCTTCTTCGTTATGATGCACATCCGTCATGGACAATCCCTCATTTCCTTATCGAATCCAGATAGCTCTGCAGCAGAATCGCCGCCGCCATCTTATCGACGACTTGTTTGCGCTTGCGTCGGCTGACATCGGCTTCGAGCAGCGTTCGCTCCGCGGATACCGTTGTCAGCCTTTCATCCCAGAGCTGCACGGGCAGCCCTAGTGTTTGCCTTAAGGACTCCGCGAATGCGATGCAATTTTCCCCACTCGGCCCGATCGTTCCGTTCATATTCTTGGGCAGCCCAACGACGAGGCTTTCCACCTCGTTCGAGCGGACCAGCTCGGCAATGCGCGCCATGGGGTCGGCCACGAGCTTGCGATCGATCACCTCGACCCCTTGCGCGGTCCAGCCGAAGAGGTCGCTCATGGCGACCCCGATTCTTCTCTCTCCGTAATCCAGTCCCAGCACCCGCATCGTTAACGGTTCTGCTGAAGATAGAAGCGAACGAGCTCTTCGATCAATTCGTCGCGCTCCTTCTTGCGAATCAAGCTGCGCGCGTTGTTATGACGCGGAATAAAAGCGGGATCTCCCGACAGCAAGTACCCGACAATTTGATTGATCGGATTGTACTCTTTCTCGACGAGGGAATCATGAACCGTGAAAAGAATATCCCGGGACGACACCTCGTGCGGATCCGCTACGACATCGAATTTAACGGTCTGATCGAAATGATTTTTATCCGACGTGCCCATCTCCAGCACCTCGCTTTCCATGACTAACTAAGCACTTATCTTCATCATAACACAATCTCGGTTGGACAGGAAATTCGTGGTTAGGAAATCTGGGCGGCAACGAAGCCCTCCGCCGCGGCCAGAGCTTCAGCCAGCTTGGACGGGTCCTTGCCTCCCGCTTGGGCCAGCTCCGGCTTTCCGCCTCCGCCTCCGCCGCAGATGGCCGCGATCTCCTTGATCAGCTTGCCCGCATGCAGGCCTTGCTTCACCAAATCCGGCGTGACGGCCACGACCAGATTCACCTTATCCTCGGCCGGAGAGCCCAGCACCAGCACCGCAGAGCCCAGCTTGAGCTTGAGCTCGTCCGCGACGCCGCGCAGCGCGTCCATGCCGCTTGCATTGACCTGCGAGGCCAACAGCGTGACGCTGCCGACTTGTTTGGCCGCCGATACCAGCTCCGCCGCTTCGAGACGACTCAGCTTGCCTTGCAGCGATTCGTTGTCCCTCTGCAGCTGACGCACCTCGCCCTGCATCGCCTCGACGCGCTTCGGCACATCGCCCACGTTACATTTCAGCAACGCAGCCGCTCCCTTAAGAAGGCTCAATTGTTCGTCCAGGAATCCGTAAGCGCGGCGCCCCGTCACCGCCTCGATCCGACGAACGCCGGAACCGATGCCGCCTTCGCTGACCAGCTTGAACAATCCGATCTGCGAAGTATTCTTGACGTGGCAGCCTCCGCACAGCTCAAGGCTGTAATTGCCGACTTTCACGACGCGAACGATATCTCCGTACTTCTCTCCGAACAGAGCCATCGCGCCCATTGCTTTGGCTTCGGCGATCGGCTTGAAGCTGATGTCCAGCTCGGTGCCGATCCAGATTTGCTCGTTGACGCGGCGTTCGATATCGGCCAGCTCTTCGGCCGTAATCGCGCCGAAATGCGAGAAGTCGAAGCGCAGCCGCTCGGGATCGACCAGGGAGCCTGCCTGATTGACGTGCTCGCCGAGCACCTCCTTAAGCGCCTTGTGCAGCAAGTGAGTCGCCGTATGGTTGCGAATGATGTCTCCCCGCTCGGAAGCGTTGACGGAAGCCGTCACCGTGTCGCCTACCTTCAAGACGCCGCTGGTTACGACTACCTGATGAACCGACTGTCCGTGCGGCGCTTTGCTTAAGCCCGTAACCTCCGCATGGACGCCGGCTGCGAACAGAACGCCTCTGTCGCTCACCTGTCCGCCGCTTTCCGCGTAGAAAGGCGTGCGGTCCAGAACGACGAGCACCCGTTGGTCGACTCCGGCGATATCGACGAATTGGTTGTCGGCCACAATGGCCTGAACGCGAGCCTCGGAAGTCAGCGCGTCATAGCCGACGAATTCGCTTTTCTCCGTGTATTCGGCCAGCGGCCCGCCCTGCACCTTCATGCTGTCCGTCTCCTGACGCGCGGCGCGAGCCCGGTCGCGCTGCTCCTGCATCGACGCGTCGAAGCCTTCGCGATCGACCGTCATGCCTTGCTCCGTCGCGTAGTCCTCCGTCAGATCGAACGGAAAGCCGTACGTATCGTATAGTTTGAACGCGTCCGGACCGGAGATGACCGAATTGCCTTCAGCGCGGGCTTTGGCGCATAGATCGGCGAGAATCGCCAGACCGTCGGACAGCGTCTCATGGAATCTTTCTTCCTCCGTGCGGATAACCTTCTCGATGAACTCGCGCTTCTCCAGCACTTCCGGATAGTAGCTGCCCATAATCTCGCCTACGGTAGGCGTCAGCTCCCACAGGAACGGACGATCGATGCCCAGCACCTTGCCGTAGCGTACCGCCCGGCGAAGCAAGCGCCGAATGATGTAGCCGCGGCCTTCATTGGAAGGCAGCACGCCGTCGCCTACGGAGAAAGCTACCGTACGGATATGATCGGCAATAACCTTAAGCGCGACATCGCTCTCCTCGCTGCTCTTGTAGCGGACGCCGGCAATCGCGCTGGCGCGTTCGATGATCGGAATGAACAGATCGGTATCGAAATTGGAGTCTACATCCTGGAGGATGGAGGCAAAGCGCTCCAGTCCCGCTCCGGTATCGATGTTTTTGTTCGGCAGCGGGGTATAGCTGCCGTCTTTGTTATGATTGAACTGGGAGAACACCAGGTTCCATACTTCCAGGAACCGCTCGTTCTCTCCTCCCGGCGTGCATTCGGGATCGGACAGATCGCCGTATTTATCGCCGCGATCGTAGAAAATTTCCGTGCACGGTCCGCATGGGCCTTCGCCGATGTCCCAGAAGTTGTCCTCCAGCTTCACGATCCGCTCTGCGGGCAGGCCGATCTTCTCGTTCCAGAAGCGATAGGCTTCCTCATCCTCCGGGTAGACGGTGACGGACAGCCGCTCGGGATCGAAGCCGATCCATTCGGGTCCCGTCAGAAACTCCCAAGCCCATTCGATCGCTTCCTCCTTGAAGTAATCGCCGATGGAGAAGTTTCCGAGCATCTCGAAGAACGTATGGTGCCGACGCGTCTTCCCGACGTTCTCGATATCGTTCGTGCGAATGCATTTCTGCGAATTGGCGATTCTCGGATTCTCGGGAATGACCCGTCCGTCGAAATAGGCCTTGAGAGGAGCCATTCCGGCATTGATCCATAACAGGGAGGGATCATTGTGGGGAACGAGCGGAGAGCTCGGCTCGATCTTGTGACCTTTGCCGGCGAAGAACGCCAGCCACTTGCTGCGGATTTCTGCTGCTTTCATCGGTTTCATAACGGAATCCTCCTCGATTATCCTCGAAAAAAATAAAAAAACGCCCCTGAAATCAGGGACGAAGCTATTCGCGGTACCACCCTGGTTATCGCCGCCTTGCGGCAACGATCTCCTCTTGAAGGGGATAACGGCCCTGACCGGCGGACTTGAATCCGCACTCCGAAACGAGCTTCCTGCGCCCTTCGCAACGAAGATTTTTCCAGCCATGCCGAGTCGGCCGAGCTTCGGCTTCCTTGAGCATGAAATCTTCTCTCTGGCGATGCGGACTGCGAAGTACTTATGTTCCGTCAACGTGTTCGCATATCTCCATATCGTATAAATTATAGACAACGACTTTCCAAGCTGTCAAACGGTTTTTCTATGGATGTAGTAGGCGGATACATGCTGTACGACGACCTTCATCGCGGCGTAGAACGGCACAGCCAGAATCATGCCCACGATGCCCGCCAGCTCCCCGCCGATCAGGAGCACGAGAATAATGGTCAGAGGATGCATTTTCATCGATTTGCCGACCACCTGGGGACTGATCACATTGCTCTCCAGGTTCTGGCAGATCATATTCACGACGATGACCATCAGCACCATTTTCCAGGAGATCGTAGTGGCCATGATCAATGCCGGAAGCGCCCCGAAGAACGGCCCCAGATACGGAATAATATCGAAGAGCGAGACAAAGCCCGCCATCAGCAGCGGATAAGGCATTCCGATCAGCAAGTAACCGATATAGGCCAGCACCCCGATGCATAGAGACACGATTAATTGGCCCCGGATATAGCTGCCCAATGCGGCGTCGATATCCTTCAGCAGTCTCACTGCATGCTTACGTCTGGCCCTCGGAACGTATTGGAGCGCGGCCCGTTCGAATACATCCAGATCCTTCATCATGTAGAAAGCCAGAAAAGGGACGATCATCGCGATAAACAGCACGTTCACGACCGAGCCGATATTGTTGAGAAAATTCGCGATCCGCTGCTCGACTTGCTTTTCCATCGTGCTGATGGAGCGATTGATTCCGTCTCTGACCGCTTCGGGCAGAACATTGTTGTTATTGAAATGATCGACGAGCCCTTGCGCGCGCATCGTCAGATCCGGCATATGCTCGTTAAGCTCCTCCACCTGGTTCATGAACATCGGGATCACATTCATCAGAATAACGATCGAAACCGAAATAAATACGGCATAGATGAGCAGCACCGCCGCCGGTCTGGGAACCTTGCGATCATGCAGCAGATTGACGATTGGATTCAAGGTGTACGAGATGATCATGGCTACGAGAAAAGGAGCCAGCACCGCCTTAAGGAAATCATAGACGGAGAAGAGCATCGGACGTACGAGCACGATCAGAAACAGCACGATCAGCACCAGGATCGTATAGACGAGCGCCGTAAACAGTCGGCTTCGGGCAAAGCGCTCCATCTCCCTCTCCCCTTTCTGATCTCGCTAGTTCCCGCCCCGCTCCTGGGGGGTCATTCTCTGTTATTATATGTACTTGTCCCGAGCCGTAAACCACGGAGGAACAAAAAAACGTCCCGGTCTCCACAGAGACCGGAACGTTCTCGTCTGCATTGCGTTAAATGCCGTTGGCATGAATGTGCGCCGGAATCGGCTCGTCGAAAAACAGATCGTCCAGCGAGCTGAGCGTACCGTCTTCCTCCACTTGATAGACCGACATTTTCTCGCCATTCACCGTCAGCTCGATAAAGCAGCTCCAGCAATAGAATTGATGGGAACCGATCTTACCGATGTCTTTGGAACTGCAATTCGGACATCTCATCATCCGTCTTCACCCGTCACTTTCCACGTAGGTTCTCTCGTAAGTATCCGCTCATAAGAAGCGGGTACAAGGATGGCGTCCTCGCCCAGAGTAATATTCTCCAGGGCTTCCGGCAGGAATAGCTTCCGCCTTCCCTCGAATACATCCGCGAGAAAACCGTCCGTCAACTCGTATCCTAATATCTGTGTACCCTCAGTCGGCTTAAAATAAACGTCCGATACCTTGCCCAAATATTGACCGTCAACCGTATAGACCGGAATCTCCTTCAGCCGGACAACGCCGGTATGGAAAGTTCTCAGCAATTCGCGGGTATCCTTGGCGACAATAACCGAATCTTCGCGGATCAGCAAGACATCCTCCCCGAGATGAACGATGTCGTCCCAGTAAACAATCTTGGGCGACTTGCGCCACAATCCGGATCTGGAATGTCTGTCCAAGACGATTCCGACGATTCGCCAAAACTCGTCGAACCAGAAATCCTTGACTTTGCCGACGCTTTTGCCGCTTTCCAGCAGTACTGGCAAACCTAGAAGTCGCTCCACTTGAAACATCGCGGGCTCCTGACTTCAGCTCCATGTTATGTATTACGCATAACGGGCTGAAATAGTTGCAATAATTTTCGCCATTTTTTCGGCTTCCTCTTTAGTATTGCCCAAACCGAAGCTAAAACGTACCGCTGTGGCGATTCTATCCGCTGAAAGGTTCATTGCCGTCAACACGTGGGAGGGTTTCAGTGAGCCTGAATTGCAGGCGGATCCGCCGGATGCGGCGACTCCCGCAAGGTCCAGGTTCATCAGCATGCTTTCGGAGGAGATGCCGGGAAAGCTGGCATTCAAGACATGGGGAAGCCGATGATCAGGATGGCCGTTAACGATGAAGCGATCAGGGCCCAGTTGTCGAGTCAGTTGGTCTAACGTTTCGTTCCTCATGCCCTCGGCATGCGTCCAACGGCTCTGCCGCTCCGCATAAGCGATCTCCGCGGCTGCGGCGAACGCCGCAATTCCCGCGACGTTCTCGGTTCCGGCTCTGCGACTGCGCTCCTGCGAGCCGCCGAGAAGCAGCGGAACGAACGGAATTCCCTTGCGGACGTACAGCAAGCCGACGCCTTGAGGGCCGTTCACCTTGTGGGCGGACACGCTTAGCAGATCGATCGGGAGCTCCTTGAGGTCGAAGCTCTCATAGCCGATCGCCTGAACCGCATCGACATGCATAAGCGCGCCGTGCCGACGGGCCCATTCCCCGATCTCCGCATAGGGCTGCAGCGTTCCCGTCTCGTTATTGGCTGCCATTACGCTGACGACCGCCGTTGTCTCGCCAATCGCGGCGCGGGCCTCCTCCGGTCTGACCCGGCCGAATTCGTCGACCGGCAGCACCGTCAGATCGAAGCCCTGCTCCTCCAGCCGGCGGCAGGCGTTAAGCACGGCGTGATGCTCGACCGCCGTCGTCACGACTCCGTTCCGGCCCCGCTTGCGCTGGGCCAGAGCCGCGCCAAACAAAGCCGAATTGTCGCTCTCGGTGCCGCTTCCCGTGAATACAAGCTCTGCGGGAGAGGCCTTCAGCAGATCGGCGAACAAATCTCTTGCCCGGCTGATCCGCTCTCTGGCCGCTCTCCCTGGCGCGTGCAGGCTGGAAGGATTGCTCGGACCCGCCGAGGCCGCGTCGATGTAAGCCTGAATCGCCGCCGGATGCATCGGAGTCGTCGCGGAATGGTCAAAATAGATTAAGCTCAAGCCACGCACCTTCTTTTAAATGTAGAACATGTAGTTATTGAGCTTGTCCTCGCCCTTGAACGAGATCAGATCGTGCAGCGTCGTCGAATCCAATACCTCGGCGATGCTGTCGCGGATGCGAAGCCACAGATCGCGCTTGGCCGGATCGTCCTCCTCCGTGAAATCCACGGGGCTGATCGGCCCTTCGAGAATGCGAATCACATCTCCCGAGGAGATCGTTTCCGGGTCCTTCGATAGAATATAACCGCCGTAGGCTCCCCTTACGCTTTTCACCAGGCCTGCGTTGCGCAGCGGAGCGATCAATTGCTCCAGATAGTGCTCGGACAGACTGTTTTTCTCTGCGATGCTTTTTAACGAAATCGGCCCTTCGCCGAATTTAGCCGCGAGTTCCATCATGATCGTCAAGCCGTAGCGGCCTTTCGTCGAAATTTTCAAATAGAACACCTGCTTTCATGAACGTCAGCGTTTTAGTCGCTTTCTTCTGTTTGCACAGTCATCAGGGATGAACAACGACAAATAAAT
Organism: Cohnella boryungensis; assembly: GCF_042651945.1. Lineage (NCBI taxonomy): Bacteria > Bacillati > Bacillota > Bacilli > Caryophanales > Paenibacillaceae > Cohnella > Cohnella boryungensis. The sequence goes on along the minus strand of NZ_JBHSED010000040.1, from coordinate 28,014 downwards.
GAGGGTATCCCCATAATAATTATATGGTAACACAACTACTCTCTTTGTGGGCAAAAAAAACGTGGTATATTCATGAACCGCCTCGTCCGGTAGGAGAAAAGCCGGGCTTGTGCTAATATAGAGAGATCGAAATCGCTAGCCGCAAGGAGAGATCAAATCGCATGAACCATCTGGAAGCTTATACGGCGTCTCTCGCAGCGCGTTTTCCCGAACCGTCCAAGGTGCGCGTCGTCGTCGGCATGTCCGGCGGAGTCGACTCCTCGGTGACGGCGCTGCTGCTGAAGAGGCAAGGCTTCGACGTGATCGGAGTATTCATGAAAAACTGGGACGATACCGATGAATTCGGCGTCTGCACGGCAGAGGAAGATGCCGAGGACGTGCGCCGCGTATGCAATCAGATCGGAATCCCTTACTATACCGTTAATTTCGAGAAGGAATATTACGATAAGGTATTCGAATATTTCCTTGAAGAATATCGCAGGGGACGTACGCCCAATCCCGACGTCATGTGCAACCGCGAGATCAAATTCGGGGAGTTCCTGCAGAAGGCGCTCGAATTGGGCGCGGACGCGATCGCCACGGGGCACTATGCGCGTCTGGAGCTCAGAGACGGCAAGTACGAGCTGCTTCGCGGCGTAGATACGAACAAGGATCAAACCTACTTCCTTCATGCGCTCAATCAAGCCCAGCTTGCGCGGGCGATGTTTCCGATCGGCCATCTGCAGAAGCCCGAGGTGCGCAGAATCGCCGAGGAATTCGGTCTGGCGACGGCCAAGAAGAAGGACAGCACCGGCGTATGCTTCATCGGCGAACGCAATTTCAAGGAGTTTCTGAGCCAATACCTGCCGGCCAAGCCGGGAGTAATGGTCGATCTGGTCTCCGGCGAGGCGAAAGGCCGGCATGACGGATTGATGTATTACACCCTCGGCCAGCGGCAAGGCTTGGGCATCGGCGGCTCCGGCAACGGCGAGCCTTGGTTCGTAGCGGGCAAGGACCTGGCGAGCAACACGCTGTACGTTGTCCAAGGCGATGCCCATCCGAGCCTCTACTCCGTCGGCTTGACCGCTGCCGGGGTCAATTGGATCAGCCCCGAGCAGCCGGCGGGTCCGGTGCGCTGCACGGCCAAGTTCCGTTATCGGCAGCCCGATCAGGGCGTGACGATTACTCCGCAAGGCGACGGCACGTACCTCGTGGACTTCGATGTCCCGCAGAAGGCCATTACGCCGGGCCAGGCCGTCGTATTCTACGACGGAGACGCCTGCCTTGGCGGCGGCACCATCGACAAGGTCCGCATGCTCCAGCCTGCCGAGGCGAAGTGAGCTTGCCCTGTCCTTTCGATAAATAAGCAAATACCGCCATCCTCACGGATCGGCGGTATTTTTTTCACTCGTCTGAGCGCAAAAAAGGAGGCCTCCCGGCCTCCGCAAAGCTTATCCCAGACGATTCATCTCATCGTCGCTGATCTCGAAGTTATGGTACACGTCCTGAACGTCGTCGTTATCCTCGAAGGCGTCCATCATCTTGAGCAGCTTCTCCGCGTTCTCGCCCTCGGCTGCGACCGTGTTTTGCGGCAGCCAGCGGACGCTGGCGGTTTCGAACGTGTAGCCCGCCTCTTCCAGCTTGGCCTTGACGGCTTCGAATTCTCCCGGCTCGGTCAACACCTCGAAGCTCTCCTCCGTGCTGACGACATCCTCCGCTCCGGCTTCCAGCGCTTCCATCATGAAGCTGTCTTCATCGGGCGTATCGTCGTCGCGCACAATGACCAGCAGCCCCTTCTGATCGAACATATACGAGACGCAGCCGGACTCGCCGAGATTTCCCCCGCGCTTCCCGAAGATGGAGCGCACATCGGCAGCGGTGCGGTTGCGATTGTCGGTCAGACACTTCACCATAATGGCGACCCCTCCAGGGCCGTACCCTTCATATAGAACGTCCTCGTATTCCTCGCCGTCCGCCGCTCCGGAAGCTTTCTTGATCGCCCGGTCGATATTATCGGCCGGCATTTGAATGGCCCGTGCGTTGGCAATAGCGCTTCTGAGTCCGTAATTAGCTTCCGGATTGGGTCCGCCCCGGCGCGCCTGCACGTATATTTCCCGCGCCAGCTTGACGAAACGATTATTTTTGGCTTGGTCCGCTTTTCCTTTGCGACCGGCAAAAAGCTTGAATTTTGGCATAACCTCGTACCCCCGAGAGACGATTAGTAGCAATAAAAACTCCCAATAAGTGTACCACTTTCCCGCCTATACGGTCAAAGGGAGCCGCCGACAAAACAACCCTCCCGGCGCTTCCGCCGGGAGGGCTGTTGCTGGCGTGATATGAGAATAAGTCTGCGCTGCGCGCGACTTACAGTTTAACCACGTTGGATGCTTGAGGACCGCGATTGCCTTCAGTAATTTCGAATTCTACGTCTTGGCCTTCTTCCAAAGTCTTGAAGCCTTCGCCTTGGATTGCCGAGAAGTGAACGAATACATCGTTGCCGTCTTCGATGGAGATAAATCCGTAACCTTTTTCTGCGTTAAACCATTTAACTGTTCCTCTCAAATGAAAAACCTCCTAAAATCTCGCCGTAAGTCGGCGAATACGAATATCATAACCGAATTTACCCTTTTTTGCAAGATATACCGTTGCGGCGACGAAGCGCTAAAATGCGATTTTTTGCAGGCGCAGCAAGGGACTCGGAATCGGAAGGAAGGGCAGACCCGTCGGCAGCAATTCCCAGGTTGCGACGCCTTCAAGCTCGCTCAGAAGCTCGGAGAGATAAGCCGGCTTCTCCCACTTCAGGGTCACCAGCGGATACACGCGCAGCTCTCCTCCCGGCCGAAGCACGCGAATCAACTCGGGTAATGCGGCCGCATGGAAGGACTTGCCCAGGGCTTCGCCGTAAAGAAATAAAAAGTGGCTGCACACGACCCGTTCGAACTTGTCGCTCTCGAATGGAAGATTCGGGAGCGATGCCGCGAAGTAACGGCTGCCCGCGTCGTCCTTGCGACAGTCCTCGGCGAACAGCGCCATCGATTGCTCCCGGATCAGCCTCTGCTGCTCCGGAGAACCGTAGTAGCTCCAATCGTACATGCCCGACATCGCCGCGATTTTGGCAGCGGACGTATCGATCTCCCGATAGCCGGCCGCAATCGCTTCGTCGGTTAACCCTTCATAGAAGGGGTCCGCCGCCATAGCCGCTACCCCTCTGGCCCGAAGCTGCGCCGTGAAGGAAGAGGCTCCTCCGGCGACGTCCAGCACAGGCCCCGCCCAGTGGGAGGGCTCCACGTTAAACATGGCGCAATATTCGTCGAACGATCGGCAGGTCGTGGCGACCCCCAGCTGCGGATATTCGGGCAACGCGTTTTCTTTATTCATTTTTTGAACTCTCCTCTCGGCTCATCCTTCTGGTCTCGACTCATCTCATCTCTGCTCTTGCCCAATTCGCTTAGCGAATTTCATAGTAGATTCCCATATCGGCGCAAGTCTGTCAACCGGTATTTCCCGCCATACGTTGATTTCTCCCTTCATCTCTTCTATGATGAGAAAAACGGCAATCGCTGCCCAAGATCAGGAGATCCCTATGTTCGCTAAACATACCGTCTACAAGCATGACAATTACAATATGCTGATTGTGGAAGTTCAAGGCAAAACGCTTGTCGTCCGCGAAATATCCGAGCAATGGGGCGAAACCTGCCACAAGTTTCTGAGTCGTCCCGAGCTGATGAATTGGGCCGAGAAGCGCTTTCTGCCCGAGGATTTTCCCGATGGCGAGGAGGGCCTTCGGGCCGCCATGGAGAAGCTGAAAAGCATTTGATGGCTTTTCCGCAAGCTCACCGCTAAAAACCAAAGGAGCCCGAAACGAATGAATACCGAAGCCAGTCTTATCTTTATCATCTCTTCTTTCTGTCTGGCCGCCGTGCTGATCATGATGCGAGAGCGTATTCCCACGCCCATGAAGCGTCCGATGGCCCTGATCTCGATCGTGCTTCTTCTGTTCGCCTTTTTCCTGATCGTCTATACGTTCTTCAAGATGGGGACTTGATCGATCCCGTTCTGATAATGCCGGCAGGCAGGGACATACTACTTCGGTAACTTATTCCTGTGCCGGAGGCGTTCCATGAAGAAGTCCGTCCTGCCTTACGCCGCCTCTGCGGCCGCGCTGTCCCTTCTATGCCTGTCCGCATCGGTTAACGCTCACGCACTCTCCGCCGCGCCGTTCTCTCTCCTGCGGGAAGAAGCGGCGTTCGGCCATGATCCTTTATCCAGGAGGCTGAACAAGTCCATGAACCAAGTTGCCAAGAGAAAAGATGTTCCTCAGGAGCACCGCTGGAAGCTCGAAGACCTCTACTCCAACCAGGAAGCCTGGGACCGCGAATTCAGTCAAGTCAAGAAGCTGAGCGGCGAGATCGCCGCATATCAAGGCAAGCTTCAGGACGCGGCTTCCATCGCCCGCTGCTTTGACCTCGACGACGAGATTTCGTTGCTTACCGAGCGTCTGTACGTCTACGCCAACATGCGCCATCATGAGGATACCGCGGAGTCCAAATATCAGGCCCTGTCCGATAAATCGAAAAAGCTGAGCGTGGAGGTCGGCGAAGCGACCTCCTTCATTACGCCGGAAATTCTGAGCTTGTCGGAGGCGCAATTAACCGGCTTGATCGCCGATCCGGCGCTCGCCAAGTATAAGCGTACGCTGGAGGAGATGCTTCGCCAGAAGCCGCACACGCTCTCCAAGAGCGAGGAAGCGCTGCTCGCCCAGGTCGGGAACGTCTCCCAGGCGCCGGGCACGATCTTCAGCATGCTCAACAACGCCGACCTGAAGTTTCCGAAGGTTAAGAACGAACAAGGCGAAGAGGTCGAGCTGACGCATGGCCGCTACATTCAATTTCTGGAAAGCAAAAACCAGGAAGTCCGCCGCGACGCGTTCAAGGCGATGTACGACACGTACGGCAAATGGCGCAATACGCTGGCTTCTACCTTAAATGCGAACGTTACGAAAAATCTGTTCTACGCCAAGGCCCGCCGTTATCCTTCCGCTCTGGAAATGTCGCTCTTCGGCGACAACATTCCCCAGTCGGTATACGATAACCTGATTGCGACGATTCACGAGTTTCTTCCGCTCATGCACCGCTATATGGATCTGCGCAAGAAGCTGCTGAAGCTGGACGAATTGCATATGTACGATCTGTTCGCTCCGCTTGTCGAGGAATTCGATATGAACATCACCTACGAGGAAGCGAAAAAAACCGTCTACGACAGTCTGTCTCCGCTCGGGGACGCTTACCGCAAGGTTCTCCAGGAAGGCTTCGACGGCGGCTGGATCGACATCTATGAGAACGAAGGCAAACGAAGCGGCGCATACAGCTGGGGCGCATACGGCACCCACCCTTATGTCCTGCTCAACCATAACGACAATCTGAACAGCATGTTTACCCTGACTCACGAGATGGGTCATGCGCTGCATTCCTACTATTCGGATGAAAGCAACGAGTATCGGGACGCGCAGTACACGATTTTCCTCGCGGAGGTGGCGTCTACGTTGAATGAGGCGCTGCTGATGAACTATCTGCTGGAGAAGTCGACGGACGTGAAGGAAAAAATGTATCTGCTGACCTACTACGCGGATCAGTTCCGGACCACCGTATTCCGCCAGACTATGTTCGCCGAGTTCGAGAAGATCATTCACGAGAAGGCCGAACAGGGCGAGGCGCTGACGCCGCAAGAGTTCAGCTCCATCTATTATGATCTGAACGTGAAATATTACGGAAAAGATATGGTCGTAGACAAGGAGATCGAGATGGAGTGGGCGCGGATTCCTCATTTCTACACGAGCTTCTACGTCTACAAATACGCGACGGGCTTCTCGGCCGCCACAAGCTTCGCGAAGCAGATTCTGGACGAGGGCGAGCCCGCGGTCGATCGTTATCTAGGCTTCCTGAAGAGCGGCGGCAAGGACTACTCGATCAACATTCTCAAAAAAGCCGGCGTCGACATGTCTTCGCCGGAGCCGATCCGCCAAGCGATGAGCGTCTTCGAAGGCCTGATCGAGCAGATGGAGCAACTGACGAAAGGCTAACCTATCTGATCTTAATGGAATGGCGCTACAACAAACAAAAAGAAGAAGCGGTGCGGGATGATTCCTGCACCGCTTCTATTTGCGCGACAGAGACCCCATCGCCCCCCCTGAACGCCCCCTCTTCCTGAGCAATCAACACGACTTTATCCTGCTCCACGCCTCCAGCCGATCCTCCAGCCCCCGATAATCCCTCGTCGGAATCGGACTTGTGGAGGGCAGCCGCAGCAGCGTACGCTTTCGAATCTCCGAATGCTCTCCGAAATGCTTCGTCAGCTCCGAGAACGATTTCGAGCCGTTGCATACGAGCGTCTCGATGCCCGGATATCGGACCAGCAGACCGGGAAGATCGTTCGGCACAGCCTGCTTGATCTCGCTGTCCAGGCTCCCCTTCCGTTCGCAGCTTGCAATGACGTCCCACAGGGCAATCCCCTGGCTTAAGGCAAACGAGATTCGGCTGTCATAATCCTCCTCGGGAAGCCCTCCGTCGCCGAACAGCGCATACAGAATTCTCCACATATAGTTGCGGGGATTCCAATAGTAGCGATGAGCGCGCAGGGAAGCCGCGCCAGGCATGCTGCCCAGTATCAGGATGCGGGAATTCTCGTCGATGATGGGCGGAAACGATTGTACGTTCAAGCGGCGACCTCCTCTTCCCGGCGGATTTCCTTATATGGCTCCTGCTTCAATCATAAGCCTCTCCAGCTCAAAAGCGCAAACTCCTCCTAAAGGAATTTGCGCCTCTTGACCTGCTCTTATTCAGCCAACTCGCCTCAGCCTTTCACTCCGCCCGCCGTCAAGCCTTCGATGATTGTACGCTGCAGGAAGGCATACACGACCAGAATAGGCAGCACGCTGATAATGACTCCCGTGAACACAAGCGGATAGTTCGTCTGAAAGGCATCCCGGAAGCCGACCATGCCTGTTGGCAACGTTTTGAGCTTGTCGCTGCTGATAAAAAAATTCGAAAGCAGGTATTCGTTCCAATTGCCGAGCAGATTGATGATGAAGACGGTCACCAACGCGGGGAGCGCCAAGGGAAGGATGATTCGGAAGAACGAGCGGATGACGCCGAGTCCGTCCATGACTGCTGCCTCCTCCAACTCATGCGGAATCGCCCGCATGAAAGCGACGATCAGCAGCACGCTGAAGGGCAGCGCCCCCGCCGTATAGGGCAGATACAACGCCCAATGCGTGTCCAGAAGGCGCATCTTCTGAATTAAAATGTATTGGGCGATAAACAGCACGTTCCCTGGGATAAGCATGCCGAGCAGCACGAATTGGTAAATGATCTTGCTGATCTTGTCCATCCTCATCCGCGAGAGGGCGTAGGCGGTAGCCGATGCGAGCAGAATAGCCGACACGGCGGCGGCGACGGACAAATACGCGCTGTTGAAAAAATAACGGCTGATCTTCGCCTGGCTCCACGCATCCGCGAAATTGTCGAACGCCAGCTGCACCGGAAAGCCGAACGGCGCATTCACAATCTGATCGTTCGTCTCCTTCAACGAGGAGAACAGCACGAACACGAACGGAAACAAAATGATGAAGACATAGACGAGCAACACCAGATGAGGCAACATTTTGCGGACGAATCTCGGCATCAGTACTCGATCCTTTCCTGTCTTCTGGCAAAGACGATTTGGTAGATCGCCGTCAGAAGCAAGGCGATAATGAAGATCATGATGGAGAGCGCGGTGCCGTAGCCGTATTGCCCGAAGCGAATCGCTTTATTGACCATATAGGAGGCCATAACCTCCGTCGCGCCCGCCGGGCCGCCGTTCGTCATGACAAGCACGATATCTACGACCCTCATAGCTCCCGCGATCGACAGCATGATGACAACTGATATAACAGGCATAATGAGCGGCGTCGTGATTCGGTATGCCCTCTGGAAGCCCGTAGCTCCGTCGATCTCCGCCGCTTCGTTGATTTCCTTGGGAATGGCCAGAATAGCCGCAAGCACCAGCACGATATAGAAGCCCATCCACTGCCAGGCGTTCGTAATCAGGATGGACAGCATCGCCCATTTGGTATCGGACAGCCAGTAGATCGGTTCAAGCCCGAACCAGCCGAGGAAGCTGTTGAACAAGCCAATGCTGGGGTGATACATGAAGCCCCATAAAATGCCGATTATCGAGGTCGAAAGAATGGACGGCATGAATACCGTCGTCTTATAGAAGCCCTGCAGACGCTTCACTCCGCTGATTAACAGCGAGAACGCAATAATCAACGGCACCTGCACGAATACCGAAAACAATATGAAATACATGTTGTTCTTCACAGAAATCCAGAAGTCCTCGTCGTTAAAGGCTTTCTCGAAATTGCCGAAACCGGTGTATCGCGCCGGCGATAACCCATCCCAATCCGTCAGCCCGTAAAATACCGATTGCAGTACCGGGTAGACAAAAAACAAGCTGTACAATGCGATCGTCGGAAGCACGAAAAGCAGGTATACATAAGGATTTCGCAGCGTTTTGTTCATGGTTCCCCCACCCTGGACGAGGGAGGCGCCGCCCGTATGGACGGACGGCGCCTCTTCGTCCGGCTTTTCGTAAGCTTATTTCATTGCTGCAAGCTCCGCATCCATCGCCTTCTGGATCTCTTCGGCCGCTTTCTGCGGGGAGGATTTGCCGGCGATCAGATTCTGAATCTGCTTCTCGAACTCTCCGTTAACCGTTCCGGGAACCAGCGAATCGAAATGCGGGAACACTTTGCCGGCCGCGGCATTCGTGGCCAGCACCTGCGTCATGACCGGATTGTCGGAGGACAATTGGGCTGCGTCCACCTTCATCGAAGGCAGCACTCCGTCCTCCTTGAAGCCGCGAATTTGATATTCTTCCGTGTACAGGTTTTTGATGAACGCTTTAATGGCAGCCTTCTCGTTGTCGTTGACATCGGCGGAGAAGCCGTAGCCGTTGTTCTGGTTGTAGTTGACCGCCGTTTGATCGCCTTTGCCGCCCGTTACCGCAGGCATCGCGAAATAGCCGACCTTGCCGTTAAGCGCGCCTCCTACGCCGTCCGCGTTAAAGGTGGAGATTCTCCACGTCCCGTCAAACAGAAATCCGGCTTTGCCCGCGATGAACTCATTCGTTTGACCGGCATAGTCAATTCCCAGCTCGCCTTTCGTAAAGTAGCCCTTCTTCACCCATTCCTCATATTTCGCCAGAGCGGCCACGACCTCCGGCTCCGTCATTTTGCGGGAACCGTTGGCTACGCCAGCCTGAATATCTTCGCCGGCGTACCGCGGAATCAGCGTATTGAGCAGCATGAACGGCACCCATGCCGCTTGCGAGCCCATCGCGATCGGCGTAATGCCTTTGCCCTTCAGCGTCTCGAATGCCGCCTCCAGCTCCTCCAGCGTCTTCGGCACCGCAATGCCGTTCGACTCAAGCAGCTCGGCATTATAGAACCAGCCTTCGGAGCCGGCGCCGATCGGCAGTCCGTACACCTTGCCGTCTACAACGAATGTGGAATAATCCGTGAATTTGTCCGTCAATCCCAGCTCCGCAAGGATCGGAGTCAGGTCAAGCAGCTTGTTGGCGCGTGCGAATTTCTGTCCATCGCCGGGACCGCCGAACAGGTCGAAAATTTTCGGCGGATTGCCGGCTGCCATCTCGGCAGGAAGCTTGGTCCAACGGTTAAAGCTGTCTTCGACGGCGTCCATCTCGAAGTTGGCTCCGGGAACCTCCTCTTCCGACTTCTTGACCACCTCGTCCAGAATCGCTTTGCGGAACTTCTGCAGTTCGCCGATCTGAATGTGCCGCAGGGAAACGTCGAATCTCTCGACGGCGGCCGGGGATGGAGAATCGCTCGGACTTGCGCTTTCCGTTGCCGTTGCGCTTGGACTCTGGCTGGGGGATGGCGACGCGCTGTTTTTGTTGTTGCCGCCGCATGCGGTCAGGATCGAGGACAGCATGAGAACCGAAGCAGCCGCGGTAATCAGTTTCTTCTTCACTCTTAGGACCCTCCCATAAGGAATATGATTATAAGCTACAGCCTTATTGTAGAATCAATTTCCCTTGCTGTAAGGGAGTCAAACGGCTAACCGAGGGATAAGATTATCTTGAGTTGCTTAAACTAATTAGATTAGTTATAATACGAAATAGATTAGTTTTAATTGAAAGGAGCCTGCCGCATGAGCAAAACGACCTGGGGCTGCGTTACCCAGCTGATCTTTATGCCGAAATTTTTTCCGCTGAACTGCTATCTTGTCGAGGAGGCAGACGGGGTGACGTTGATCGATGCCTGCATGCCTTTTGTCGCCAAAAAAATTCATGCCGCTATAGAAGAAACGGGCAAGCCCTTGAAGCGAATCCTGCTCACGCATGCCCATGAGGATCATATCGGCGCAGTTCCCTACTTAAAGTCCAAGTTTCCCGGGGCGCAGGTCGGAATTTCCCGCAGGGACTCCTTGCTGCTAAAGGGAGATCGTTCATTGCTGCCTCACGAGGCTCAGCGTGCGCCTAGAGGCAGCCTGCCCAAGCAAGCGCCCTTCGAGCCCGATTTTCTGTTCGAGGATCAGGAACGAATCGGGCCGCTGCTCGCCATTGCCTCCCCTGGACACACGCCCGGCCATTTCTGCTTTCTGGAAACCGCAAGCAACGCTTTAATCGCCGGAGACGCGTTCCAGACCAAGGGAGGACTCGCGGTATCCGGACACTTGAGATGGCGGTTTCCCTTCCCTGCGCTGGCGACCTGGCATGTACCTACCGCTCTCGAAAGCGCGGAAAAGCTGCTGCGGCTTCAGCCCAACGTACTCGCCGTTGGTCATGGTCCTGCGCTCATTCAGCCGGCCATGCCCATGAGCCTGGCGATCGAGGAAGCCCGCCGCGGCCATCGGAGGAGAATCGGATGAGGAATGGCATCAAACCCGAGACTGTAGTCGCCGCGGCAGCGGAGATCGCCGACCTGCAGGGCTGGGACCAGATTACGCTGGGAAGCGTAGCCGGCCGTCTTGGTATCAAAACCCCTTCCCTATACAATCATGTGGAAGGCCTGCCCGATCTCCGCCAGCAATTGGCTTCCTTCGCCATCGAGCGATTGAAGGATCGGCTATGCGACGCAGCCATCGGTCAAGCCGGCAAGCCCGCCTTGATCGAGGTCGGCCAATGCTTCATGGCATTCGCTCGGCAGCATCCCGGCTTGTATGAGGCGATGAACCGCGTTGCATCGCCTAAGCCGGAGAGGTTCGCGCAGGCCGCCGAACTGATCCTTGAGCTGTTCTTCCGCCTCATGCAGCCGCTCGGCATCCCGGAGGAGGAGCGCGTCCATGCCGTTCGCGGCCTGCGCAGCATGGTGCACGGATTTGCCGCTCTCGAATCGGCAGGCGGCTTTCAATTGGCGGAAAACGTGCGCGAAAGCCTGTCGAAATCCATCGCCTGCTATATCGATGGATTAAGCGCTCTTCGCAAGTAGCCGCCTGTGCCTTGCGGCAAAGCAAGCTCTGCCGCAAGCACGGAAGCATTGCCGACATTAGGTTTTCAACTTAATCGGATTGGCTCGGACAGCACTTCTTTGCGGAAGCTGCTGTTTTTTTGCGCTCTTGCAGGAATCGACAGGATTCTCACGAATTATCGTAAGGACTGGTTAAGGAGCGTGCAGGCATGTCTAAACAGGAATTGACCCCAGAGCATCTGTTGCGGATCATCTTCGACTATACCGCAAAAATCGCGAACGAGCGGAATCTGAACGACGTGCTCGTGCACATGGCCGATATGGGCCGGGAAATGATTGTGGCCGACAGATGCACGGTGTGGCTGATCGACGAACAAAACCATCAGCTGTATACGACCGTCGCGCATGGCGTGGATGAAATTCGCATTCCCTATGGAACCGGATTCGTCGGCAGCTCAATCGTCTCCGGCGAGCCGATCATTATCAAGGACGCCTATGAAGATGACAGACACAACGCCGAAAATGACCGCAAAACCGGCTACCGCACCAAATCGATCATCACGGTGCCCTTCCGCAACAACGACGGCCATATGATCGGCGCCTATCAAGCGATCAACAAATTGACCGCTATCGGACATTTCACCCCTCGCGATCTGGAGCTGCTCTCCCTGGCCGCTTCCTACGCCGGCAAGTCCCTCGAATCCGTCATGCTGCATCAGGAAATCATCGATACGCAGCGCGAGATTATTTCCAAGATGGGCGAAGTCGGAGAAATCCGCTCTCAAGAAACCGCCAACCACGTCAAGAGAGTAGCCGAATATTCCTATGTGCTGGCAATTGCGCTCGGGATGAGCGCTGCCGACTCCGAACTGCTCCGAACCGCTTCTCCCATGCACGACATCGGCAAGGTCGCCATCCCCGACGCCGTCCTCAACAAACCGGGCAAGCTGACGCCGGAGGAATACGAAATCATTAAATCCCACACCGCAATCGGACATCGTCTACTTAGAGGCTCTAAACGGGAGCTGCTTCATGCCGCCTCGATTGTCGCGGAGCAGCACCATGAAAAGTGGGACGGCACCGGATACCCCAATGGCCGGAAGGGCGAGGACATCCATATTTACGGCCGAATTACCGCAGTGGCCGACGTCTTCGACGCGTTAAGCACGGAGCGGGTGTACAAAGCCGCATGGCCGCTTGAGAAGATCGAGAGCTTCTTCCGCGAACAAAGCGGCCGTCATTTCGACCCGGCCGTCGTGGAAGTGTTTTTCGGCCAGCTGCCCAAGCTTATCGCCATCCGGGACAGCCTCTTGGATTTCGAGGACGACTCCGTATAGCCTTCCAGCAAAAAAGGAGCCAACCGCGCGCACTCGCGCTCCGTCAGCTCCACTCTTGATCTCGATAGGCTTATCTGCCGAACGTTGCCGTCAGCTTGCCCAGGCTCGCGCCTTCCCAGTCGACCTCAAGGAGGTCCCCCTCGCTCAGCGCGCCGACGCCTGCCGGGGTGCCCGTGAAAAGCAAGTCTCCTGCGCCCAGCCCGTAAGCTTCGGCGACGAAATCGGCGAGCTGCTGCAAGCCGAACACCATATCTCCCGTACGTCCTCGTTGAACCTCCTGCCCGTTCAGCTGCAAACCGAACGCTCCCGCATCGATTGCCGCGCTTCCAGGGTATGCAAGCCAACGTCCGAGGGCGGCTGAATTGCGAAAGCCTTTGGCGGCCAGCCAGGGATGCCCCTTCTCCTTCAAGCGATCCTGTACGTCCCGGAGCGTCAGATCAAGGCCTACCGTATAGGCCGTAAACAGCTCGTCGCAGCGAATGCCGGCTTCGTACGGCCTGCCGACGGCAAAGACGAGCTCGGCTTCATAATGAACGCTTCCCCGCCCGCTTGGGAGCGACAAACTGCCGCCGTCCATCGGGATAGCCGAATGGCTGGGCTTCGTGAAGATCATCGGGCTGTCGGGAACCGCATTGCCCAATTCCGCCGCATGCAGCCGATAATTCCGCCCAACGCAATAAATATTGCGAATGCTAGAAAGCGCAAGCTCCTTATTCTCTCCCATTCGTTATCGCCCCTCCTCAATCGCCCCGAGCCACCGGTCGGGATAGTTCGTGCAGAGCTGAAAGGCCTCGGGCCGGGAAGCGAGCCTTCTTAAGTCCGAAGCGGAATTGACCGTCCAGGCCATCGTTTCAATCGCCGCGTCGGCCGTTTGCCGCAGCAGCTTTTCGTTGATATGCCGAAAGCCGATCGACAGATAGGAGCAATCCAGCTCAATCAATTGCTCCACCAGGGTGTCCGGCCGCTCGTCGATAATCAATCCGATTCTTATCGCGGGGGAGTGCTTGCGGACCGCGCGCAAAATATTCGGATGGAACGATGTAATCACATGCTCGTTCTCTCCTCCGTGGGAGCGGATCGTTTCGACCGCCCGCAGCGCCAGGCGGTCGAAATCCGCGTCGTCTCCCTTCAGCTCAATATTCAGCTTGCATCGTCCCGAAGCCAGGGCAAGCACGTCGTCGAGCGTGGGAACGCCTTCCGAAGCATAGGAGGCGTCGAACCAGCTCCCCGCGTCCAGCCTTCCCAGCTCCTCTGCGCTGTAATCGACAACGCGGCCTTTCGCGCTGGTCGTCCTGTCGAGAAGGCCGTCGTGAATGACGACCGGCACATCATCCTTGGAGAGGTGAACGTCCAGCTCCATCCAGTTGACCTGCGGCATGTCTAGCGCCATCCGGAAGGCGGCCATCGTGTTCTCCGGAGCCTTGCCCGAGAATCCCCGGTGCGCCACGCAAGGATGCAAGGAAGCTTTCGATTGTTGATCCATGATGTGTCCTCCAAACAAGTGAAATCGGAACGGCAAATTCCGCAGCCCTTTGGTAAAGCTCTTAATTCCGTGCCACAATCGTTCCGTCCTCCTTCACAATAGCGCCGAAGGATAACGAAGAGAGCCGCTTCAACAACGCCTTGCCTTCGGCATCCTCCATCGGAGCAGGCTGGGAGCTGGTCGCGAACATCGGGTTAAATTTCAGGGAGCAGCTCCCGTCTTTGGAGCATTCGGCGTTCAGCACGCCCGTCTCCGAAGCTTGAACCGTCGTCGACGAGAATACGAAATTACCGAGGCTGTAAGCGATCCACTTGTTCTTGTAGCTCTCGAAGCCTTGCAGCACATGGGGGTGACTGCCGATAACCAGATCCGCTCCCGCATCCACGAAGCGATACGCAAGATCCTTCTGATGAGGAACCGGCATACTCTCCCGCTCCTTGCCCCAGTGCACCATGACGACTACGATGTCGGCGTTTTTCTTCGCCTCCTTGATCGAAGCGACCGCCCGATCCGGCGAGTACGCCTCCGCCACGCCCGGATGGTTTTTGTCCGCCTTCCAGGCGACGACGGGTACGACCCGGGTCACGCTGACGAAAGCGACGGTTAACCCCTTGCTCTCTATGTAAGCCGGTTCGAAAGCCTCCTTGTCGTCGTTGCCCGAGCCCGCATGCTTCAGTCCGGCGTCTCTCAGCGCGTCCATCGTATCGCTCAAGCCTTCCCAGCCGTAATCGAGCGTATGGTTGTTGGCCAACGACAGAAAATCGAATCCGGCCTCCTTGAGTGCCGGCAACGCATCGGAGCTTCCCCGGAACACATATTGTTTGTCCTCCGCCGGAGTTCCTCTCTTCGTAATGGGAGCCTCCAGATTGCCGGCCGTAATATCGGCGGCTTCCAGCAACGGCTTCGCCTTCCGGAAAGGATAATCGTAACCATTGATCTTCATCAGTTCCAGCACGCGCGCCGCAGGCAGTATATCTCCGACCAAGGCGAGCGTAACGGTATCTCCGTCGGCTTCCGTCCCGGCGCTTGCCTCCGGAGAAGGCGTCTCTTCCTCAGCCTCATTGCCCGCCTGTGATTCCGCGGACTGTGCCGAGGGCTCGGGAGCGCCGGATTCCCAGTCTCTGACCTGGCCCGAAGGGGAGGAACCCGCGTTGTTCGCCGAATCGTCATTGGCCTTCCAGACCAGAAAGACGACAAAGGCGATACAACACAGCAAGATGCCGTTCACGACAAGCAGCAAGCGGGTCTTCCCTCGCCGCTTCGTTTTCCTGTCTTGATGCGTTCGCGTTCGCGAATAAGTCACCTTAACTCCCTCCTTTCTCTGCCCGTATTATACAACATGGATCATAAAAAAACGATTTTGTCCCTTGAAAAAGGAACAAAATCGTTCTTCACCTGCTGTCAGCCTTTTGCGGATGCACGCGCATGCGGACCAATCGTGATCGGCTGCCTGGCTTGCGCCCTTAGCTTGCCGGACAGCAGTGCGGCCAGGGCGGTCATCATCGCGGGCTTATTCTCGTACGCGCACAGATAGACTGGGGCATCGGGCACCGAGAGCAGATCGTAAGGCGTACGGGTCGCCGCCCAAATCAGCGGCAGCTTCTGATCGGCATTCAGCTCGCGAATGAGCGCAGCTTGCGAAGCGGAGAAAGCCGCGTCATATGAGGCGAACACCACCTGGCTTCCGGTCCCCGCCGCGGCCTTCACCGCCGCCGCTTCCTCTGCGGACGGATCGGTGCCGATCCGGATTTCCTCGACCGTGTAGCCCCGCTTCGCAAGGGCGGCCCCCAGAGTCCATTCCTGCGCGATGACCTCAATGACCTCGGTTCGCTCTCGCGGCTCCGTCCAGACCGCGACGATCTTGTTGCGAGGATCTAGCGGGAGATGCTTCTCGCCCCTGACAATCGTAATCGCCCGCTCGCACAGCTCCGCCCTTACGGCCTCTGCCTGCGCGCGCTCCGCAGCCGGCCGTTCGTTCCCGAACAGCCCCCGCGCTTGCTTCAGCTCCCATATTCTGCGTGCCGCCTCGTCAATGCGCGCCTCCGACAGCTCCCCGGCCAGAACCGCCTCCATAACCGCCTCAAGCGCGGCCTTCTGCCGATGCAGACGATGGCTGACCAGCACCAGATCCGCGCCGGCCTTAATCGCTTCGACGGCGCCGCGAGCGACCCCGATCGTCTCGGCGATCGCCTTCATCTCCAGGCAGTCGGTCACGATGACGCCCTGAAACCCGAGGCGGCTGCGAAGCAAGCCCGTCAAAATCCGTTGCGATAGCGTTGCCGGAGTGTTGTCGGGCTCGAAGGCCGGAAACACGACGTGAGCCGTCATCAGCGCATCCGCTTGCTGCTCGATCGCATGGCGGAACGGCAGCAGCTCCACCTCCTCCAGCCGGCTGCGATCATGCGGAACAAGCGGCAGCTCGTAATGGGAATCTGCCGACGTATCGCCATGTCCGGGGAAATGCTTGGCTACGGCCGCGACGCCTCCGGCTCTGTACCCCCGAATCGCGGCAGCGCCCAGCTGCGCCACTTTGGCCGGGTCTTCTCCGAACGAGCGCACGCCGATGACCGGATTGGCGGGGTTGTTGTTGACATCAAGGCAAGGCGCAAAATTCATATTGATGCCGATCGCGCGCAATTCCGCTCCCGACAGTCTGGCAGCCTCGCAGCTGAGCTCCTCGTCGTCGGCGGCGCCTTGGGCCATCGCTCCCGGCATTACCGTCACGCCCTCCTCCAGCCGTACAACCATGCCTCCCTCCTGATCGATTGCAATAAACAGCGGGCTTGCAGAGACGGCTTGCAGTTGCCCGGACAGCCGTTCTACCTGCCGCGCATTCGCCACATTGCGCCGGAAATAAACAATGCCGCCCAGACTATACTCCTCGATCAGCCTCACAATGTCTTCCGAAGGCTCCATGCCGTCGAAGCCGCACATAAACAGCTGTCCGATCCTTTCCTTCAACGTTAGCTGCTCGAAGCTCTTGCTCGCCTTCATCGCGTTCTCTCCTCAGCCTTCTTGATTCGTCCAGGCCGGGGCCGTAGCCTCCGACTTCGCCTGCTGCCTTTCCCGGTATTCCGAGGGGAGCATTCCGGTGTATTTGCTGAACACTCTCGTAAAATAGCGCCTTTCCGCGTAACCGACCATCTGCCCGACCTGGGTGACGCTCTTGTCGGTAAGCGCAAGCAGCGACCTTGCCATGTCCATGCGCTGCTTCGTTACGTACTCGACGAACGTCTCTCCGAAGTGCTGCTTGAACAGCAAGCTGAAGTAGCTTCCGCTGATGCCGAGATACTCGGCAAGCGCATCGATGCTCAGCTCCGCCGACAGATTTCTTTCAATATAATCGCTTGCCGACAGCATCAGGACGTCGCTCGTCTTCTTTTTCATAACACTCTCCATCGACTGGTCCACTAGCCGGTTGACCACATGAAGCGTCTCTCGAATTCCCTGATGCCGGTCGATCTCGCGCCAGATCCCAAGCTCCTCTTCCCGGCTCATCACGTCCATGCTTCTCATCTCGCGAAGCAGATGGATGCACAGATAATGCGCAATCGGGGCCACCCGCTCGAACGAATTTTCCGGAAGCGCCCGGAAGCTTTCATTCAGCTCCTTCAGCGCCGTCTCGGTGCGCCTCCGGTCGCAGCGCTTCAAGCCCGTCACCATCTCCTCGATCGTATCCCACAGCTGCTGGGACGTATCGAAATTGCCTCTGGCTCTCTCGGATACGATGATGCCTGCATTGGAGGGGGTCACGAGATACAGCGAGCGCTGCAAGCTTTTGTACGTCTTGGACAGCTGCTTCAACGAAACCTCCGTCGGATGCAGCGCAACTCTTATGCTCAGCTTCAAGTAACTTTGAACCGCCAGCCGCAGCTTTTCCGCCCAGGACTGACACTGCTGACGCTCGTACAGCTCCGGCGGGCTTCTCTCGATCAGCACGCACCATTCCCCGCGGCGAACCTGAATGACGGAATGGGACACGCCGAAGGAGGCCAGGTTCTCCTGTAAAATGTTATGAATGGCGAAGTTCCACAGCTTTCGTTCCTTGTCCTCCCATGCCCGCTCGCGCTTGGAATAATCCTCGACGTCAACAAGCATCATAGCGAAGGCCAGATTCTCTCCTCCCAGTTCTCCCAGCTGGAGGAAGGGCCTGCTGGCCGCCCCGCTCAGATCGATAATCTGATCGTACAGCACCTTCTCGTACGCCAGATGGAAGACCCGCTGC
The DNA here is from genome assembly GCF_042651945.1 of Cohnella boryungensis. Lineage (NCBI taxonomy): Bacteria > Bacillati > Bacillota > Bacilli > Caryophanales > Paenibacillaceae > Cohnella > Cohnella boryungensis. Next base: position 9,517 of record NZ_JBHSED010000040.1, on the reverse strand, counting down.
CACTCCTGCTGGATGGAGCGCTCTTCCCGATTCCGCTCCCTGACGCCATCGGCCAGCCGGCGAATGGTTTCGATCAATTCCTCGTAATCGATCGGCTTCAGAATGTAGTCCTTCACTTCATAGCGGATGACGGATCGGACGTACTTGAAGTCCTGATATCCGGTCATCATGATGACTTCGGCCAGCGTATCGAACTCCCGGAGCGCGCCGAGGAAGGCGATCCCGTCCATGACCGGCATCCGGATGTCGCACAGAATGAGCTCCGGCTTCCCGGATCTGGCCAGCTCCAGCGCTTGCTCCCCGTTGCGGGCCGTGCCGATCAGCTCGATATTCAGCTCCTCCCAGGGCACCACCGACTGAAGATTTTTCAGGATATTGACCTCGTCGTCGATCAGCAAAGCCTTGAGCCTCATGCGGAGTCACCTCTCATCTCCATCGGAATCAAGCATTTAATGATCGTGCCGTGCCCCGGCGCGCTGCACAGCATCAAGCCATAGCCGCTCCCATAATGAATGCGCAGCCGATCCGCGACATTCCCTACGCCGAGCCCGCGCCGCTCTCCGGTTTCCGGCGATTCCTCGTGCAAGGCGGCGATTCCGCTTTTCGCCAGGCCGAGCAGCCGATGCTCCGGGATGCCGATGCCGTTATCGGCTATGTAGAAAGCAAGATCGGAATCCTCCTGAACGGCTTTGATCTCGATCCTCCCCATATACGCGATGCCCTCAAACCCGTGCTGGATGCTGTTCTCTACAAGCGGCTGCAGCGTCAGCTTCAGAATCGTTCGGCTCATCAGCTCCTTGGGAACGTCGATCGTATACTCGAACAGCTCCTCGAACCGATATTTCTGAATTTCCAAATAGCTCATCAGGTGCTCCAGCTCCTGCTCGATCGTAATCTCTTCCTTCTGCTGGATGCTAATGCGAAAAATGTTCGCCAGCCGCTGCACCATCTTGCTGACTTTGCGACCTTCATTCTGTACGGCCAGTATATTGATCGACTCCAGCGCATTGAACAGGAAATGCGGCTTGATCTGCGCTTGCAGCAGCATCATCTCGGCCTTGCGCTTGCGCGACTGCTCCTCCTTCACGTCCTCCAGCAGCTCCGATACCCGCCTGACCAGACTGTTGAAGCCTCGGGAGAGCGCAGTCGTCTCATCGTTGCCGACAACCGCGACCCGAGTGGACAAATCGCCCCGCTCCACCTGCCGCATCGCCCTCACGACGCGCACGATAAAAATGACCGTTCTGCGGACAAACATGAGGTTAAATACAAGCGCCAGCAGCAGCGAGACGGACGTCAGCGCGATCATCCAGCGCAACACAAGCGCCGAATCCCCGGACAAATACTGCCAGGAGGTGACCATGACCAGCTTCCAATCTCCGACGCCCAGCCGCTGCAGCTGCAAATCCTGAACGGATACCAGGCTTTTATGCCCATCGAAAGCAATCGTTCTGCTCTGCGCCGACGCGCTGGCCATATCGATCCCTTTGTCCGTATCCAGGTAGTCTCCGATTCGCCTGCCTTCGGCCGGCTGGCTGTTGTCGTACACGATGTTTCCGTTGCCCGCCACGATGAGAAAACGGCGGTCGATCTTTCCCTGGCTGTTATAGAAGCTGAATATCCGGTTCAATTCGCTCATCTGAAACCGGGTGACCAATATGCCTTTGCTTTTCAGCGTATCGATATCCAGCAGAACCCGGATTTGCGTGAACAGGTTGTTCTCCCCGGTCAGCTTCGGGTCCTCATTGGGCCCGATCCATACGGGCGCGCCGTTCTTCCGCAGCACTTCCTGGTAGATTGGATGGCCTTCCAGATCTCCTCGGGCAATCGGCGTATCCTTGGAGAAATTGACGTTCACCTGCTTGTCGTCGTTGCGATAGAGCGTGACGGAATTAATGCCGGGGTAGGTCAGCAGCACGCGCTGACGGAGCTTCTCCTTCTCCAGCAGCTGAAAATAAGACTCTGAGCCCCTCGTCGCATCGTTCGCAACCTCCCCGCTTCCCGCGTTGGCGTCGTCGATGGACTGCTCGGCCACCTCGACGCTGTCCTCCATCGTGACCCAGAAGTCCGAGAAATAGTTGGCTTCCTTGATCATGTTGTTGATATTCCGTCCGATCGCCTTGAGCGTAAGCTCCGTCTGCTCCGCGTATTTCTCCTGAGTCACCTTCTGGGATACCAAATAAGCAATCGTTCCCAATGCGAACAAGGGCAAAATAATAAATGCGAAAAATGCGGCGAATATGCGTTTGCTCAGACTCATTTTTCGGCGTCCGTCCTCTCGGATATCATCATTCTTCCATTATAGCAGGAGACGGAACGGAATCGGTCGGCAAGCGCCGATCCTACCTTTTCATTATAAAAGAGGAGATCGCGGGGCGATAAGTTGCCATTTCCATCATCGAGGGATAAAAATATACAATTTCGGGGAGCGCGCTTGGGAGAAGGTCGGGAGTTCCGTGAAAGCGCCTGAACGAAAGGGATACCGGCTAATCGGATTGCCAGAGGGGAGCTTGCAAATTTGGGGCTGTCAAACGTCTGAGAAAATGTCATGTTCAAGTGGTGCCGAGGCGACTCATCAGAACGCATCGACATAGCGATTATGTTGAGAATACAGGATACCATGGGAATGGCTCTTGCTTGTGGGATGCTGGATACCTGCTCCGTGCTGGCCGTTAGTTCCACTTTGCAGCACTACTCTTCTCCTCACCTGCTCCGTGCTGGCCGTTAGTTCCACTTTGCAGCACTATTCCTCTCCTCATCTGCTCCGTGCTGGCCGATAGTTCGACTTTGCAGCACTATTCCTCTCCTCACCTGCTCCGTGCTGGCCGTTAGTTCGACTTTGCAGCACTACTCTTCTCCTCACCTGCTCCGTGCTGGCCGTTAGTTCGACTTTGCAGCACTATTCCTCTCCTCACCTGCTCCGTGCTGGCCGTTAGTTCGACTTTGCAGCACTACTCTTCTCCTCACCTGCTCCGTGCTGGTCGTTAGTTCGACTTTGCAGCACTATTCCTCTCCTCTCCTCACCTGCTCCGTGCCGGCCGTTAGTTCGACTTTGCAGCACTATTCTTCTCCTCACCTGCTCCGTGCTGGCCGTTAGTTCGACTTTGCAGCACTACTCTTCTCCTCACCTGCTCCGTGTGCCGCTGCTCCTTCCGCATTCGTCATCTGTCCGCTAATGATCTTCTCCACCACAAAAACCTTCTTCAATTCCGCTCTGCTCAATGTCACTGTCACCTGTCCCATGGTGGCATTATCTCAGAACAGTTATAGGGTGACATGATCACAGCACAATGACAGCTTGCAAATTTGGGGCTTGACAACGCTTTTACCGCAATGATACCATTCTCTTCCTTTCTGTTTATTTCAATTAGGAGGACAATATCCGTGATCACCGTAAGCGGTATCAGCAAAAGCTTCAAGGTAGCCAAGCGCAATTCGGGGCTCGGGAGCGCGATGAAGTCGCTGTTTCGAAGAGAATACGAGGAAGTGGCCGCGCTCAGCGAGGTTTCGTTTACGATCAAGCCCGGGGAGATTGTCGGATACATCGGGCCTAACGGCGCCGGCAAATCGACGACGATCAAAGTCATGAGCGGCATTCTCGTCCCGGACAGCGGAACGTGCGAGATTATGGGCTACACGCCCTGGCTCGATCGGGTCAAATACGTCCGGAATATTGGCGTTGTGTTCGGCCAACGGTCGCAGCTATGGTGGGATGTGCCCGTGATCGATTCGTTCGACCTTCTGCGGGACATCTACGATGTGCCGGAGACGGAGTACAGAAAAAATCTCAAGCTGCTGACGGAAACGCTCGATCTTGGGGAAATCATTCGCATCCCGGTTCGCCAGCTCAGCCTCGGGCAGCGCATGCGCTGCGAAATTGCCGCCTCTCTCCTGCACGGTCCCGCCATACTCTTCCTCGACGAGCCGACGATCGGCCTCGACGCCGTATCGAAGATCGCCGTCAGACAATTCATTGCGACGATCAATAAGGAAAAGGGCGTCACCGTCATCCTCACGACGCACGACATGAGCGACATCGAAGCTCTCGCGCAAAGAATTCTTCTGATCGGCAAAGGACGATTGCTCTATGACGGAGAGCTGGGCGCAATGCGGGACAAATACGCGAATGCCGAAGGCGGAATCGCCCAAGGCGGCTCGCCCATCGAAGACGCGCTCGTCAAGATGTACAAGGAGTTCGATATTACATGAGAGGCTACCTGTCGGTTTTCCGTCTGCGCCTTGCCATGGGCTTTCAATACAGGTCTGCCGCCTTGGCGGGGGTTGCCACGCAGTTTTTCTGGGGGTTCATCCTGATCATGGTCTATGAGGCCTTCTACAGCCACGGGCTGGTCAATCCTCCAATCTCCTTATCGCAGCTTGTCACCTATGTCTGGCTCCAGCAAGCCTTTCTCGCCCTGATCATGCTCTGGTTTCGCGATAACGAGCTGTTCCAGCTGATTACAACGGGCAATATTGCCTACGAGCTGTGCCGCCCCAGCGGAATATACGCCCTCTGGTATGCCAAGCTGCTCGCGCAGCGGCTGTCCAGCGCGGCGCTGCGCTGCTTGCCGATCCTCGCGGTCGCCTTGTGCCTGCCCGAGCCCTACCGCCTCCCGCTGCCGCACAATCCCGCTGCCGCCGGGCTGTTCCTGATCGCGCTGGCGCTCGGCTTGCTGATCCTTGTCGCCATTTCCATGCTCATCTACATTTCCACCTTCGTGACCCTGTCTCCCGCCGGCTCTCTTCTCATGTTCGGGGTCGCCGGCGAGTTTCTGGCCGGTATGGTCATCCCGATTCCGCTGATGCCCGATTGGCTTCAATCCATCGTCTACGCGCTGCCGTTCCGGCTCTCCGCGGATTTTCCGTTCCGCGTCTATTCCGGCCACATCGCCGCGAACGAAGCCCTGCTGACGATTCCCGTTCAGCTGATCTGGCTCGCGGCGCTTGTCATCCTAGGCAGATTCACGATGTCCCGGGCTCTGCGCAGGGTCGTCGTTCAGGGAGGTTAACGCATGCGCTTGTTCGGCAAATATTTATGGATTCTATTCAAAGCCCAGATGCAATACCGCGCTTCTTTCTGGCTGCTCTCCTTCGGGCAATTTTTCATTCCTTTTTCCGTATTTGCGGGCCTGTATTTTCTGTTCGAGCGCTTCGGTCAGATCAGGGGCTGGGAGTTTTTCGAGGTTGCGCTCGTCTTCGGCGTTATCCATATGGCATTCGCCATCGCGGAGTGTCTGGCGAGGGGGTTCGACATGTTCTCGGGCCTGGTCGTGAGCGGCGAGTTCGATCGTCTGCTCGTGCGTCCGAGAAGCACCGTCCTGCAAGTGCTCGGCTCGAAATTCGAGTTTACGCGAATCGGCAGGCTGCTTCAAAGCCTGATCGTTCTCGTATGGGCCGTCGCCCAGGTCGAGGCGCACTGGACGCTGATGAAGGCGGCAACCTTGCTCTTCATGATCGTCAGCGGCACGATGATCTTCGCCGGCATCTTCATCCTGATGGCCGCAATGTGCTTCTGGACGGTTCAAGGGCTGGAGGTGTCCAGCATCTTCACCGACGGCGGAAGGGAAATGGCGCAGTATCCGCTTAACATTTATCAGAAATGGGTGACGCGATTTTTCACCTACGTCATTCCGTTCGGCTGCGTCAATTACTTGCCGCTGCAGTACATTCTGGACCGGAGCGAAGGGCCCGGCTTCCTGTACATGCTGATGCCGCTGGCCGGCTGCCTGTTCCTCGTCCCGTGCCTGCTGTTCTGGCAATTCGGCGTTCGCCGCTACCGATCGACCGGCTCCTGAGCGCGGACGGTCGGCGACGGCTCCAGAAGTCCTCTCTGAACGCAGATGTTCGCGGACAGTCTTTTGGTCTCCTGTCCGAACCGAATCTCGACGCTGTCTCCGATCTTCAGTATGATCTCTCCGTCTCCAAATACGGGATGCCTTACGCGCGCGCCTACGATTAACGCTTCGGGATTGCGTATGGCATTCGGATTTCCGGCGGCGACGGGGGTCGGAGGGGGCTGGAGAGTCGAATGCGCCTTCCCGCTCGGCTGATCCGCATGGGGCCGCTGCAGCTCCCGCACCTCCGAGACGAAGCGGGAAAGCTGCACCGCTTCTCCTTCTTTTCTCCCGTATGCAAGCAGCTCCAGCTCCTCCTTTGCCCTAGTCATCCCGACATAGAACAGCCTCGCCGCTTCTTCCATCTCCGCCGAGTCGCCCTTATCGAACCTGCGCGCGTCATCCGCTGAGGGCAGAATGCCTTCTACCAGATCGACCATATAGACGCGAGAGAACTCCAGCCCCTTTGAGCTGTGCAGGGTCGACAGGGTCACGGCTTCAACGTCCTTGTTCGCTCCCGATTGCCGCATTCGCGCCTCCAGGTATTTCAGCCGGGCGGCAAACTGCTCCATCGTCTCCAACGGCTCGGCGATTTCCTCCAAGGCGTTCAGAATACCGACAAGCGCCTCCTTGCGATAGCCCATCCGCTCGCACGTCTTCTCAATCGCCTTGTCATAGCCGAGTCTGTCTCTGACGATCCGGATCGCTTCCCGGGGCGGGGCTCCGCTCATTTGGCGGAAAATATCCCTGGATGCCCCGAGCGGCTTCACTTGATAATCCTGCAGCGGTACGTGCTTCAGCAGCCGGTCGAATACGGAGTCTTCCCTATCCGCCTCCAGCTCCAGCAATTGGGCCATTTGCCGCTTGGATACGTAACCGTTGAATTTCAGATGGATTTTCTCCAGAACGTCCGCCCGCCGGTCATTAAAGGTCAGACGCATGAAGTTCAGCAGATCCTCCACGATCCAATGGGAGAAAAAACGCGCATCTCCGTCTTTAATGCGGAAGGGGATTCCTGCCCGATCCAGCGCGTTCATCAGCAGGATGGAGGAGCTGTTGTTGCGATACAAGATCGCGGTCTCTCCGAGTCGGCCCTTGTCGATTATTTTTTCCACGATATATTTCGCCTGGAAGGTATAATCCGGCAGCACCGTGATCGTAATCGGATCGCCATCCGGACGCTCGGTGAACATGTTCTTGTCGTAGCGATTTTTATTCCGCTTGATGAAGCGGTTCGCAACGTCTACGATGCTCCGGGTGGATCGGTAATTGCGCTCCAGCTTCAGCAGCCTCGCAGCGGGATATTTCCGCTTGAAATCCAGCAGATAGCCCGGCTCGGCGGCTCTCCAGCCATAGATGCTTTGATCGTCGTCCGCCACCACCCATAGATTGCCGTGCCCTTGAACGAGATGCTCCAGAATGGCATGCTGGACTAACGAAGTATCCTGGCTCTCGTCTGTCATCACGTAATCGTAACGCTTCTGAACCTTCATTCGCAGCGAAGGGTCCTCGGCAAGCGCCGCGTGGGCAATCGTCAGCATGTCGTCATAATCGATCAGCAGCGCATCCGTTCCCGACAGCTTGTAGCGCTCATACTCCCGGAACAGAGCCTCCGCATTCGGAACGTCGCAGCGGACTTCCGACAGCCGATCAAGGGGAACCAGCTTGTTCTTCACGAAGCCGATATAACGCGTAAGCTCCTCCAGTCGGTCGTCCGGCGGATATTCCCCTTGAAGGCGCCGGTACAGATCCCGGAGGATGATCGTCTTGCTCGGCTCGTTGCGCGGTTCGTTAAGCGTCTGCCCGTCCCGAGCGGAATCGGATCGGCCTTCGATCAAGCGATAGACGATTCCTCGGCTGCGGAAATGCTCCCGGACAATTCCGAAAGCAAGACTATGAATGGTGGAAAAATCGGGAGCCCGCTGCCCTTCCGCCAACGCCGGGAACAATCTTGCGAAGCGAGACATCATATCCTCCGCCGAAGCTTTGCTGAAGGTAACGGCTTTGATTCGCGACGCCTGAACGCCCTTCTCTTCGATGAGATAGCCGATGCGCATCAGCATCGTGGTCGTCTTTCCCGATCCCGGCGAAGCCAGCAGCAGCAGTGGACCTTCGCCATGCGTAGCGGCCTGGTTCTGGGCTTCGTTCAAGGCCGTTCCGGCACTTCCTGCCGATGACTGGGATTCGCGGCCGGAAGCGTTCTGCCTCATCAACTTCCTACCGTCCCCGTTGTTCGATGCGACAAGCCCGGCAGCTTGGCCAGAAGAGCCGACCAATTATATTCGCCCGTTACGAACAGCGGGACTCCCAGACTCGCCGCCAGTCTTTCGATTTCCTCGCTTGGCGTTCGCACCGCGGCGGCAATCACATGGCTCAACCGCAGAAGCTCTGCGTCGTCTTCTCCTCTAAGCAGAACAATCTTGTTATGTCGCTCCTGCTTAAAGCCCTCCACGATAACGATGTCCAACGAATGCCGCTCCATGTCGGACAACAGTTCATCCAGCGTGGAAGGCCGCTCCATCGTCCATGCCGTTCTCTCCGGGGAAGTAATCGCCGTGGCCGCCGCCCCGGCGCGGCGATGCTGCCACGTATCCGTCCCCGGAACGTCCGGCTCGAAGGCGTGCGCATCGTGCTTGATCGTCCCCGACCTGCGTCCTTGGGCATTATAATGACGGAGCAGCTCGCACACCAGCGTTGTTTTGCCGGCATTCTTGTATCCGACAACCTGCAGCACATCCATATCCATTCCTCCTTGCAAATGCGATCCGTCCTTACTCTCCAATAGCCATTGTACCCCCCTTCCTCGGGCAGGGCAATTCGAATCTGCCCTCCGCACGGGCTTATAGCGGGCATATTAAGCTCACATTTGGATACGCTAACGTCATGATTACAGGTTGGGGAGAATTGCCATGCAAGCATCGAAGAACACCGGATTAGAGCTGAGTCTGAAGGCGAATCTGGAAATGATCAAAAGCACGATGGGCGGCAGCGAGGACTTGATGATCAAGGAAATGACAGGCGGCCAAGGCTGGAACGGCGCTCTGATCTACATAGACGGATTAACGGATTCGCGCGTCATACTGCATACGACGCTGAGCTTTCAGCAATCCCGCAAGGAAGCCGACGGCGATCGCCTCGCCATGATCAAGGCGTCCGTCTTGGCCGCCGGCGATGTGAAGATGTTCGGGGACAAGGAGCAGCTCTTCAGCCAATTAATCTCAGGCAAAGCCATCTTCTTGCTGGAGGATTGCCGCGAATGCCTATCCATCGGAGCGGAAGGCTGGAAGGACCGCAACGTAGGAGAGCCGACCTCGCAGAACGTCGTGCGCGGTCCCATGGAGGCATTCACGGAAAATATCCGCACGAATACCGCGCTCATTCGCCGCAAGATCAAAGATTCGCGCCTTTGGCTGGAGGGAAGGCGGATCGGCTCGGTAACGCTGACGAATGTCGCCATCATGTACATCAACGGGATTGCCGAGCCGTCTCTGGTGGAGGAGGTACGGCGAAGATTGGAACGGATCTCGATCGACGGCATATTGGAGAGCGGCTATATTGAAGAGTTTATTCAGGAATCCTCCTACTCTCCTCGTATAGTATCTTTTGAAAGCATCTTTAAGTCAGTTTCCAGTCCCCGAGGGGCTGGAAAGGAACTTTTGAAATTTCCAGCGAATCGCTCCTTG